>JBFWKS010000254.1:0-6537 GCA_050252545.1 Solirubrobacteraceae bacterium
CCGGCGACCCGAGGTCCGGGACGCGATGCGTCCGCACCCGCACCGCGGTCCCCGCGCTCACGCCGGGCCCCACGCGGCGGTACCGCGGCCGGCGCAACCGTCGCGCCGCCCATGTCGCCGGCGCCGCCGGGCAGATCCTCGCCCGCGGCTTCGACCCCGCCCGCGGCGCGCGTCGCCGGATCGCCCGACGACGGCCCGTCCGGCAGCGTCGGCGGGGGCGGCGACGCCGGATCCGCGGGACGCACGAGGCCGGCCAGGCCCCGGGCCAGGCCGCGCGCGACGGCGCTCAGCAGCGACAGCGGCCACGCGAGCAGCTCCAGCGCCCGCAGGATCCCCGACGCGATGCCAGCGACCGCGCCGGAGCGCGCGACCCGCAGCAGGGGCCGGACGCCGGGCAGCCGCAGGAACATCCCGTGGAGCCGGTCGGCCAGGCGGACGAACCGGCCACCGGCCTGCTCCAGCTCGGCCAGTCCCAGCTCGCGCGCGAGTCCGACGTAGACGGTGGCCGCCGCGACGATCGCGAGTCCCAGGTAGACGACGGTCACCAGCGAGCGACCCAGGCCGGCGTCGACCGCATCCGCGGCTTCGTTGCCGAGCACGACGATGCCGCTGGCCACCGCCGCGGCGACGACCGACGCGACGAGCACCTGCACCAGCGAGCGGGCGACGCCCTCGAGCCGCAGCGGACCGCCGGTCTCCCGGCGCAGCAACCGCAGCTGCGCCCAGACCAGCACGACGTTGCCGATGAACGTGCCGAGCACGATGCCGGCGATCCCCAGCGGCCGGTACATCGCCAGCGACGCGATCGCACCGGCGCCGAGGCTCGCGAGGGCGAGCGCGGTGTTGGCCCACGGCCGTTGCAGCGCGAAGAACGTGCGCGACAGCAGCAGCGTCAGGCCGTTGAGCGCCAGGCTGGGACCGAACGCCGCCAGGGCGGTGCCGGCCGTCACCGTGTTGTCGGACGTCCACTCCGCGCGCTGGTAGACGATCTCGATCAGGTCGCGGGCGATGATCGGGCTCGTCAGCAGCATCCCGACCGGAACGAGCAGCACGAGGATCTGGGCCATCCCCGACCCGAGCAGGCGGCGCAGCTCGTCGCCGTCGCGCCGCGACACCGCCCGGCTCAGGACCGGGAAGAGCACCGTGACGATCGCCACGCTGAAGATGCCCTGCGGCAGCATGTACAGCCGGAACGCCGCCTCGATGCCACGCGGACCGTCGGCGGCCACCTCGCCACCGAGCGTCGCGTTGATGACGGCGCTGAAGTTGATGAGGCCGAGGCTCAGTGCCACGGGGATCATCAGGGTGAGGACCTGACGCAGGCGCGGGTCGTGCCAGTCCACCCGTGGCACGAGCCGCACCCCGTAGCGGCGCAGCACCGGGACCGCCATGACGAGCTGGACGACGGTGCCGACGAGCACGCCGACCGCCTGGGCGTAGATCGCGTCCGGGTCGCCGATGCCGCCGAACGTCGGCAGCAGCGCGATGTTGACCGCGATGATCACGACGTTCCACACCAGCGGCGAGAGCGCCGGGACCGTGAAGTGGCCGTACGCGTTGAGGACGCCGACGAGCAGGCCGTTGAGGCCCAGCAGCAGGACCGTCGGCATCATCACCTGCGCGAGCCCGACGGTCAGCGGATCGGCCTGGCTGCCGAGGTTGGCCGCCAGGTCGCCGTGGACGAAGAGCGGCATGTACAGCGGCGCCGCGAGGATCGCGACGGCGACGATGATCGCCAGCCCGCCGAGCAGGACCCAGAAGAGCGTGGAGACGAGCAGCAGCGCCTCTCGTCGTCGCTTGCGTTCGAGCAGGTCGGTGAAGACCGGCACGAACGCCGCCGACAGCGCCATGTCGGCGAAGAGGCTGCGCAGCAGGTTGGGGATCGTGAACGCGAGCGTGAACGCACTCGCCGCGCCGGCGCTGCCGTACACGGCGCTCATGAAGACCTCGCGGATGAGGCCCGCGATCCGCGACAGCCCGGTCGCGATCGAGAAGATGATCGTGTTGCGCGCCCGCCCGGCTGCGCTGGTGTCGCGAGCGACACGTGCGGCGACGGCGTCCTGGTCGGCGGCGTCGGCGGCGCGATCCGACGTTCGACCGCGATCGTCGGCGCGCCCGGCGACACCGCGTCCGGAGCGGTCGCGGGAGCGCCCGGACGTCGCGTCCGGGACCGGCGCACGACGTCGTGGGGTCCGGGAGGTCACCGCCGCGGCATCCTACGCCGAGCACCGGTCATCGCGACCGTGGCGGGTTCGCTATCCTCCGCCGTCGGCCTATGGCAAACATCGCATCGCAGAAGAAGCGCATCCTGCGCACCGAGCGTGAGCGTCGGGAGAACCGCCGCTTCACCTCCGCCATCAAGACGGAGTTCCGTCGCCTCGAGGAGGCCACGGACGCCGAGTCGGCCGAGGCCGCGCACCGTCAGGTGACGAGCCTCATCGACAAGGCCGTCAAGATCGGCGCGATCCACCGCAACAACGGTGATCGCAAGAAGGCGCGCGCCTCGCGCCTGCACGCCGCCAAGTCGGCCTGAGCCACCCTCTCGCCGCGGATACCGCGGCACCCGGCGGGCCTCGACCCGCTCCCACGGCCCGCCCCGCGGGCCGTTCTCTAGTACCGACCCGCCCCCGGCGGGTCGTTCTGCGTTCTGGCTACTTCGTGATGGCCCCGATGACCCGTACGGCCTCGGTCTGGGGGTCGAGCGTGCTGTCGCCGCGCATGGCGAGCTCGAGGGCGGCCATGCGGTCGACCCCGACGGCGAGCCGGCGCGCCCCGATCCGCCGGGCCTCGGCGATCCGGCGATCGGCCATCCACGGCGACATCCGCACGCTCTTGAGGATCGCGGTGCGGTCCTCCCCCGCCTCGGTCCGCCGAGCGATCTCCAGCGCGGTGCGCAGCCGCGAGCCGAGCGGCGAGGTCATCCGGAAGACCGGCTCGCCCTGAGCGTGCAGCGCCAGGAACGCCGCCACCGCCTTGCGCTGGTCCTGCTCCATGACCGCGTCGACGAAGTCCCACACCTTGCGCTGGGCGGCGTTGGCCACCGCGCCCTCGATCTCGGCGGTGGAGATCCGGGCGCCCGGTCCGTGCTCCAGGGCCAGCTTCTCCAGCTCGCGCTCCAACCGCACGCGGCGCTCCCCGACCTGCGAGACGAGCGCCTGCGCCGCGGCACCCTCCAGCTCGATCCCGAGCCGCTGCGCCTGCCCGACGGCCCACCGCGGAAGGTCGCGGGCCTTGAGCGCCCGCTCGGCGACGAGCTGCCCGCCGATCTTCTCGACCGCGGTGATCAACGCCTTGGGGGTCGTGTACCGCTTCTCCTCCATCGCGACGAACGCGACGGTGGTGGTGGCCGGATCGAGTCCACGGAGCACCGGCACGAGCTCCGCCTTGACCTCCTCTTCCTTCCACCGCTCGACGCCCTCAACGAGCACGAACCGCCGCCCCATGCTCAGCGTCATCGCGGCGAGCTCGGCCGCGGCCGCCTGTGGCGTGGACGCGTCGCCGGACAGGTGCTCGATGCCCTCCGCACCGACGTCGCGCTCGGCCGCCGCCCGCAGGCGCGACCGCCGCTCCGCCAGCCGGTCGTGGTCGTCGCCGTGCAGCAGATAGGCGGGGTGCCAGATGGCCATCACCGGGGAGCGTACGATGCCCGGCCTCGACGTGGACGCCGACGGAGCCGGCGACAGAGCCCTCCAGGGGGTGGTCATTCGTGACACCACCCCCGGCCCCGACCGCGCCGGCCGCCGAACCGGCGACAGAACCCTCCACCGGGTGGTCATTCGTGACGCCACCCCGACCTCGACCGCGCCGGCCGCGCAACTTCGGACTCCTGCGCCGTCATCCGTCGTCGACCGCGCTCGCCCGCAACGCCTCGTCGTCACCGCGCCACACGGCGACGGTGCCGTGGTGGTCACTCCGCCAGAGCGGCACGCGGGCGTCGCGCAGCGCAGCGAGCACCGACGGCGCCGGGTGGCCGTAGCCGTTGTCCTCCCCCACCTGCGCGACGGCGACCGTCGGGCGCAGCGCATCCAGCAGGCGTAGCACGTCGTCGTCGGCACTGCCGTGGTGGGGCAGCACGAGCAGGTCGACCGGGCCACCCGCCTCGCGGCGCAGCGTCGGGCCCTCGCGGTCGGCCGGCACGAGGGTCCGCACCCCGTCGACGGTCGCCCGCAGCACCACCGCCCGGTCGTTGGGGTCCTCCCCCGCCGGGGCCGGGCCGGTCCGCGGCGGCGGCCAGCGGACCTCGGCCCGCAGCGGTCCGACCGTGATCCGCTGACCCCTGCGCGCGGCGACGACCCGGCCACCATGGCGGCGGATCGTCGCCCCGGCGGTGGTGGCCCGGGCATCGTCGGGTCCCGCCCCGTCCACCAACAGCCGCGGCCGCAGGCGCGTGGCCACGGCCCGGGCACCGCCGGTGTGATCCAGGGCGTCGTGCGAGAGCACCAGCACGTCGAGCCGGTCGACGCCCAGGGACTGCAGCCGGTCGACGACCCGTCCCGAGGGCGGTCCCGCGTCGACGAGGATCGTCCGTCCTTCCTGGCGCAGCAGCGTTGCGCTGCCCTGCCCGACGTCGAGCACGATCACGCCGTCCGCGGGGGCGCCGGGGCCGGGGCCGGGGTCGACCCGCCGCGCGGTCCACGCCCCCGCCGCCGCCGAGGCGATCGCCAGCAGCACCGCCAGGCCGACCCGCACCGCCGCGAACCGCGGGTCACGCAGCCAGACGACACGACGGTGGCCGCCGGCCCGCCGCAGCCGGTCCCCGGCCCGCACGACCCACGTCGGCCGGACGACGAGCGCACCGACCAGGCCCACCGCGACGACCACCGCGAGCGCCACGACCGGCGGCGGCCGCACGACCGCCCACGAAGGTGCGGCCGCGGTGCGCGAGATCAGATCGACCGCGTCGAGCAGCGGCGCCGCGGCGGCGACGAGCAGTCCGGTCACCGGGGCGCCCTCGGCACCGAGCAGCCCGGCGATCATCCCCAGCCAGGTGATCGGGGCGACCAGCGGCTCGGCCAGCACGTTGGCGGCCAGGCCGGTGAGCGACACATCACCGACCGTCGCGGCGAGCACCGGCGCGGTGGCCAGCGACGCGGCGACCGGGACCGCCAGCGCCACCGCCGCCCACCGCGGCAGGCCGACCCGTCGCCCGAGCGCGGCCGCGGGCTCGACGAGGGTCAGCAGACCGACCACGGCGGCGAAGCTCAGCTGCCATCCGAGCTGGGCCGGAGACGACGGATCCACCAGCACCGTCACCAGCGCCGCGCTCAGCAGCGCCCACCAGCGGTCAGCGGGTCGACCGAGCGCCAGTGCCGCGAGGACGAGGATGCCCATCACGCCGGCCCGACGGATCGACGGTCCCGCCCCGGCGAGCGGCACGTACAGGACGATCGCCGTGGCCGCCCCGGCGATCCGCCACGGCAGGCCCAGCCCCAGCAGCCACCCGATCCCGAACACGAGCGCGGCGAGCAGCGCCACGTTCTGCCCGCTCGCCGCGACGAGGTGCGCCAGACCACTCCGGCGGAACTCGTCCTCCTGCTCGTCCGAGAACGCGCTGTCGTCACCCAGCACCATCCCGCGCAGCAACGCGTCGCGGCGGCCGGCGCGGTCGTCGGATCGCGACGGGGCGGCGGGGTCCGTCGACGGGTCCTCGGTCGGGCCGGTCGAGGGGCCGACGGTGGACGGGTCACCCGTCGGCGGATGGTCGGGGGACGGGCCGTCCGCGGAGGCGAGGTCGGTGGACTCCCCGGTCGAGGGCTCCTCGGCGGACGGCGGCCCGCGGGGCCCCGACTCGGACCCGACGAGCCCGAGCTGAGCCCGGTCCCGGAGGCGGTCGACCCAGCCGCGCCAGCCGCCGCGGCGTCCGACGGCGCGCCAGCGATCGGTGTGCAGCACGACTGCGACGCCCCGCGACCGCGCGCTGAGCTCCGCGGGCGCAGCGGCGCGCACCCGTCCCTCGACCCGCAGCAGCGATCCGACCGGTGCGGCGGGGGCCTGCGGCGACACCGGCAGGCGCAGCTGGACGACCGCCCCGCGCAGCCGTGCGGTGGCCCGCCATCCTCCGTCGAGCGCCTGGCGCAGTGGCTCCAGCACCTCGACGGGCTCGTCGGGACGGACCTGCTCGCCGGCCTGCAGTGGTGCGCTCGCCGCCCGCCACACCAGCTCGGCGCGCCACGCACCGCCCGCGGCCGACACCAGCGCGACGACGACCGCGGCAGCCGCCCAGCCACGGCGGGACTGCGTCACCCAGGCGACGGCGGCCAGCACCGCGATCGCCGCCGGCCAGCGCGGGCCGACGACGAGCCCGACGACGGCGACCGCCAGCAGGTGATGACCGGGCCAGCGGGCGGTCATCCCTCGAGCTGCGCGCGCAACGCTTCGAGCTTCTTCTCGCCGATGCCCGGGATCTCGGCCAGGTCGTCGACGCCCGACAGGCCGCCCCGCTCCTCGCGCAGGCGGACGATCTTCTCGGCGGTCGCCGGTCCGACCCCGTCGAGCGCCTGGAGCTCCTCGACGCTCGCCGTGTTGAGGTCGATCGGG
>JBFWKS010000255.1:0-6483 GCA_050252545.1 Solirubrobacteraceae bacterium
GTCTTGACCGCGGGCATGATCTCGACCGCACCGGTGGCCAGCGCGAACATCGTGTCGCCGTCCAGCGGGGTGTGCGCCGGGCGCACCGCGCGAGCCAGGCCGTCCTGGGCGGCGGCGGCGACGCGCCGGCATGCCGCCGGGCTGAGCGCGGCGTCGGTAGCCACAACGCCGATGGTCGTGTTGAGCGGGTTGTCCACCGGGCTCAGCCTGGGAGGCAGCCGCGCGAACGCATCCACCTGGTCGGGCGGCGGCGGCCGCAGCGCGAATTCTCGGATCAGGTCCGCCATCCAGGGCAGGCCGGTGGCCCGGTCGGCGACGTCACCCGCGGAGTTCACCACGACGATCGCGCCCACGGTCACGCCCGACGGCAACGTCGTCGAGGCCGTCCCGACGCCGCCTTTGAGCACGCCGGCCCTCGCCCCGACCCCCGCGCCGACCGTGCCGGCCGCGGGCACCCCCTCGTGACCCTGGGCGGCTTCGCACGCCGCGAAGCCGAAGTCCGCCGTCGGCCGGCCGCCCCAGCCGCCGACGAGGAGATCGAAGATCACGGCGCCGGGCACGATGGGCACCACCCCACCCTCCATCGCGACGCCGCGGCCGTGTTCCTCGAGCCAACGCATGACACCGTCGGCGGCCGCCAATCCGTAGGCGCTGCCACCGGCCAGCAGCACGGCGTCGACGAAACGCACGGTATTGGCGGGATCCAGCAGGTCGGTTTCCCGGGTGCCGGGTGCGCCACCGCGGCAGTCGACCGCCCCGACGGTCCCGGGCGGGGCGAGGACCACGGTGACGCCGCTGGCCCATCCGGCGCCCAGCGACGCGGCGGGATCCAGCCGGTGGTGGTGGCCGACGCGGATGCCACCGACGTCGGCGATGGAGCCCAGCGGCGCCGCCGTCAAGATGACCGGGGACCCATCAGCACTAGGACCAGGTATTCCTGGAGAACCGTCAGCCACTGGTAGACGTCGAGATGGGCCGTCAGCGGATGGCCGGACGGCAGCCGGTCGGGACCTTCCGGACCGATCTCGAGCATGATCCCCAGCGCCAGCCGGATGTCGTTGACCGCCGAGACCCAGGCGTTCGCCTCGTCCTCGGTCAGCTCGAACCTGGCGCCCCCGGCCGGGATGGTCTGCAATAGCTGTTGCGCCGCGAGGCGTTTGGCTTCGATGATCTCCGGTTCGTGCAGGCTGCGCAGCGCGGCGTTCAGCCCTTCGGGAACCTCCGAGCACGGCTCGTCGCCGGCGTCGGGCCGGTAGAAGTCGGGCAGCAGGCGGCGCAGCGTCGGATCGCGGGGAGGCTCGGAATTTCCGGTCTTCATGCCGGTGATTTCTTCGAGTTCGTCCGCTGGCGACGAGGATTCGCGCTCGTCGAGCAGGCCGATCATCGCGCTGACGAGGTTCCGGAGCAGTTCGGCCTCGTGGGTGGCCAGGGAGGACCGAAAGCGGGGACCCTCGGGAGTCTCGACGCGCTTCCATTTGCGCACAGGGAATCGGCTGCCCTCACCGGTCCTGCCGCAGAGTCGCCCACAACCCGGCCGCGTGCAGTCTGGATACATCGGCTTCCACGGACTCACGGCTGCCCGCGGACACGACCGCCTTGCCTTCGTTGTGGACCTGCAGCATCAGCTTGGTGGCGTGCGGCTCGCTGTAACCGAACAGCTTCTGGAACACATACGTCACATAACTCATCAGGTTGACGGGGTCGTCCCAGACGATCGCGACCCATGGACTGGCCGTGGCCTCGCCGGAGGCGGCCTCGCGTTGTCCGGTAGTGCCCGGCCTAGACCTCGGCTCGGTGGGCGCTGACGCAACAACCATAGAATCCAGGATAGCGAGCCGCGCGTCTGGATATCGAACCACCGGCATATCTCCATGAGCGGCCGCGATCCGCCCTTGGAGCGTCACGCAATGACCGGGAGCCGATACCGTAACGGAATGATCGACTCGGTCCCCGCTGGACTGTTGACCGACAAGTACGAGTTGACCATGCTGGCGGCGGCGCTGCGCGACGGCACCGCCGCGCGCCGCACGACCTTCGAACTGTTCGCCCGCGCCCTCCCCCCGGGCCGCCGCTACGGCGTGGTCGCCGGAACCGGCCGCCTGCTGGACGCGTTGCCGGACTTCAGGTTCGACGACGACGCGTGCCAGCTGCTCGCCGGATTCCTCGATCCGGGCACGGTCCGCTATCTGCGGGACTTCCGGTTCGGCGGCGACATCGACGGCTACGCCGAAGGGGAACTGTACTTCCCCGGGTCACCGGTGCTCTCGGTCACCGGCAGCTTCGCCGAATGCGTGGTGCTCGAAACGCTGGCATTGTCGATCTTCAACCACGACGCCGCGGTCGCCTCGGCGGCCGCGCGCATGGTCAGTGCCGCCGGCGGGCGTCCGCTGATCGAGATGGGATCGCGCCGGACCCACGAGCGCGCCGCGATCGCCGCCGCACGTGCCGCCTACATCGCCGGCTTCGCCGGCACCTCGAACCTGGAGGCCCACCGGCGATACGGAATCCCCGCCGAGGGCACCGCCGCGCACGCGTTCACCATGCTGCACGCCACGCCTGACGGACCCGACGAGCTGGCCGCGTTCCGAGCCCAGGTGCGGGCGCTAGGCGTCGGTACCACGCTGCTGGTGGACACCTACGACGTGACGGCCGGCGTGGCCAACGCCGTGGCCGCCGCCGGCCCGGCGCTGGGCGCGATCCGGATCGACTCCGGCGAGCTGGGCGTGCTCGCTCGCCAGGCGCGCCGGCAGCTCGACGAACTGGGCGCCAGCCGGACACGGATCGTGGTGTCCGGCGACCTCGACGAGTTCTCCATCGCCGCGTTGCGCGCCGAGCCCGTCGACAGTTACGGCGTTGGCACCTCACTGGTCACCGGCGCGGGCGCCCCGACCGCGCACATGGTCTACAAACTCGTCGAAGTGGACGGCATGCCGGTGCACAAACGCAGCACCCACAAGGCGTCGCGCGGCGGCCGCAAGGAGGCCCTGCGCCTGTCGCGCCCGACCGGCATCATCACCGAGGAGGTGGTGTACGCCGCGGGGCACCCGCCCGCGCCGGACGAACCGTTCCGGACCCTGAGCACTCCCCTGGTCCGGGGCGGTGAGGTCGTCGCGCACACCGGCGCCGACGCGCTGGCCCCGGCCCGCCGGCTCGCCGCCGCCGGCCTGAGCAGCCTGCCGTGGGAAGGGCTGGCGCTGGCACCCGGCGAACCGGCGATTCCCACCAGCCTGATCCCCGCCCGAGCGTGAGCGATGACCGTACCCGACACGTCCCCGACCGTGCCCAAGCTGCTGGCCGCCGCGGTGGCCGCGCTCGGCGGCAGTGAACGCGAAGGCCAGCTAGAGATGGCCGTCGCGGTGGCGCGCGCCTTCGACACCGGCGAGCATCTCGTCGTGCAGGCCGGCACCGGCACCGGCAAGTCGCTGGCCTATCTGGTCCCCGCGATCGTCCGCGGCGTGAGCGACGATTCTCCCGTCGTCGTGTCGACTGCCACGATCGCCCTGCAGCGGCAGCTCGTCGACCGCGACCTGCCGCGGCTGGCCGAGGCGCTGGCCGGGGAGCTGCCTCGCGCGCCGCGGTTCGCGCTGCTGAAGGGCCGGCGCAACTATCTGTGCCTGAACAAGATCCACGCCGAAGACACCACCGGCGGCGACTCCGGGGACAGAGCGCAAGAGGAACTCTTCGATCCGGCGGCCACGACCGCGCTGGGTCGCGATTTGCGGCGGCTCACTGACTGGGCGTCGACGACTGGGTCCGGCGACCGCGACGACCTGCGGCCCGGCGTTCCCGACCGGTCGTGGTCGCGGGTCAGCGTCTCCGCGCGCGAATGCGTCGGGGTGGCTCGCTGCCCCTTTGGCAGCGAGTGCTTCGCCGAGCGGGCGCGCAGCCGCGCCGGGCGCGCCGACATCGTGGTCACCAACCACGCGCTGCTGGCCATCGACGCCGTCGCCGATTCGCCGGTGCTGCCCGAGCACGCGCTGCTGGTGGTCGACGAGGCGCACGAGCTGGTCGACCGGGTGACGTCGGTGGCCACGGCGGAACTGACCCCGGCCACCCTCGCGGTGGCCACGCGCCGCGCCGCCCGGCTGGCCGGTCCGGAACTGATCCAGCGGCTGGAGGTGACGTCCGCCAGCCTCGCCGCCGCGATCCAGGACGCGCGGCCCGGGCGCATCGATCGGCTCGACGAGGAGCTGGCGGCCTACCTGGCGGCGCTGCGCGACGCGGCGAGCGCGACACGGTCGGCGATCGACACGGCCGGCGCGGGGCGGGCTGACGCCGGGGCGGCATCGGCCCGCGCCGAAACGGCCGGGGCGCTGAGCGAGATCTCCGAGACCGCGTCGCGCATCCTGGCGTCGTTTATCCCGGCCATCCCCGACCGCACCGACGTGGTGTGGCTCGACCACGAGGACGACCGGGGAGTGCTCAGGCCGGTGTTGCGGGTGGCACCGCTGGCGGTCGCCGGCCTGCTGCGCGACCGGGTGTTCGCCCGATCGACCACGGTGCTGACCTCGGCGACGCTGACGGTCGGCGGATCCTTCGACGCCATGGCCACCGCGTGGGGCCTGGCCGGCGGCGGCGCTGAGGGGGTGGCCTGGCGTGGTCTCGACGTCGGGTCGCCGTACCGCCACGCCAAGGCCGGCATCCTCTACGTGGCCGCCCACCTGCCACCGCCCGGCCGCGACGGGACCGGGTCGGCCCAGCAGCTCACCGAGATCGCCGAACTCATCACCGCCGCGGGCGGGCGCACCCTCGGGTTGTTCTCCTCGATGCGGGCCGCCCGGACCGCCGCCGAGGCCATGCGTGAACGGTTGTCGACACCGGTGTTGTGCCAGGGCGACGACAGCACCTCGGCGCTGGTCGAACGGTTCAGCGCCGACCCGGAGACCTCGCTGTTCGGCACGCTGTCGCTGTGGCAGGGCGTCGACGTGCCCGGTCCGTCGCTGTCGCTGGTATTGATCGACCGCATTCCCTTTCCCCGGCCCGACGATCCCCTGCTGGGAGCGCGGCAGCGGGCCATAGCCGCCCACGGCGGCGACGGCTTCATGGCGGTGGCCGCCAGCCACGCGGCGCTGCTGCTGGCGCAAGGCTCCGGCAGGCTGCTGCGTCGCGTGACCGACCGCGGCGTCGTCGCCGTGCTCGACTCCCGGATGGTCACCGCCGGTTACAGCACCTACCTGCGGGCCTCGCTGCCGCCGTTCTGGCCGACGACCGATGCCGCGCGGGTACGGGGGGCGCTGGAGCGGTTGCGCGGCGCACCCGGCGGCGGGCCGGCCTGACCCGAGAGGGTCATCCGGCCAGAGTCACCAGACCGAGTTCGGCGCTATCAGCCAGCATCGGGTGGCGGGGCAACACCCGCACCGTGTATCCGACCGCGCCGGCCAGCGGCAGCGGCGTCGTCGTGGAGAACACTTCCTTCCCGCCGCCGGCGCTGCCGGTGTGCGGCATGTCGACGGTGACCGGGTCCCGCAGTTCATCACCGGGGTCCACCCTGCCGAGCACCGCCTGCACAGCCACCTCGTCGGGCCGTAGCCCGCCCAACTGCACGGTCGCGGTCAGCGTGAGCTTCGACCCGAGCAGTGGCGTGTCCGGCAGGCCGGTGCTGTCGACGTCGGTGACGCTGATCTTGGGCCACGCCTCTTCGGCGCGGATGCGGTAGGCGGCCAGCTCCCGCGCGGAACCGAACCGGCCGGTCTCGCCGCCGACGGTTTTGCGCAGCGACTGCGCCGCGGGAGCGTAATAACGCTCGACGTAATCGCGCACCATCCGGGACGCCAGCACCTTGGGCCCCAGCGTCCGCAGGGTGTGGCGCACCATCTCGACCCACCGGGTCGGCACCCCGTGTTCGTCGCGCTCATAGAACTTCGGCGCCACCGCCTCTTCCAGCAGCGTGTAGAGCGCGTTGGCCTCCAGGTCGTCGCGGCGCACCTCGTCCGCCAGCCCGGTAGCCGATGGGATCTCCCAGCCGTTTTCGCCGTCGTACCACTCGTCCCACCAGCCGTCGCGGATGGACAGGTTCAGCCCGCCGTTCAGCGCGCTCTTCATCCCGGAGGTGCCGCAGGCCTCCAGGGGACGTAGCGGATTGTTGAGCCAGACGTCGCAGCCCCAGTACAGCAGCCGGGCCATCGACATGTCGTAGTCGGGCAGGAAGGCGATGCGGTGGCGCACCCGCGGGCGGTCGGCGAAGCGCACCACCTGCTGGATCAGCGCCTTGCCGCCGTCGTCGGCGGGATGGGACTTCCCGGCCACGACGAGCTGGATCGGCCGCTCCTCGTCGAGTAGCAGTCCTTCCAGCCGGTCGGGATCGCGCAGCATGAGGGTCAGCCGCTTGTAGGTCGGCACCCGCCGCGCGAACCCGATCGTCAGCACATCCGGGTCGAAGGCCGTCCCGATCCAGGCCAATTCGGCATCCGAGGCGCCGCGCTCCAGCCACGATCGGCGCAGTCGCGCCCGGACGTCCTCGACTAGCAGCGAGCGCAGCTGCGA
>JBFWKS010000256.1:0-6480 GCA_050252545.1 Solirubrobacteraceae bacterium
GCGTCCGGGTCGGGGAAAGCTGTCGCCGGGTCGGTGGCACCCCAACGGTCGGCGCAAGGGGGAGGCGATGACGCCGTGATGTGGCGCGCGTGACCGGAGACGGTGGGCGGATCGAGACTCACGGGCGCAGAGGCTACCTGTCCGAACCCCCGAGATGATGAGATTTGACGACGACCGCGGCTCCGCTGTCGGAGAGTGGTGCGGTGAGATCGCCGACCTCCGAGAGGGTACAGTGTACGCGTACCGCGCTCATCGGATCGCGAGGCGGACGGGATCGTGCGAAGAGTCGCGCCGGGCGGTGCGAGGGGCTACGGTCCGCGGCGTGCCCGCCGCCTCACCCTCAGCCGCCCGCGCTCAACGCGCGCGTATCCGCGTCGTCTACCTCGCCCATGCTGCGCAGATGTCCGGCGCGGAGATCGGCATCGTCCGACTTCTCGGCGCCACCGACGCGATCGACGCCACCGTGATCCTCGCCCAGGAGGGACCGTTGGAGGACGCCTTCCGTGCTGTCGGGGCCACGGTCGAGGTCCTTCCGATGGCCGAGCGGTCACGGTCGTTGTCGAAGGACCGCATGGATCTCGCGGGCGGCAAGGACCTGCTGGTGGGCCTCGTGGACACGAGCCGCTACGTATCGCGGCTGCGGGCACGATTGGCCCGCCTGGACCCCGACATCGTCCACACGATCTCGATGAAGGCCGGCTTCTACGGCACCGCCGCCGCGCGGCTCGCCGGGATCCCCGTGATCTGGAACCTGTACGACCGGATCGCGCCGGACTATCTCCCCAGCCGGGCGGTCCCCGTCGTGCGGGCCGCCGTCGCGACGCTCCCCGACATGGTGCTCGTGCCGTCGCGGGCCACGCTGCGGACGGTCGGACGACGACGTCGCGGAGTCCGCACCGCCATCCGCATCCAGCCGGTCGAGGTGCCTCGCGCGACACCCCGACCACAGCGCGAGCGGGTCACGACGATCGGGATGGTCGGTCGTCTCACCGGCTGGAAGGGGCAGGACGTCTTCCTCGATGCCTTCGCGAGGGCGTTCCCCAACGGCAACGTCCGTGCCCGTGTGATCGGCGCGGCGCTCTTCGGCGAGGACGCCTACGCGGACGGTCTGCGCGAACAGGCGGAGCGTGCGGGGGTGGCCGATCGCGTCGACTTCGCCGGGTTCCGCAGCGACGTCCCGGCCGAGCTGGAGCGGCTGGACGTTCTCGTGCACGCGTCGGTGACGGCCGATCCGCTGGCCACGGTCGTGCTCGAAGGGATGGCTGCCGGCGTCCCTACCGTGTCCACCGACGAAGGTGGGCATAGCGAGCACGTCACGGACGGCCATGACGGCCTGTTGTATCCGGCGGGGGACCCTGCCGCCCTGGCCGTGGCACTCCGTCGCGTGGCCGACGACTGGGCCCTTCGCGAGCGCCTGGCGATCGCGGGGTTGGAGACGGCGCGACGATTCTCGCCGCCGGTGGCCGCCGCCGCGTTCGTCGATCTGTACGAGCGCTTCCTTGATGATCGTCGCCACAGCGCCGGTCGGTAGCACCATGCGCGTCGCGCTCGCCCACGACTACCTGCTCGTGATGCGCGGAGCCGAGCGGACGTTCGCCGAGATGGCTGCCTGCTGGCCGGGTGCCCCGATCCACACGCTCCTCTACGACCCGGAGCAGACCGGCGCGTCGTTCGCCGGGCACCCGGTGCACCCGTCCGTCCTGCAGCGGCTGCCGGTCCGGCAGCAGGGGTTCCGTCGGCTGCTGCCCCTGATGCCCGCGGCCACCCGGACGATGCGGCCTGGTCCGTGCGACGCCGTCGTCACGAGCACGAGCGCGTTCGCGCACGGCCTCGCGGTCCCGGACGGGGCCGTCCACGTCGTCTACTGCCACAGTCCGTTCCGATACGCCTGGTTCGCGCAGGAGCGCGCCCGCGGTGAGCTGCCACGTCCCCTCCGTGCTCTCGTCGGGCCCGCGTCAGGCGCGCTGCGCCGGTGGGACCTGCGGGCGGCTTCGCGTGTGGACCACTACATCGCCAACGGCCGGATCACCCAGAGCCGGATCGCGGAGTACTACGGCCGTGATGTCGACGTGGTCCATCCCCCCGTCGCAATCGACCGCTTCACCGCACCGCGTGCCCCCGGGGACCGCCTGCTGCTCGTCGGCGAGCTCGTCCGGCACAAGCGGGTGGAGGTGGCGTTGCGCGCGGCCGATCGAGCTGGGGTCCGCGTCGAGATCGTCGGCACCGGTCCGGACGAGGAGCGTCTGCACGCGGAGTACGGCGACCGCCACGCGTTCCTGGGACGGGTCGACGACGACGCCCTCGCGGCCGCCTACGCGCGTGCGCGTGCGGTCATGGTGCCCAACGTCGAGGAGTTCGGCATCGTCGCGGTCGAGGCCCAAGCGGCCGGCTGTCCCGTACTTGCCGTCGCGGCCGGTGGCGCACTCGAGACGGTGCGCGACGGGGTGACGGGCGTGCTCGTGCCGGAAGGCGACGATGACGCGATGGCCGAGGCGCTGCGCGAGACGGACTTCGCGGCGTTCGACGCCACACGCTGTCGCGAGCAGGCCGAGCGGTTCGGACCCGAGCCATTCCGCCGCCGTCTGCAGGAGCAGGTCGACCGGGCAGTGGCGGCGGGGCGACGTGCCCGCGCGACACGCTAACCGCCCGCGGATCTGGCCAGCGGGACGAATTCGGTGACCGATCTGCGGCGGCCGTGGCACGACCGCCTGCGTCGCGTCGGCGAAGACGGGCGTCGGCGCCGAGACGCACGCCCGCTTGCAGACGGCAGGGATCGCCGCGACGCGCAGCGAACCGGGGCGGTGTCGATGTCGAACGCCACCGCTCCCGCCGGGCCACCTCTGCCGGAGGTCGTCCAGGACTTCCTCGCCTATCTCGAGTTCGAGCGGGGCCTGTCGCGCAACACGCTCGACGCGTACCGGTCGGACCTGCAGCAGTTCGCGGCGTTCCTCCTCCTGCGCGACACCGGGATCGTCGTCGCCGAGGCGGCTGACGTCGCGGCGTTCCTCGACGATCTGGCGGCCGGCGGGATCAACCCCGACGGCAGCGAGCGACGTGCGGCGGCTGCCGCGACCGTGCAGCGCAAGGCGGCGTGCCTGCGCAGCTTCTATCGCCACGTGCGAGGCGAAGGCCTGCGTGAGGACGATCCGACTGCCGACCTGCGCGGGCCACGCAAACGGGAGCAGCTGCCCAAGGTGCTGACGCGGGCCGAGGTGGCCAAGCTCCTGGCGATGCCGGAGCTGCACGGCGAGGCGACCCCGCTGGTGCTGCGCGACGTGGCGCTGCTGGAGCTCATGTATGCCTGTGGTCTGCGGGCGAGCGAGGCGACCGGGCTCGACGTCGGCACGGTCGACCTGCAGGAGGGTCTGTTGCGTGCCCACGGCAAGGGCCGCAAGGAGCGGATCGTGCCGGTCGGCGGGCGGGCCGTGGCCGCGGTCCGTCGCTACCTGCACGAGGCACGCCCGTCGCTCGTGGGCGCCACGCCCGAGCCGGCGCTGTTCGTCAACTCGCGTGGCGGGCGGCTCAGCCGCCAGGGGCTCTACAAGATCGTGCAGCGCCACGCCCGCAGCGCCGGGCTCGAGGGCCGGATGAGCCCGCACACGTTGCGCCACAGCTTCGCCACGCACCTGCTGGCCGGCGGCTGCGACCTGCGCACGCTGCAGGAGATGCTCGGCCACGCCGACATCGCCACCACCCAGATTTACACCCACCTCTCGGCCGAGCGGCTGCAGGACGTGTATCGCGCGGCCCACCCGCGGGCGACGCACGCCTGAGGCGACCCCACGTCCCCGCCGATCCCGACGTTCGTCCAGGTCCTGTTGAGGTCGCCGCGCCCGGGACCGATGACTTCTGCAACGGGCCGACCGCGTCACATCTGCGCCCGGGCGCGCTGGCATGATCCGGATCGCCGATCGATCGATCGGCGACCGTCCGTACCCAGGTGCGGGGTCGCTGTGACGCGCCGTCCACATCCTCGCCAGGAATCCCGATGACCCACCACCATCCCCGCCGCGCACGCCTCGCCCGTCTATTTGCCGTCGTCGGCGTTGCGACCGCGGCGCTGGCGCCGTCGGCGTCCGCCGCCGAGTGGACGACGCTCGAGAATCCGATCGACCCCCGCCAGCAGACTGCCTTGGAGTTCGGGCACAGATCCCACTGGCTTCAGCCTTGGCGGGGGTACCTCGACACCCAGCCGTCGTCGCGCCTGCGGGACGCGATCGGCATCAATTTCAACGTCAGTGGCGATCGGGCCCCCGCGACGGCCAAGCTCCTCGGCGATCACGGGTTCACCCGTGGCCGGATCGAGGTCGGCTGGGACCAGATGTCCTACGCCGACCCAACGGCGCTGGCCGACCGGCAGGCGCTCGTCGAGCGGCTCCAGGCGATGAAGGACGGCGGCCTGCGGCCCCTGATCCTCCTCAACGCCAACGAGGGCAACCCGGGACCGTCGCTCCGCGGGCACGTGCGGATCACCGCGGCCGTTGCGCCCGGGTCCCGGACGGCCTACGTCCATGGGGACGACGTCGGCAAGATCGTCGTCGGCCGCACCGGTTTCGACTTCGCCGGAGTCGCCGGCCTGTTCATCGTGACGGCCCGCGACGGCAACACGGTGACGCTGTCCCGTGCGGTGCCTGCGTGGGTCCCCGCCGGCCAGTTGGGGATCACCACACTGCGCTATGCGCCGTTCGCGCCGCCGAAGACCAACGCCGGAGCGCCCAACCCCTCCTTCGAGGACACCCTCGGCGGGTGGCTCGCCTACTCGCACGAGGTGACGTCGGTCGCCCGCGAGGTCCTGGGCCCCGACGGGTTCGACGTCGAGATCTGGAACGAGCTCAACGCCGGCTCGGCGTTCCTGTACCCCAACGTCTACTACGACCCGGTGCCACCGGAGTTGCAGGGCACCGGGTCGACGACCGAGGCGATCCTGGCGCGCACGGTGAAGGCCCTGCGCGACGCCCCCGGTGCGGGGGAGGGCATGGGCATCGGCGACGGGTTCGCCAACCAGTCCCCCTACTCGTCCCCGGCCACGTCGCCCGCCGGCCTGACCGCGCTCGACAAGCACCCCTACCAACCCAAGACGATCTACCGGTTCCCCGGCGACCTGCCCAGCGACAACCCGTCGGTGAGCTCGCTCGATGCCCAGGGCAACCCCAACGGCGGCCGACATCTCAACGGGATCTGGTGGGAGACGTTCACGCCCACCTACAACGCGATGCTGCCGGAGTACTACCTCACGGCGACGCAGACCGAGCACCTGATCCGCGACATGTCGCCGATCACGACCAAGGTCGGGGAGGTCTCGCACGGTCGCAACGTGACAACGCCCAGCGGCGACCGGCTCCAGACCTGGATCACCGAGACCGGCATGGATCCGACCGGCACCGACCTGACCGGCGCCGCGCGCCGGGCGATGCAGGCCAAGGCAGCGTTGCGGTCGCTCGTGGCCTACGCCAACAAGGGCGCGCACCTCGTAACGCTCTACACCGCGGCCGAGCACCAGCCGTGGGACCTCATCCCGCCGTCGTTCTTCGACGACCCGGACGCCGAGAATCCCGATGCCGGCCCGGCGCTGGAGGCCGTCCGGCGCCTGGTGGAGCGGATCCCGCGCCGCGAAACCGCGTCGCGCAAGCTGGAGCTGCGCTCGGTCGCCGACCAGCACGGCGGAATCCAGTTCGAGGGCGACGGCACCGAGGCACGCCCGACGCTCTACGACCGCGACGTGGTGGCGTTCCTGCCGTTCCAGACCGGGGACCGCGAGTTCCAGATCCCGACGTACGTGATGACGCGCGATGTCTCTCACGCGTACAAGCCCGAGCTGGCCACCGACGACCCCGCCCGCTACGACAAGCCGGACGCACCGTTCCGCCTCAAGATCGGTGGAGTGGACGGCGCCGGGGCCACCGCCAGCGCCTACGACCCGCTCCGGGACGAGGATGTGTCGGTCTCGATCGTCGACCGCGGCCGCGACGAGATCACCGTCGAGCTGCCGCTGGACGACGCACCGCGGCTGCTCAAGGTCGTCGCCGACGAGCCGCCCCCGGCGCCCGATCCGGAGCCGGAGCCCAAGCCGGACCCGGCCCCGGCACCCGACCCGGTCGCGTCCACCGCCGCCCTCATCTGGGGCACGCTGGCCTGGCTGGCGATGCTGCTCGGCTGGGTCTGATCGGACGGGGCGGGTCGTCCCTCCGCCGTCTGCGCGAGACTGCGGGGCGTGGTGTCCGCTCCTTCTTCCGGCGGCGTCCGCGGATCCCGCGGCGTTCGCCGCTTCGGTCCCTGGCTCCTGATCCCGCTCGTCGCGGCGCTGCTCGGCGCCGCGGCGCTCGGGGCCGGGCGCGATCCGGCGACGCCGCGCTCGTTGGCCCGCGCGCTGCCGCCCGAGGGGTTCACCTCCGTGCAGAACATCGGGTTCGGCACGCTGCTGCGGCTGCCGGACGACCCGTGGAGCGTGTCGGTCGTGCGCCGCACCGACACCGGCATCAA
>JBFWKS010000257.1:0-6413 GCA_050252545.1 Solirubrobacteraceae bacterium
CGGGCGATCAGGTAGACGCCGGCGGTGACCATCGTGGCCGCGTGGATCAGCGACGAGACCGGGGTCGGGCCCTCCATCGCATCGGCCAGCCACGTGTGCAGCGGCAGCTGCGCGGACTTGGCGAACGCGCCGACCATGAGCAGCAGCAGGCCCACCGTGAGCGAGCCCTCCGACCCGCTGCCGGACCCGTCGAACGTGTCCTTCGCGGTGGCGAAGGTGTCGAGGAAGTCGACCGTGCCGGTGTGGCGCAGCAGCAGGATCGCGCCGAGCACCAGGCCGACGTCGCCGACGACGTTGATGACGAACGCCTTGATGCCGGCCGCGGTCGCCGTGGTGCGGCGGTACCAGTAGCTGATGAGCATGTAGCTCGCCGCGCCGACGAACGCCCAACCGACGATCAGCAGGACGAAGTTGCCCGCCAGCACGAGCAGCAGCATCGAGAAGACGAAGAAGTTGAGGTACGCGAAGAACCTCGGGTACCCCGCGTCTCCGCGCATGTAGGCCAGCGAGTACAGGTGGATGAGCGTCGAGACGCCCGTCACCACCAGCAGCATGATCACCGACAGCGGGTCGACGAGGATCTCCATCCGCACGTCGACCCCGCCCGCGGACGCGTAGGTCCACAGCGACGAGGCGATCTGCCGGCCGCCCTCGTGCTCGTCACGGCCGAGCAGCCCGATGAGGGTCAGGACGGAGAAGACGAAGGCCAGGGCGATCGTGGCGGTGCCGACGATCCCGGCCCCGATGCCGCGCCAACCCCGGCCGCCGAGCGCCAGCAGGATGGTGCCCGCGAGGGGCAGGGCCAGGACGGTCCAGGCGGTGAACGTCGGGCTCATCCGTGCAGCTCCCGCAGCTCATCGGCGTCGACGGCGACGCGGTTGCGATACAGCGCCACGACGATCCCCAGGCCGATCGCGACCTCGGCCGCGGCGACGACCATGACGACCATGGCGAAGACGTGCCCGTCGGCCGACCCGTGCATGCGGGCGAACGCGACGATCGCGAGGTTGCCCGCGTTGAGCATGAGCTCGAGGCAGAGCAGGATCAGCAGCGGGTGGCGGCGCGTGAGCACGCCGGCCGCGCCGATGGCGAAGATGATGGCCGAGACGGCCAGGTACCAACCGATGCTCACCGTCGGTCCCCCGGTCGCTCGTCGTCCGCGTCGACGTCGATCTCCGGGGGAGATCCGGCACCGGTCTGCGGGGTGATGCGGGCGCGGATCGCGCCGGGGACCGGGTTGATCGCGCCGACGCCCTCCCGCATCGAGCCGACACCGGTCGGGGCGAAGAGATCGAGGGCGCTGATCGTGCGCTCCTCGCCGGGCAGGACACCGCGCCGGCGACGGGCCAGGACGACCGCCCCGACCGCGGCGACGAGCAGCAGGAACGACGCGCCCTCGAAGGCCAGCAGGTACTTGGTGAGCAGCAGCTCGCCGATCTGCGCGGGCGAGCCGAACGACGCGTCGATGTCGGCGCCGCGACCGTCGATCGCCTTGAGGCCGGAGCCGAGCGTGACGATCCCCAGCAGCACGACGAGGGCCGCCCCGATCGCGTAGGCGAACCAGCGCAGCGGCGGTCCGGACCCGCCGCGCGGGTCGGTGTCACCGCCGACGTAGGCGGTGACGAACAGGTACAGCACCATCACCGCCCCGACGTACACCAGCACCTGGACGGCGGCGACGAACTGCGCGTTGAGCAGCAGGAAGAGCATCGCGAGTGCCAGCAGGTGCACCACCAGCGACAAGACCGCGAAGAACGGGTTGCGCAGCAGCGCCGCCCCGCCCGCCGCGACGATCGCCAGCGGACCGACGATGAAGAAGAGAAGCTCGTCCATCGGCTACTCGCCCTCCCTCCGAAGCGGGGTTCGCACCGGCGGCTCCTGGAGCAGCATCTCCTTGGTGAAGATGAGGTCGGACCGGTTGTAGTCCGCCAGCTCGAAGTCGTGGCCCATCGTGATCGCGTCGAACGGGCACGCGACCTCGCAGTAGCCGCAGAAGATGCAACGGCTCATGTTGATCTCGTAGACCGCCGCGTAGCGCTCCCCGCCGGACACCCGGTCGAGCGGGTCGTTCTCGGCCGCGACGACGCGGATGCAGTCGGCGGGGCAGGCAGCGGCGCACAGCGAGCAGCCGACGCACTTCTCCAGGCCGGTGTCCTCGAACGTGTGCAGGCGGTGGCGCCCACGGAACCGCGGGTACACGGGGATCTTCTCCTCGGGGTACTCCACGGTCGTCGTGCCGGCCACGACCTGTCCGAAGGTCGTCTTGAGGCCGCGCAGCGTCTCGCCGAACACGCGGTAGGCACCGGCGAGTCCGCCGGGCTCGGGGCCGCGCTGCACCGCGACGATGTCGTCTCCGGGGTTCCAGGGCATGAGAAGAGCTCCGTTGTTCCGGTTCAGAGCGCCACGAGGGCGACGGCGGTGACGAGGGCGTTGAGGGTCGCGATCGGCAGCAGGATCTTCCAACCGAACGACATCAGCTGGTCGTAGCGGAGCTTCGGCAGCGTCGCGCGGATCCAGACGATGAACGACACGACGATGATCGTCTTGGCGAGGACGACGAACGGATCGAGCCAGCCCGGCTGATCGACGAACGGCAGGTGCCAACCGCCGAGGAAGAGCGTCGAGAAGATCGCGCCGGCGACGACGAGGTGGACGTACTCCGCCACGTAGTACAGGGCGAACCGGCCGCCGCCGTACTCGGTCATGAACCCGGCGACGAGCTCCGAGTCCGCCTCGAGCAGGTCGAACGGCGTGCGGTTGATCTCCGCCAGGGTGGCGATGAAGAAGACGATGGCGCCGACGAGCTGCGGCACGATGAACCACAGCGCGGACTGCTCCTCGACGATGCCCACCAGCGACAGGGTGCCGGCCGACATGATCACGCCGAGCAGCGCCAGGCCCTGCGAGATCTCGTACGAGATCAGCTGGGCGGCGGCGCGCATGGCTCCCAGGAACGAGTACTTGGACCCCGACGACCAGCCGCCGAGCAGCACGCCGTAGGAGCCGACCGACGCGAACGCGAACAGCAGGAGCAGGCCGATGTCGGAGTCGATCCCGTACAGGCCGACCGGGGTGCCGAGGATGTCCTGCGGCGCGCCACTGAAGGGCACGAGGGCGAACGTCGCCAACGCACAGACCATCGCGATCAGCGGCGACAGGATGAAGAGCCAGCCGATCGCGCCGGCCGGGCGGAACTGCTCCTTGCCCAGCAGCTTGAGGATGTCGGCGGCGGGCTGCAGCGTGCCGAACGGACCGACGCGGTTGGGTCCTGGCCGGTTCTGGAACCGTCCCAGGAGCTTGCGCTCGTAGAGCAGGGCGAGCGGAACGAGCGAGAATCCGATCCCGAAGATGACCAGTGCCTTGAGGACCTGGACGTACCAGGGCTCGAAGTAGCCGACGGTGGCGATCACGGTGCTCACGCGGTCTCCGTCTCGACGAGGACGACGGGACCACGGACCGCGTCGGCGCTCTCGGCGGCCAGGCCGGCCTCGAGGAAGACGCTGCCGCGCGGCGCGTTCTGGCGCAGGTGCGCGACGGCCCGGACGCTCGTGCCGCCGTCACCGGTCGACACCCGCACCCGCTGGCCGTGGCGGATGCCGCGCTCGCGCGCGTCGTCGGGGTTGAGCTCGGCGCGCTGCCGCGGGGTGAGGAACCGCAGCGCCGGGGCGTGCTCGACGTCGGGCGTGGACCAGACCGACCGGAACGAGCCCAAGCGCAGGGCACCGTTCGCCGACGCGGCGGCCACCGGGGTGGCGAGCGAGAACGGTCCGGTCTCCCCCTGGGGGAATGCCGCGGCGGCCTCGCGCTCCTGCCATCGCACGCCGAACCCGCCGATCTCGTCGTGGGTGATACCGGCGTAGAACGGCACCGCGTCGACGATCTCTGCGGTCACCATCATCACCGTCAGCGCGTGCGTCTCGCCGCCGAGCGCGGCGAGCAGCTGCGCGAGCGTGCGCCATGTCGGCCGCACCTCGCCCGGGCGGGCGACCGCGGGCCGCAGCCGCTGCAGGCGACCGTCGGGATGGGTGACGGTGCCCTCCTTCTCGGCACCGACCTCGGCGGGGAAGACCACCGACGCATGGTCCAGCAGCCCCTCGGTCAGGAACTGGGCGTGCGCGACGACCCCGGTCGCCGCGCCGAGCGCACGGTTCCACAGGTCGCGGTCGCCGTGGGTGCGCAGCGGATCGACGTGCAGCAGGTGCAGGACGGTCAGGTCGCCGTCGACCAGCGCCTCGGCGATCTGGCGGGCGGAGCGGCCCGGATCCTCCGGTTCGCGGTAGCCCGGGCCGGCGGTCGGCAGGAACCCGATCTCGCGAAGGCCGCGGCCATTGCCGCTGGAGGGGATCTGGAGCAGCCCGGCGCCCTGACGGTCGTCGAGCAGGCCGAGCCGGCCGGCGATCTTCAGCAGCGCGCGGGCGGCGTTGGCGCCCGGATCGGTGTCGGCGGGCGCGTCGGAGGCACCGGCGGTCAGCCGCTCGCCCCACAGCACCACGACGTCCTCCCCCGCCTCGCGCAGATCCTTGGCGAGCGCCTCGATCTGGGCGGCATCCGCCCCGGCTGCCGCGGCGAGCCCGGCGACGTCGCCGACGCCGCCGATCGCGGCGTCGAGCGCACAGACGAACGCCTCGCCGGCACCGGGCGCGAAGCGCACGCTGTGCTCCGCGATCGGGTCGAGGCTCGACGGCCGGCTGCCGGCGACCATCACCCGCACGCCGTGGCGGCGCTGGCCCTTGCGCAGGCGCAGGTCGAGGATCGGCATGTCGTCGATCGGCTCGGTGTCGAGGACGAGCACCGCGTGGGCGTACTGCAGGTCCTCGACGGTGGCCTGGGCCTCGGGTGCGTCGAGCGCGGCGAGCAGGCCCGCGGACAGTGCGCCGTCGCGGCGGCTGTCGAGGTCGCGGCTGCCGAGCGTCTCGGTGAGGATCCGGCGCAGCAGCCAACCCTCCTCGTTGCTCGTGCCCGACCCGGCGAGCGCACCGACGGTGTGCCCGGGACCATCGCTGCGGCCGAGGAGCTTGACCGCCTCCTGCGTGGCCCGCTCCCAGCTGACCGGCCGGAGCTGACCGTCGACGCGCACCAGCGGCCGGGTGACGCGCTCGTCGACGTAGGAGCCCTGGTAGGCGAATCGGCCGCGGTCGCAGAGCCAGCCGTCGTCGACGGCGTCGTTGTCGCGCGACAGCACGCGCTGGACCCGGTCGTCGCGCACGGTGTAGCTGACGTTGCACTGGCCGGGGCACATCGTGCACACCGAGCCGGACTGCTCGATGTCCCACGGGCGCGCGCGGAAGCGGTACGCCTGGCTCGTCAGCGCACCGACGGGGCAGAGCTCGATGATGTTGCCGCTGAACGGCGCCGAGTACGGGTGCCCGTCGAACGTGCCGACGAAGGTGTCGGCGCCCCGCTCGTGGAGGACGAGCTGGTAGTCCTCGGAGACCTCCTGGCTGAACCGCACGCAGCGGTAGCAGAGGATGCACCGCTCGCGGTCGATCGCGATCAGCGGGCTGAGCTCGACGGGCTTCTGGAAGTGACGCTTGGGCTCGACGAACCGCGTCTCGCCGCGGCCCCAACCGAACGAGATGTCCTGCAGCGGGCACTCGCCGCCCTTGTCGCAGACGGGACAGTCGAGCGGGTGGTTGATGAGCAGGAACTCGACGACCGACTCCTGCGCGGCCTTGACGCGCGGGTTCTGCGTGTCGACGACCATGCCGTCGCGGACCGGCGTGGAGCACGCGGTCTGGAGCTTCGGGATGCCCTCGATCTCCACGAGGCACATGCGGCACGCGCCGACGGGCGCACCGAGCTTGGGCTCGTAACAGAAGACGGGGATGTCGACGTCGCCGAGCTTGGCGGCGTCGACGAGCATCAGGCCCGCGGGGGCCTGGACCTCACGACCGTCGATCGTGAAGCTGATCTCTTCGGGCTGCGGACGGGGCATCAGTGCTGCGGCGCGCCGGCGCCGATCCCTTCGAGGATGGACTCCGGTCCGGTGTCGGACTCCAGGCTCGCCAGCAGACGCTGCTCCGCCTCGCGACGGGCCCGCTCGATGTGCTCCTCGAACGCGGGCCGGAACTTCTTGACCATCGAGCTGACCGGCATCGCCATCGCGTCGCCGAGCACGCAAAGGCAGTTGCCCATGATCTGGTCGCACACCGACTCGATCACGTCGAGGTCCATCGGCGTGGCCTCACCGGCCTGGATGCGCTTGAGCATCTTCGTCGTCCAGTTGGTGCCCTCGCGGCACGGCGTGCACTTGCCGCAGCTCTCGTGCTTGTAGAAGCTCGCGGTCTTGACCGCGATGTCGACGACCGAGTTGGAATCGTCGGCGACGATGATCGCGCCGGACCCGAGCATCGTGCCCGCACCCGCGAGCGAGTCGTAGTCGTAGGGCACGTCGAGGTCGTCCTTGGTCAGCA
>JBFWKS010000258.1:0-6399 GCA_050252545.1 Solirubrobacteraceae bacterium
GCTGGCACCGGGGCCGGGGCCGGCGTCACGAACCACCACCCGTCGGCGGGTTCTGACACCGACCCGGAGGGGTCCGGGGTGGGGGCCGGCGTCACGAACCACCACCCGTCGGCGGGTTCTGACACCACCCCCGTCACCCCAGGCGTCGAGCCCACCGACCCCACGGCCTCCACCGACCCCCACCCCGACCCCGCGACCACTCCGCCCGGCCTCGCGCCAGCGCTGACGCCCCCGGCCCGCCGGCCCGCCCTGCGCAGCTACCCCGACCTGGTCGAGGAGGTGCGCCAACGGATCGCCCGCGGCGAGGTCTTCCAGGTCAACGTCACCGACCGGTTCGACGGGCGGCTCGACGGCGATCCCGAGCGCGCGTACGCCACGCTGATCGGGGCCCAGCGGGCGGCGCACGGCGCGCTGCTCGACCTGGGCGACGGGACGGTGGTGGCGTCCGCGTCGCCCGAGCTGTTCCTGCGCTGGGAGGACGACGAGATCGTCTGCCGGCCGATGAAGGGCACCGCCGCCCGCCGTCCCCGTCCCGTCGACGACCTCGCCGCCCGCGACGCGTTGCGCTCGTCGGCCAAGGACCGGGCCGAGAACGTGATGATCGTCGACCTGCTGCGCAACGACCTGTCGCGGCTGACGGCGGCGCCACGGCCCGGCGACCGCCCCGGTGACGTCGAGGTCGTGAGCCTCTGCGACGTCGAGCGCTACGAGACGGTCTGGCAGATGACGTCGACCCTCCGCGCCCGGGTCCGCCCCGACGTGACCCTGGTCGACGTCCTCGCCGCGCTCTTTCCGTGCGGGTCGGTGACCGGTGCCCCGAAGATCGCGGCGATGGCGGCTATCGCCCGGCTCGAGGAGCACCCCCGGGGCGTGTACTGCGGGGCGATGGGCACGCTGGCGCCGCTGGGCGAGGGCCCGCGGGCGCTGCTGTCGGTCCCCATCCGCACGGCGGTGCTCGACGTCGCCGCGGGCACGTACAGCTACGGCGCCGGCGCCGGGATCACCTGGTCGTCCGACCCGGGCCGGGAGGACGCCGAGGTCGAGGACAAGACCCGCATCCTCACCGCGGGGCCACGGACCTTCGACCTGCTGGAGACGCTGCGCCAGGACGCCGACGGGCTGCACCACCGCGACCGTCACCTGGACCGGATGGCCGCGTCGGCGGCGTGGTTCGGCCGGCCGTTCACGCGCGACGCCGCCCGGGAGGCTCTCGACGCCCTGCCGCCGGTGACGGCGCCCCACCGCGTACGGCTGCTCACCGACGCGGACGGCCGCGGGCGGGTGGAGGCGCTGCCGCTCGGGGTGGACGCACCGTCGCAGGTCGACATCGGGCCGCCCCCGGTCTGGTCCGCGGACTCACGGTCGCACGTCGAGCCCGGGCCGCCCGGTGCGGGCCCCGGCGGCGCAACACCGGCGGCACGCGATGACGACCGGACGCCGACGGTGCGCGACGACGTGCGCCGCCGGTTGCCGGCAGTCGACGGCGGCGGCCAGCGGCCGGTGCGCCTGGCCCTCGACACCGCGATCACGAGGTCCGACGACCCGTTCTGCTGCCACAAGACGACCTGGCGCGAGCACTACGACGCGGCCCGGGCCCGGCATTCCGATGCCGATGACGTGCTGCTCGTCAACGAGTACGGGCACGTGATCGAGACGACGATCGCCAACCTCGTCTACCGGCGCGATGGACGCTGGTGGACCCCGCCTCTCGCCGACGGGGGATTGGCCGGCGTCGGCCGAGCGGTCACGGTGGAGCGCGGCCTGGCGGTCGAGCGCCCGTTGCCCGCCGACGAGTTGGACCGTTGCGACGCGTTGGGGTTGGTCAGCGCGCTGCGGGGGTTCCGGGCGGCGGTGCTCCTGGGCACGCCTCCGGCGGTGCTCGTCGATGCTCCGGTTCGCGCTTTCTCGCACGAGCACGTCACCGCTACAGCAGAACCTCCGCGCGGGCCCGTGGATCCGCGTCGGTGCTTTCGCGGATGACACGTTCGCAGAGGTCGGGCGGCACCGCGGAGCGTTCTCGGCGAAGGAGGCTGGGCGCCTACCTGCTGTTGTGCGCGGTGGTCGGGTTGCTCTTCGGTGGGGCGATCGTGCGTCAGCACGTCACGGCGATCACGAGCGCCGAGGAGGCTGAGGCGTTTCTCCGCGGCGGGCCGGAGCCCAGACGGAACCTGCGGTGCACATGGCGCGATGCGTTTGCTCGTGGTGGAGGGGTTGGTCACTGGTACTGCACGTTCGAGGCGCTCTCGCCGGACCCCGATCTCCGTGGCCGGTGGCACAGCACCTCCTGTGCGGTGTTCAAGCGTCCGATCAACGACGCGGTCCTCGAGTGCTCGGCGGACCTTGAGGATTCGCGCTAGACGGTCCCGTCTGGCTTGGCGACGGGGAGGTGCCCGAAACGCTCGCCATCGGAACGAGCGGCGGTGTCACAAGCTCACCAAGACCGGTCTGAACCGCCTTGGTGTCAGGTTGGCGGTGCCTGCCTCGGCTTCTGATCCGCACGTCGCCGAGGGCCGGCTCCGCCACCCGGACGTCGTCTACCGCCCGAACGTCGTCAGGGCGGCGGGGCGACCGTGCGGGACGACGAGCACGTCGCCGCCGGTCCACCCCAGAACGCCGACCTCGGTCGGCTGCTCGTCGTCCTCCGTCCCCACGGCCTTGCCGGCGGGCACGATGGCGACCGGTCCCGGCCGCTCGATGCGGCGGCGCCCCTCGACGATCTCGATCCGTCGGACGTCGTGCGTGCCCGCGGCGACGAGGTACGGCGCCGACCGCTGCGGCTCGTCGGCGGTGGAGCCCCCGTCGGGCGCCCGGAGCCGCACGACGAACCCGGTGGCGAGCACCGGCCGGCCCGCGCCGTTCTCCCGCGACTGGTCCTGCGACGCGAGGGCGATCGTCGCGACCTTCGGGCTCTCGTCGACGTCGCTGCCGCCCCCCGCCGCGGTGACCACCGTCGGCCGTCGGGACGACAGGACGCCGGGAGCGGTCGAGAGCACGAGGATCGGCCCGAGCTCGGGATGCTCCGGCTCGCCCACGATGCGCATCGTCCCCGCGTCGGACCCACCGACGCCACCGCGACCGCCCGGGGGCGTCGCCGCGACGAACCGCTGGACCGTGCCGAGCCCGTAGTCCCGCGCCAACCCCGCGGCCGTCTCCGCGTCGACGTGCCGGACCGTGGCGGCGTCCTTGCCGGTGACGACGACGAGCGGCGCGTCCGTCTCGTCGCCCCGGCCGCCACCGGTGCCCCGGGGGAGCACGAGCACCCCGTCGGAGAGGAACGGGCTCCCGTCGCCCGTCCACAGCCCGTCGTGCTCGCGGACCTTCGGCCCGGGAGCATCGATCGCGGAGCGGTACGTCGGACGCGCCGGCAGCTTCTCCGGCACCAGCACGCCGTCGTCGAACGCGATCGGGAGCGGGCTGCCCAGATCCTTGCGGACGTCGGTCGTGTCGACCAGCCACGGCTGGTTGTCCTGCCGGCGATGGGTCACCATCGCCGCGACCCCGCCGGCGCGGAGGATCACGACGTCGTACTCGCCCCGCCGACCCGCCCACAGGGCCGAGATCTCCACCTCGTCGTCGTCGAGGCCCGGCAGCGGGATGTCGCGGTCGTCGTCCCGGGCGTCCGCGATCCACTCCTCGGCCGCCGTCCGCAGCAGGTCGCCGTCCTGCGCCCGGTCGCCGCGCAGCGGGAATCCCTCGGCGCCGTGTTCGAGCTTCAGCGACGGCCCGTCGTCGCCGGAGCCTGCGACGACGACGATCACCGCGAGCGCGACGAGCACCGCCACGATCCCGGTGAGCACGGCGGTGGGACGACGCCGGAACACGGGCCGAACCCTACCCGGGGCCCGGACGGCGGGAGCCGTCCGACCTGAGACTCGGCCCGAACCCGAACCGGCGCCACGGCCGGTGCGGCGCCACGGGAACGATCGGCGCACCACGGGTTCCGAACGGCGACGCTCACCGCCGTCGGCCTGGCTACGGCGCCGGCCGGTCCAGCAACCGCCGCGGCTGGTCCACGAGCATCCCGTCGATCTGGGTGTCGTCCAGGCCGCGCTCGCGCAGTGCCGGGACGATCCGCAGCGCCAGGTGGTCGTACCCCGGGCCGCCGAACGCGCGCAGCGCGGTCTTGGTCCACACGCCGCAGGCCAGCACCTGCCGGTCGACGCCCTCGGCGAGCAACGCGATCACCGCGTCGATGCGCTGCGCGTCGGTGGCCGACGTCAGGCCCACCCGCGGCGGCGACTCGTAGCCGAAGCACCACTTGAGCGTCGCCCCGGTGGCGGCCAGCTCGCGCAGCGGTCCCAGGTCGGGGGCGTAGCCGTCGACGTTGCTCAGGACGACCCGCTCGGCGGGCAGCTCCTCGCGTCCGATCGCGTCGAGCAGGTCGGGGCCGGCGGTGAACCGCGGATCGACGCGGGCGATCAGCGCGCTCCCCGTGACGGCCGCGGCGGCGGCCGCCGCCCGCAGGATCCGCTCGTCGGCCGGCGTGCGCGGGTGGCTCGTGCCGACCATGCCGACGATCCCGGCACGGTGCTCGCACCCGGGCAGCCGGTCGGTGAGCGCGGCGAGGAACCGCTCGGTCAGCGCGTCGACGTCGAGCGCCTCCAGCCAGTCGGGACGGGTGACGCCGAGGTACGCGCCGACGCCGGCGACGACCTGCACGCCGCTCGCCCGCGAGATCGCCGGCAGGTCGGGGGATGGCCCGCCGAATCCCCACACCGTCGGATCGACCACCGTGCGCTGCCCGGGCGTCACGACCCGGGCGAGCTCGCGTACGGCGAGGTCGGGGTCGCCGAGGACGAGGTTGTCCGCCAGCGCCAGGGCGTTGTAGCGCAGGAACCCCAGGTTCTCGAGCGTCACGCGCGGGTCGTCCGGTGTCGGCTCGGTCGCCGGCGAACGCAACGCCCGCACGTCGCAGATCAGGTGCTCGTGCATCGACGTGCGGCCGAGCTCCTCCGCGGGGATCGGTCCCAGGACGGTCTCGATCATGCGGACGCTCCCCGACGTGGACGGACGGTGGGATCGGATGCGGGTGGTTCCGCCGGGGGCGTGGCGGACGACCGTCCTGCGGGCGGCCGGAACGGCTGTCGCAGACCGCGGGCCTGCAGCAGCGGCAGGACCTCCGCCCCGAAGCGGGCCATCCCCTCCTCCCACAGCGGCCAGCCCAGGAGGCAGCCGTCGATGCCGATGTCGGCCATGTGGTCGAGGCGGGCGGCGATCTGCTCGGCCGTCCCCACCAGCGGATGCCCGCCGTTGCCGGCCACCCAACTCAGGCGGAAGGCCTCGGCCTCGGCGTCGCTGCGCATCCGGGCCTCGACGCCCATGATGCCCAGCGCCAGTCGCGACGCCTCGTGCTCGCCGTGGTCCCCGGCGTAGTGGTCGACGAACGCGCGCGCCTCGCGCTCGCTGTCGGCGCAGACGACGTAGGCGAACGTCCAGACCTGAATCTCGCGGCCGTGCTCGCGGGCGCGGGCCTTGACCGCGGCGACCTGCTCGACGGCCCGCTCGGGAACGTCGTCGAGCTTGACGAACACGAGGTCCGAGCACCGCGCCGCGTACGTCATCCCGCGGTCGGACACCGCGGCGTTCATGATCGGCGGCCGCGGTCGCTGCAGCGGCTTCGGGGCGGTATGGGCGCGCTCCAGACGGAAGAACTCGCCGTCATGGTCGAACTCGTCCTCCTCGGCCCACAGCCGCAGCAGGACCTCGGTCCACTCCTCGGCCATGTCGTAGCGACGGTCGTGCTCGTCGAGCGGGCGGCCGAACATCTCCAGCTCGGGCCGGTACCAGCCGGCGACGACGTTGACCGCCGCGCGGCCGCCGGTGACATGGTCGATCGTGGCGATCTGCTTGGCCGCCACCAGCGGATGGACGACCGGCGCGTGGACCGTGGCGAACACCCGCGCGTGCTCGGTGATCGCCCCGATCGCCGCGGCCCAGGTCAGCGTGTCGAACGACGATCCGTGCGGGTCGCGCTCGCCGCCGTAGCCCTTCCAGCGTGCGATCGGCACGATCGCCTCCAGGCCCATCCGGTCGGCGGTCCGTGCGAGGTCGGCGATCCGCGGCCAGTCGGTCGTCAGGGCACCGGGGATCGACGTGAAGGTGATCCCGGGGGCGAGGTTCGTCCCGAACGTCCCCAGCTGCAGGCGGTTGCGCTCGCGGTCTGCGGTCCACGCCGGTCCCGTGCGGTCGGCGGGGCTCGTCGGGTCGGTGGGCGGGGGCACGCCCCGAGTTCTACCGCATTGGACGCGATCTGCTTAGGATTGGATCCATGACCGGTTCGCGCCGACGCCGGGCCCGGATCCTGGCCGGAGACCTCGTGACGATGGACCCCGCCCGGCCGCGGGCGCACGCGATGGCGATCGTCGGTGACCGGATCGCGGCCGTCGGCACCCGCGAGGA
>JBFWKS010000259.1:0-6338 GCA_050252545.1 Solirubrobacteraceae bacterium
GTGCCCGCGACCCGGCCGCCAGAGCGCCGCTTCGCCAGCGAGATCCTCGCGGAGCGGGTCGCCTTCAGCGCACGCGAGCGCGCATCACCGCCGACGAGCCGGTACCGCGCACGGGCCCGGGCCTTCGCACGCCGCGGCGCCGCGACCGACACCACCACGGATCGGTCACGGCGAACCTTCGCCGATCCGACCCGCCGTCCGTCCCGGCGCACCTCGACCGCCTTGCCGACCAGCGACGGCCCTGTCACGCCGGTCAGCCGGACACGCGGCGCGCCGGCCCTGCCGGCGGCGCGGATCCCGATGATCTCGACGTACGGGGTGGCGCAGGCCTGCGCCGCCGCGACGCCGGTGCGTTCCGGCACGACGACAGGGACCGGGGCGGGGGGCACCACCGGCGTCGTGTCGACGGGCGGCACGATGACGGGCTCGTCGACCGGCGGAACCACCACGGGCACGACCCGGACGACGAACGTGCGCACGGTCTCGTTGCCCTGCGTGTCCTGCGCGCGGAGCTCGATCGTGTGATCGCCGAGCGTGGTCGGCGTCCACTCGACGTCCGGGCCGTAGTCGAGCGTGGGACCGTCCGTGACCAACCACCGGACCGCTTCGATCGGGTTCCACCGGTCCGTGACCACGGCCGAGAGCCTCAGCGGCACGCCGATCGTGGTGGTCGCGGGCAGCGTGACCACGACGACCGGGGGCGTACGGTCCAGTAGGGCGGATTGCACCACCTGGACGTCTTCGCCGGGGGCGTTGCGGAGCTCCCGCCACACCGCGGTGAAGCTGCCGTCGTCGTACGCCGCGACCTGCGGACCGCTCCTCTGGCCGAGCGCGAGCGGCGCGACCGGCACGCCCGGGTCCCAGGCGTCGCCGGCCGGCCGGGTTCGGGCCTTCACGACGGCGTCGCCGCCGACCAGGTCCTCCCAGACGACCGTCGCGCTGCCGTCGGGCGCCACCGCCACATCGGACTCGGCGGGGCCGGCGAGCCCCGTCACCACCGTCTCCGTCGCGTCCCAGCTCGATCCGGCCCCGAGGGTCGCCGCGTCGATCCCCGGAGAGCCCGCGCCGTCCTCGGTGTCCCACGCTGCGACGAACCCGGCGTCCGACGCCGCGACCTTCGGCAGGCGGCTTTCCGTGCCGGGACGGTGCAGCGGCGACGTCGCCCAGGACCCCGCGGCACTGCGGACCGCCGAATGCACGAGGACGTTCTCGCCGGCCTGCTCTTCCTCCCAGACGACCACGACCCGACCATCGCGCGAGACCGCCAGGTCCGGCTCCGCGGACTCGGAGTCGCCGCCGAGCGCGAGGCCGCGGTTCAAAGCGATCGGTCCGTCGTCCTGCTCGAGGACGACCACCGCGTCGGTGTCCCGGTCCTGGTAGGCCCCGACGAGCTCGCCGTCGGGCAGGTAGCCGAGGCGAGGTTCGTTGGCCCTGCCTGCGATGGCTTCGGTCGGCCGCGTCCAGGTGTCGACGCCGGCGGCCAGCGTCCTCACGTGCAGCTCGTCCTCGCCGCCCGTGTGGACCCAGGCGACGGCGATCTCGCCGTCGTCCGAGACCGCGGCGAACGGGTCGTCGAGGTCGGCCTCGACGCGCCCGGAAGGCGAGGAGAGCGTCCACGGGCCTCCGGCGCGACGTACGGCGATGCGAACGATCATGCCGTGGTCGTGATCCTCCCACCACGAGACGACCGCCGTGCCATCGCGGCCCGTCGCGACCTGCACGTCGTCGACGCCCGCGAGGTCGCCGAGCTCGGCGTCCGCGGGGACGAGAGACGTCAGGTCGACGGGCGGGCTCCAATCGGCGGCGCCGGGAGCGCGGGTCACGACCCGCACCGCCGGGTCGTCTGCGGTGTACCACGCCGCGATCGCGGTGCCGTCCGGCGTCGTGGCAACCCGCGGGTCGTTGACGGAGTCGGCGACGGGATCGTCGAGATCGAGCGCCGAACCGCTCCAGCTCGCCGCACCGGCGGTGGACGACGCGCCGAAGGCGGTCACGACGGAGGCGAGGACGACGAGCGTTGATCGAGGGACGCGCATGGACGCGAGTTCTTACAGGCGCATGGCCGTTTGTCCACCCTGTACTTGGCTCGCGGACCCTGGGATTTTCGGGCCGGGGGCTCTGAGCATTCCCGGAGCCTCTGTGCTCGATAATCGATCTTATGTAACTCAATGAGACGCCGCTCTCGAACGCCTCCTTGAGCCGCGAGAGCTTCAACCGCTGCTCGGGATGGCTGACGACATCCACGGCCGACGGAAGCCGAGTGCCTTCCAGGCAGAAGTCATCGCCCACGTCCAGCAACTCTGGGTGGTGGCCGCACGACACCTCGCAGAGCAGGCGGACCTCGCCCTCGTACTCGCCGGTCGGATCCTCAAGCGTCACGAGACGCGAGAGCGACAGCAGAAACCCACGGTCTCCGCCCGGATAGCCCTCGATGAGCACAAAGTTCATCCGCCACCGGCTTCCCACGGTGCTCCGCCGGGCCATGCACGAACCGGAAGAAGCACTCCCAAACGTCCCTGGCATCCGCGATCCCCGAGTGGTCGATACCGATCTGGGCGAAGCCCCTCAGGAAGTCCGCCTTGACACGGTCCAGCGTGCGGATCGATGGATCATCCATGAACGTCAACACCTCGCCTTTCGCAACGACACACGCGGCTCCCCGCGGCGCGCTCGTTTCTTCGGCATGGCGAACGCATAGCCGTTCCTCACGATCGACAACCTCGTGCGTCGCCCGTTCCCGAACCGCACCACGGCGCACCGCATCCCGTCCGCAGCCACCCCGGCGAAGACCCGAGAGTCACTCCCCCACCCCTCGTCCGCACTCGACACGCTGCGGACGTCCCCACAACCAACAGAGCCAGACGCGCTATTTGGGTCGGAGTAGTTGATGAACACTCGACACACCTGCCGCTTCTCGCGGTCGTACGCGAGGTACTGCTGTCGGCCGGCGACGCTCGGTCCGACGCGGCGAACCGCTTCAAACGGCTGGTCGTCGTCCACGACGTCCTCTGGAATGTCGTCACGGGAGGCCGCGGGGCGACGCAAGACACCGAACGCCGCCTTGACCTTCGAGAACGACACGGTGATCGGCGGCTCATCCGGGGGCGCAACGCCGACACCGAACACCGGGGCCGAGGAGGGCTGGGCAGCAGAATTCCCCTCCCCGCACGCACACAGCGCCAAGGAAGCTCCAAGGGCAGTCAGCAATCCAATGCGCATCAGGGGTCCATTCGCATATTCACCGAACTCAACCGGTCTTCAACTCGTCCCGAATGTAGCGAAGCCGGTTGAGAAGACTTGCCCGATCGCGACATGTCCCGTCGGCGTTCACGTACGGGCCTAGCTCGCGAGCGATCCAGTTCGCGTAGAGCCGACTGACCCGCGGCGCGAAGCGGATCTCCGGATGCGTCGTCCCTACACGGCGAGCAGCTGCGGAGCGGGTCGTGCGCGCGACTCCGAGCGGTGTCTCGATCCGGTGAGAACGCGGTCCCAAATTGCTGAAACTCGACACATCCGCCGCCCCGATGCGTCGCCACGTCAGGTGTCGTCGCGCGCGGCTGCGGACGTCTCGTCGGCCACACCGCCCAGCTCGGCCGCGCCGGCGCCCCGAGAACGACGGTCGGAACTTCTGACCGGAGAACCCGCTAGTCCGGTCCCCGAATGCTGCGGCGAGAGCCAAACGACACGCAGAGAGGTTCCGGGCCCCGTGGCTCCGCGGGCCTGCCGGATCAGCCGCCGAGTGCGGCACGGATATCGACGGTGCGCCGCCAGTATCGACGGGTCGCGAGCGGGCGAAAGCCGAAATGGGTGTAGAACGAGGCGGCCTGATCGTCGATCGCGTCCACGACGACCGCCCGTGCACCGAACTCCACCGCCCCGCGAACGCACCGTCGTAGAGCGTCGACGAGGAGCACCCCACCGACACCCGCCCCCTGCTCGGACGCGTCGAGTGCCAAGCGCGCGAGCAGGACGACCGGGACCGGATCGGGCATGCCACGCCGGATTCGTGCCGGCGCGTCGACGTGTGCGACAGAGCCCATCGCGAGCGCGTAGTAGCCGGTGACCCGATGATCGTGTTGCATGACGTACGTCGCCGCGGTGCCGGCGGCGGCCGCCGTTCGCGCGGTAACGCGCAGCCACCGATCCAACTCCTCGACGCCACTGGAGAAGGCGGTGAGATCATGTGCGTCGTCGAGGAGGACGACCCGCCGGGGACCGTCGATCAACGGGACGGAACGGCCACGCGCGCGTAACGCTCAAGGACCGGCATCGGCTCGGCCGGTGCATCCAACGCGGTGACGAAGCGGTCGAACTCCTCAGCAGCGACCTCGATGCGGTTCGCGCGCTCGAGGAACTTCTCGGCGCGATCGGTCGACGCGGAGACCACGAACCCGGTGAGCGTCTGACCGCTGAGCTCGGCTGCGGCGCGGAGCACCCGCTCCTGGCGCTCGGAGACGCGCATGTTGATCCGCGCACTGCGTTTGTCGGCCTCACCCATGGCCGAATTGTACATCTACGGTACGTACAACGCAACGCTTCTCGGGCGTCGCGGCTCGGCAGGGCCGCAGCGAGAAGGGCGAGTCGCACGCGGCGACCGCCGACGACGGCACCTATACGCTGGCCCGATGAAGCTCTACTCCCAGCCCGGTGCCTGCTCGACGTCCAGCCACATCGTGCTCGAATGGGCGGGCGTCCCGCACGAGGTGCAGACGATCACCCGGGAGTTCAAGCAGACGCCGGAGTACCTGGAGCTCAATCCGGCGGGCGTCGTGCCGACGCTCATCGACGGGAACTTCGTCCTGACCCAGAACCCGGCGATCTACGGCTACATCGCCGACCACGCGCCGGAGAGCGGGCTGTTCGGTGACGGATCGGCGCAGCAGCGTGCGGAGGCGACGCGCTGGATCGCCTACGTCGGCTCCGACCTGCACCCCGTGTTCAAGCCGCTCTTCGCTCCGGCACGGTTCGGCGGTGACGGGCCCGGAGCGGACGACGTCCGTGTCTCGGCACTCGCCAACATCACCCAGACCCTGGAGCTCGCGGAGCGCCGGCTCGCCGACCGCGAGTGGCTCGCCGGGTTCCGCTCGCCCGCCGACGCGTACCTCTACATCACGCTGCGCTGGGCCACCGCGATGGGCGTCGAGCTGACCCCCAACCTCGCGGCGTTCCTCGGCCGGATGGAGCGCGACGAGCAGGTGCTGAAGGCGCTCTCCGACGAAGGGCTCGAGACCGTCCGCTAACGGGTGAGCCGGGACGGTCCGCCGGCCGGCGACGGCTGCGGCGGCCTGGGCGCTGCGAGCGGCTACCTGCGGAACACGATCTGCCACGAGACGCCGAAGCGGTCGACGCACCACCCGAACCGGGGCGCGAAGTCGTACTCCCCCACCGGCATCAGCGCGTGGCCGCCGTCGAGGAGACGCTCGACGATCTCGTCGACCTGGCCCGCCTCCTCGACCTCGAGGAAGAGCGAGGTCGACGGCGTCAGGTCGAAGTCGTGGGCGATCGGGCTGTCGAAGAGCACCACCTCGTGCCCGGCTAGGCGCACGAGCACCGACCCCCCGAACTCCGCGCTCGACACGACCTCGCCCCCGGGCACCACGGACGCGTAGAACGCCCCCGCCTCCGCGGCCACCCCGTTCTGGAACATGACGTGCGTCCGCAGCTGCATGGGCCGCAGGCTAGACGAGCGACGTGACGGCGAACGACGGTGCCGACTGATCGTCGTCCTACAGGGTTCGGTAGACCGAGCTCCGATGCGCGACGCGCAGCGCGAGCACGACGAGCTCGGCATCACGCACGGCGTAGACGACGCGGTATTCCCCGACCCGAAGGCGCCAGAGGTCGGGATGCCCGACCAACGCCCGTGAGCTCGCAGGCCGCGGGTCCGTCCTCAGCTCCTCGATCGCCAGGGCAATCCGTCGCGCGACCGGCCTGTCGAGCTTCTTCAGCTCCTTGACGGCCTTCGGGTCGTACGCGACCTCGTACCGCGCGGACTCGCTCACGCCTCGAGGTCTCGGAGCACGTCGGCGGCGGGAACCGTGGTCGTCCGTCCTGCTTCGAGGTCATCCAGGCGGGAGCGCGCGATCCGTCCGTCCTCGGCATCCACCATCGCCTCGTACCGCTCGACGAGCTCGACCGGCACGATCGCCGCGGCACGCTGATGCCCGCGACCACGCGTCACGAACGTCACCTCGCCGCCGAACGCCGCGCGGTTCACCGCATCCGAGAACCCGTTGCGGGCCTCCGTGACGGAAAGCTCCACGACATCGGACTTCATGAACCGATGGTACGCCAATCCGTACAACCACGCCAGGTTGGCGTGATACCGCGACGTCGGC
>JBFWKS010000260.1:0-6336 GCA_050252545.1 Solirubrobacteraceae bacterium
CGGTACCCGACGACGCCGACCATCAGCCCCAGGAACGTCACGAGCACCAGCACGACGTGGCCGGTGCGCAGCACGGGCTTCTTCGTCGACGACCCGCCGAGGGTGGCCCGTAGCCACATCTTCCCGAGCTTGAAGACCATCAGGCCGGCCAGCTCGTTGGGCCGGCCGAGGACCGCGTCGCGAAGGTTCTCCCGGGCCTCCTTCAGGAGCGCCTCGTCCCGGTCCAGGTCGGGATGGCGGGCGGCGACCTCGTTCAGGACGAGCTCCGCGGGGATCTGCTTGTAGTCGGTGTCGGCGTACTCGGGATGCTTGGCGCGGATCTCGTCCTGGAGGACGTACTTCATGTCGAACGTCGACCCGTTGCCGTCCAGGAACGTGCCGACGAAGAACGCCGACCCGCCGCCGGTGGTGATCGGCACGAACTTCTCCGCCTTGCCGGACGCGTAGATCGTCCACGGCAGCACGACGATCACGCACATCACCACGAGCAGCGCGGCGCTCTCCACGCCCTTGCGCCAACCGACGGTGTTGCCGAGCACGACCAGCGCGAGGACGGCCAGCACGGGCGGCACGAACAACAGGTCGGTGCGCGTCAGCAGCACCCCGCCGAACAGCGACCCGGCGGTCGCCCACCACCAGCGGATCCCCGTTCTCCACGCGAGCGCGACCGCGGTCAGGGCCGATGAGAGCATCAGCGCTCCCAACGGTTCCGACAACAGGTTGCTCGGGGCCCACGCCAACGGCGGATAGAACGCGACGAGGGCCGCCGTCGCCACGCCCGCCCACGGGCCGCCGAGGATCCAGCCGAGGAGGAAGACGACCACGATCGTGAGCGTCGAGATCCCGAACTGCGCCCAATGCAGCGGATTGACGTCGTTGCGGTAGGCGGGACGGTCGCCCGGGGCGATCTCGTATGCGATCCGAAACACGTGCGCCGTGGCGGGCGGCCAGTGCAGCGCCTTGACGAACCCGTTGAGCCCGGAGTAGTTGCCGGTCGTCGCCAGGTGCTGGGAGATCGTCATGTAGGACTGCGCGTCCGACGACAGCTCCTGCGGCGGTACGTGGTTGATCGCCTGATCGGCACGGATCCCGCCTCCGATGAGGAGGACGATCAAGAGCGCAAGCCACGCGGACTTGGGGACCAGGCGCAGCCGCGGCATTCCGCCGCAGGTTACGGGCGGGACGGTCGGGAGGCGCTGCCGAAGTCACCGCGCTCGCGACGACGGGCCCGGGCGGTACCGTCCTCGCGTGTCCACCGCCGACCCGACACCGCTCGAGCCCGAGGTGCCGCCCCCCGGCGACGCGCCCGATCCCGACCAGCACGACGGTCGCGACGCCGCGTCCGGCTCCGGGGCGGACACGGATCCCGACGACGCGCCCGCTCCCGGGCTCGACGGCGACCTCGGCGAGGGGTCGTCGCCGACCGCGGCCGAGCTGCGGGGCGCGGCGAAGGAGCGCCTGATGACGGGAGCCGCCGGTGCGGCGGACGGCGCCCGGACGCTGGGCGGCCGCGTGGCGGGTGCCGCCGGCGCGGCGGGTCGGTCGCTGCGCGACGCCGACGTCGAGGGCTTCGCTCACCAGACGACGAGCCTGATCGAGAACACCCGACCGTTCTTCCTGGCGGCGTTCGCCGTCGCGTTCACCGCGCTCGCCTGGGTCGAGGACCACACCGCGGTGGCGCTCGTGTTCGCGCTCGGTGCGATCGCGTTCGTGATCGGCGCCGCCTACTCGCGCGAGATCGACGCGATCCTCACCCGGGGAGGCCGCGCCCGGGGCGACGCTTCGCGGAGCTGACCGGGCGAGGTGCCGTCCGGTCGGCGTCGCCCTTCGCGGCGCGGCCGTCCCTCGGCCCGATCGGCGCCGGGTCAGCCGAGCGTCGTCAGCAGCCGATCGAGATCGCGCTCGTCGTTCCACGCACCGACCGACGCCCGCAGCAGATCGGTGCCGGGCAGGTCCCGGACGATCACGCCGGCCGCGGCCAGCCGGTCACGGGTCGTGACCGGGTCGGCGTCCGACCACGACACGAGGGTGGACCGGCCCCGCGGCGCGACCTGCCGGCCCGCCCCGGTCAGGCGCTCCGCCAGCGACGCCGCCAACGTCGCGGCGCGATCGTGGACCGCGTCCCAACCGTGCTCGTCGAGGACGTCGAACGCCGCCAGCGCGGCCGAGCTCGCCTCGCCCGAGATCGCGATCGCGTCGTGGGCTCGGGCATCGGGCCACGGTCGGGCGTCCAGCCCCTCGCCGGGGACGGTCAGGTTGTCGTACCCGGGCGCACGCACGTGCAGACGCGCATGCCAGGCCGGATCGATCCACAGCATCCCGGTACCCACAGGGCCACAGAGCCACTTCTGGCCGGCGGCGGCGTAGAACGTGCAGCCCAGCGCCGCGACATCGACGGGGATCGCCCCGGCGCCCTGGGCTCCGTCGAGCAACACGGGCACGCGGCCCTGCAACTCGGCGAGCGCCGGCGGGGAGACGGTCCCGTCGGTCCACCGCACGTGCGAGCAGGCGACGAGGCGCGTGTCGTCGGCGACCGCCTCGACGATCTCCTCCAACGGTGCGGTGCGCACCCGGACGCCACGCTGGCGCACCAGCGCCCCCAGCGGGCCGAGCAGCCCGGGATGCTCGGCCTCGGCGGTGAGGATCTCGTCGCCCTCGCGCCAGTCCAGCCCCTGCAGCACGTGGATGATCCCCTCCGTCGTGCCGGTCGTCAGCGCCACGTCCGTCGGATCGGCGCCCAGCAGGCGGGCGTAGCGCTCCCGCCGTCGGTCCTGGGTGTGGGCGGTGGCGACGAAGTGCTCGCCGGCCCGTCCCCGCTGCTCGGAGTGGTGGAGCACCTGGGCGGACGCCGCGAGCGCCGCGCGCGGCAGCGGGCCGCAGGTTCCGGCGTTGAGATACGCGACGTCGTCCAGGACCGGGTACTCGCGGCGCAGATCCGGGGCGTCCATCGGCCGAGCATACGACCAGCAGGACTCCAACCCGTCGGGGCTCGCACCGCGGTCGGACGCCGCGACCCCTGCTCGCATACCCTTGGACCGCGATGCAGGTGACGCTTCCCGACGGCAAGGCCCTCGACCTCGAGGACGGGGCGAGCGGCGCCGATGCCGCAGCCGCGATCGGAGCGGGACTCGCCCGCGCCGCGCTGGCGATCACCGTCGACGGCGAGCTCCGCGACCTCGACCGTCCGCTCGACGACGGCGCGCAGATCGGGATCATCACCGAGCGCTCCGACGAGGCGCTGGAGCTCATCCGCCACGACACGGCCCACGTGCTCGCCGCGGCGATCCTCGACCTGTACCCGGGCACGAAGATCGCGATCGGCCCACCGATCGAGCACGGCTTCTACTACGACTTCGAGTTCCCCGACGGCGTCGTCCTCAACGACGGCGACTTCGCCACGATCGAGGCGAAGATGCAGGAGCACGTCCGCGCCGACGAGCGGTTCGCCCGTGAGGACGTCTCCGTCGCCGTCGCCCTCGAGCGCTTCAAGGCCGAGGGCCAGCCCTACAAGGTCGAGCTGATCGAGGACCTCGTCAGGAACGCGCCGGCCGACGCGCCCGTGGAGACGGTCTCGCTCTACACCAACGGACCGTTCACGGACCTCTGCCGCGGCCCGCACGGCCCGGGCACCAAGCGCATCGGTGCGTTCAAGCTCCAGTCGCTCGCGGGTGCCTACTGGCGCGGCGACAGCAACCGTCAGCAGCTCGTGCGCATCTACGGCACCGCGTTCTTCAAGAAGAAGGACCTCACGGCGCACCTCGAGCGCCTCGAGCTCGCCCGTCAGCGCGACCACCGCAAGCTCGGCAAGGAGCTCGGGCTCTACCACTTCAGCGAGGCCGCTCCCGGCTCCGCGTTCTGGACGCCGTCGGGCACCCGGATCTTCAACGAGCTCGTCGCGCTGTCGCGCGAGATGGGCGACGACCGGGGGTACACGGAGGTCAAGACCCCGCAGCTCTTCGACGCGTCGCTGTGGAAGACCTCCGGCCACTGGGACAAGTACCGCGACGACATGTTCCTGACGTCGACGCACGACCACGGCCCGGAGGTTGAGGACGGCAAGGCTGTCGAGCCCACGATGGGCTTCAAGCCCATGAACTGCCCGGGCCACTACGAGCTCTACCGCCAGAACCGCTGGAGCTGGCGCGACATGCCCGTGCGCTTCTCCGAGCCCGGGCTGCTGCACCGCAACGAGCTCTCCGGCGCGCTCCACGGCCTGATGCGCGTGCGGCAGTTCTGTCAGGACGACGCGCACCTCTTCGTCATGGAGGACCAGATCCAGGACGAGGTCACCGCCTGCCTGAAGTTCGCGCAGGACACGTACGACCTCTTCGGCTTCGCCGCGGAGGACTTCACCTACGAGCTCTCGACGCGCCCGGAGAACCGCCTGGGCTCCGACGAGATGTGGGACCGCGCGGAGGACGACCTGCGCACGGCGCTGGAGAACAACGGCCTGCGGTACGTCGTCCACGAGGGAGACGGGGCGTTCTACGGGCCGAAGATCGACATCCAGTTCCGCGACTCGCTCGGCCGCTCGTGGCAGCTCGGCACGGTCCAGATCGACTACCAGGCGCCCGAGCGCTTCGACCTCGTCTACACCGGGGCGGACAACGCGGACCATCGCCCGGTCGTCCTGCACCGCGCGCTGCTGGGCTCCTACGAGCGGTTCATCGGGATCCTGCTGGAGCACACCGGTGGCGAGCTGCCGTTCTGGCTGCAGCCGGCGCACCTGTCGTTGTTGACCGTGTCGGACCGCCACGCCGACGCGGCCCGCGAGATCGCGGGCGAGCTGCGGGCCGCCGGCCTGCGCGTGACCGTCGATGAGCGGACCGAGACCGTCGGGCGCAAGATCCGCGAGACGGAGCTGGCGAAAGTGCCGCTGATGGCGGTCGTCGGCGACGTCGAGGCCTCCGGCCGCACACTGACGCTGCGCCACCACGGCGGTCGCGAGGAGGCCGCGGCGCCGGTCGCCGGCATCGCGGCCGACCTCGGCGAACGGGTCCGCCGTCGGCGTGCGCTGGAGTCGGCGGCGACCGACGCCTGAGCGTCAGACCGGCTCGGTCTCGAGCTCGGCCCGCAGCTCGTCGAGCAGCCCCGCACAGGCCGCCCGGACCTGGTCGATCACGAGGTCGAACCCCTCCGGGCCGCCCGTGTACGGGTCGGGCACGTCGAGCTCGCCGATGGCGACGGCCTCCGGGTCGTAGGAGCGCAGCAGCCGGATCCGCTCGCGGGCGTCGACCGACGCCGGCATCGCGCGGAGGTTCGCGAGGTTGCTCGCGTCCAGGGCGAGGATCCGGTCGGCGTGCTCCAGGTCCTCGGGCGTCACCTGACGGCCGACGCCGGCGATCCGGATCCCGCGCCGTTCCGCGGCCGCGATCGTCCGCGGATCGGCAGGCGAACCGACGTGCCAGTCGCCGGTGCCGGCCGAGTCGACGGTGATCCGGTCCTCCAGCCCGGCGTCGCGGACGAGCTCCTTCATGACCGCTTCGGCGGTGGGGGAGCGGCAGATGTTGCCCAGGCAGACGAAGATGACGTGCACATCGCAAGCCTAGGAGCTATAGTCGGTTCCTTGTTTGTTAGCGATACCTCGCGCTCGCACGCCGTGCGTCGCGCGATCAGCTCCTCCTAGTGCCGGTCCCACGTAGGTTCGACCGGCGTCCGCCCGAACGCGATACGACTCGCGTCAACGACCGGATCCGCGTACCCGAGGTCCGGGTCATCGACGAGAACGGCAACCAGATCGGTGTGATGCGCACCGACGAGGCCCTCCGTTACGCCACGTCGCGCGACCTGGATCTCGTCGAGGTCGCGGCCGAGGCACGTCCTCCCGTCTGTCGGGTGCTCGACTACTCGAAGTACAAGTACGAGCAGGCGCAGAAGAAGAAGGCGGCCAAGAAGCACCAGACCCAGGTCGTGGTGCGCGAGATCAAGTTCCGGCCCAAGATCGCGGAGCACGACTACGCGACGAAGCTCGGCCACGTCACGCGGTTCCTGCGCGGCAAGGACAAGGTCAAGGTCACGATCATGTTCCGCGGTCGCGAGGTCACCCACCCCGAGCGGGGACGGGACCTCCTGGAGCGCGTCGTCGTGGATCTCGGCGACCTGTGCCAGGTCGACCAGCGGCCGAATCTCGAAGGCCGGAACATGACGATGATGCTCAGCCCGTCGAAGGCGGTCGTCAACGGCACATGGGTCCCGCCCTCCGAGCGGCCCGAGCCCGAGCCGGCTCCGACGGACGATGACGTGAACGCCGACGCGCCCGCGACGGAGGCCGTAGCCGATCCGGCACCGGCACCGGCACAGCCGCCGGCGGACGACACCGTCGCCGACGACGCCGCG
>JBFWKS010000261.1:0-6314 GCA_050252545.1 Solirubrobacteraceae bacterium
GCGCTCGACGGGCTCGGCGGCCTGGCCGCGACGGCGGTCCCGGCGGTCGTCGACCTGGGCGCGCTCCTGCCGGCGCTGCGGTCGCTCACCGACGGGGCCGACCACACGGTGCGTGTCACCGCCGCGCCGCTGCGGGCCGCCGGCACCACGGCGCGTGAGGCGCGGACCGCGATCCTGCGGGCCCGGCCGGTGCTCGCGCGCGTCGGCGATGCCGCGCGCGACGCCGCACGGGTGCTCTCCGCCCTCCGCACGCTCTCGGCCGGTCTGGAGTCCCGCGGCGCGGTGCGCACGGCCCTCGATGCGATCATCGACCAGACGCTGGCGATCAACGCCTACGACGACGTCGGGCACCGCATCCGCATCCGCGCGACCGTCGATCGCTGCAGCGCGCCGGCGCGGCGACCGGTGGCGGGATGCACCGGTGGGGCCACGAGCGGCGCCCGTGTCCGGTCGCCCACGCGGCCCCGCGAGCGCGGAGAGCGTCGCGAGGCTGCGCTGGCCCGCCGGACGCTCGCCGGCTCGCCACCGTCCCGCGAGCTGCGCAGGATCGCGAACGATCCCGCCTACCGGCCCCTGCTGCGCCGCCTGGCCGCCCTGCGCGGGATCCGGCGCCGTGGATCGTCGACCGAGCGCGCCCCGGCGCGTGGGGGCGACGCCCCGATCACCGTCGAGGGCGGGCTGCTGCCCCGCCCGCCCGAGGGGGAGCGGCCGTGACGGTGGGTGGCGCGAGGCTCCGGACGGCGACGGTCGGCGGGGTCCGGCGGCGGGGCCGCCGGACGGTCGAGGCGGTCCTCGTCGCCGTGTGCGTCGCGATGCTCGTCGCGGTCGTCGGATCCGTGCTCCCGGTGACGTCGTCGACCGCGGCCACCGCGACCGCCCGCGCGTCCGACCCGGCGGCCGACGGCCCGGTCGCCGTGGCACCGCCGGCGGAGGCGATCGTCGCCGCCGCCGATGCGCTGGAGCGGATCAGCGCGATCGTGGGTGCGCTCGGTGATCCGGACGATCCGGTCCGCGGCATCGCGGCGACGGCACGGGCGGTGGCCGTCGCGGCCGGCGGGGATCCGCGATCGCCGCTCGACGCGGCCGCGCGGGTGCTCCGGCGCACCGACCGGGCGCTCACGACGATCGGCCCACGAACGCGGACGGCGCTCGACGAGCTGCTCGGCGGCATGCCCGGCCCGACCGCTCGGGCCGGCGCGGACCTGGCTCCCGTCACGGCGATGCTCGGCGACCTGCGCGGCATCGCCCGTGATGCCCGTGGCGGCCTCGTCGAGCTGCGACGTGACGCGCCGGCGATCCTCGACACGCTGGGGGCGCTGCGGGGCGGGGCCCGCCGTGCGGTGCGGCTGGACGAGCAGGTGCGCGACGGCCTCCGGGCCGGGAGTCGGCTGCTCGACGCCTCGACCGTCCGCGGGATCGCCGACCGGCAGGCGCGGTCGCTGCGCCGAGCGCGGCCCGGGCTACGGAGCCTCGCCGCGCTCGAGCGACGCTGCGGTGGGGTGTCCGGGCTCGTCGCCGCGCTCGCGGGCGGACTCGAGGCGGGCGAACGGTTCGGCACCCGGCAGCGCGTGACGATCGTCGTCGGCCGGGCGCCGTCGGCCGTCGCGACGGAGAGCGACGGATGCCCGCGGTGACCGCGCGGATGCGGAGCCCGCGCGTGCTCCTCGTGCTGCTCGTGGCGCTGGTCGTCGCGGTGCCCGCCGTCGTACCCGGTCCGGCCCGTGCGGTGATCCCGGCCTTCGCCACGGGCGACGCCGCGTTCCGCACCGGGGCGTCCACGCTCGCGCGCACCTCCGCCGAGGCGGCGGGCGACGTCCGCGCCCTCGTCGAGGCCGCCGACGCGCTCACCGACGACACGTCCGAGGACGCCGGGCGCTGGGCCGCCGTCCTGCGAGACCTGGACCGTGCGGTCGCCGCGACGGACGACGGGCGACGCGCGCTCCGCTCGACGCTCGCGGCCGCCCCCGACCTGCTGCGCGCCGCGGACCGGCTGACGTTGCGGCTCGACCGTGCCCTTCCACGGTTGCGGACGACCGCCCGGGCCGGCGCGCCGGTCGTCCGGGAGCTCGCCGTGACGGCCCGCGCCGCCGGCCCCTGGGTGGCGGAGCTGCGGCGTGCGGTCGCCGACGACGGGGTGCCCACCTGGACCGGCGCGCTGCGCGGGGCGCTCCCCGCGCTCACGGGTCTCACCGACCGGGCGGGCAGCGTGGCCCGGCCCGCCGGCCGGATCGGCCGCTGCGTCGACCGGGTGCTCGTGCCCGCCGCGCGCCAGACGGTCGAGGACGGCGCGTTCACCACGGACCGGCCGCTGTACCGCAACCTGGGCTATGCGATCGTCGGTGCGGCCGGCGCCCTGCAGAACGGCGACGGCGACGGCCCCTGGGGGCGCCTCGATCTCGGCATCGGCCGGGACGCGCTCGACTACGCCGGGGTCGGTGCCGGGCCGCTCGTGGGCGCCGTCGACCGTGCCCCCGTCGGGATCCGGCCGGCGCCGCAGTCGCGCCGTCCGGCGTACCGCGACGACGTCCACTGCGCCGATCAACGCGTGCCCGATCCCGACCGTGCCCGCTCGGCGCCGGGCGATGCCGAGGCGGTCGTCGGACGCGCCCAGAGCGACGCCGCTCGGGATCGCGCCGCCGGTGACGGGGAGGCCGACGCCCGAGGGCTGGCCGCCGGCGCCGACGAGGCGCTGCGTCGCGTCCTCGGTCGCCTCGATCCGCTCGGGGCGGACACCGACGGCGAGGACGGACGGTGACCGTGCCGCGCGGCTCGCACCAGGTGGACGGCCCGGGCGAGGGGGTGCGCGCGACCACGGGCCGGGATCTCGGCGCCCGGCGGACCGTGGGGATCGTCGTGATCGCCGCCCTGCTCGCGCTCGGGACGGCGTTCGTCGTCGGGGTCCTGCCGCCCGGCGGTGACGACGACGCCCAGGTCACGGCGCGGTTCGCGGGACACGACGCCGAGGTCCCCGGGCGCGGGCAGCGGGTCACCGTCGCCGGGGTCCCGGTCGGCCGGATCCTGTCGGTCACGCGCGAGTCGCGGACGACGGTCGTGCGCTTCTCCGTCGCGGACCGTCACGCCCGCCTGTTGCGGTCCGACGCACGGGTCACCGTGCGCCCCGAGACGGCCGTCGACGACATGGTGCTGGCGCTCGATCCCGGGCGCGACGGGCGTCCGGCCCCGGAGGACCTGCGGATCGGCACCGACCGCACGGACGTCCGCGTCCGTCCGGACCGGGTCTACGCGTCGCTCGACGCGGACACGGCCGCCGCTCTGCGCCTGCTCACCGACACCGTCGCCACCGGCCTCGGCGGCGACGCGACCGGCGACCGCGTGTTGCGCGCGGCCGGCCGTCTGGACGGCACCGTTCGCCGGTTGACGCGGGCGACCGGCCGGCGGCGCGCCGCGAGCCACCGCGCGCTCCGCGACGTGCGCCTGCTCGCCGAGGCGCTCGTCGAGCACCGGGGACGACTCCGGCGGGCCCTGACGGCCACCGCCGCCACCCTCGACACGGTCGCCGGGCAGGACGAGGCGCTGCGGGCGGCGGTGCGCGAGCTCCCCGCGACCGTTCGCAGCGCGGAGCGAGCGTTGGTCGAGGGCGCGCGGCTCGTCGATGCGGCGACGCCGGTCGCCCGCGCCGCATCGCCGCTGCTCGCCGACGCCCCGGCCGTGCTGCGCCGGACCCGCGGCGCCCTCGCCGACACCCTTCCGGCGTTGCGCGACGGGATCGTGCCGCTCGTGCGGGACACGGCGCCGGCGCTGCGGGCGCTCGGCCGTCACGCCGCCACGGTCGACGACCTGATCGACGACACCGGTGCGGTCGTCGGGACGACCGAGCGGACCCTGAACGCGCTGTCCTACGACCCACCGGGGCCGATCGAGGGCCGGCTCTTCTGGGCCCAGTGGCTCGTCCACCTGGCGCCGTGGGTCGTCGGCACCCAGGACGCCCACGGCCCGATGGCGCGCGCCCTGCTGCTCAGCGACTGCACCACGCTGCGGCGCATCGACCGACTCGCGCGCGTGAACCCGGCGGGCGGTCTCCTGGGTGCGGTGCTGCGTCCCTCGGTGACGACGGGCCTCTGCCCGGCACGGAGCGGGGGCGACCGATGATCCGTGGGCGGAGGACCACCCGTCCCGGCGGCGCCCGCGCCTGGACCAGTACCCGCGCCGGCGCCCGGCCACGAGCCCTCGCGGTCGCGGTCCTGGTCACCGGCGGGGTCGCCATCGGCATCGGCATCGACGGGGGAGCGGATCGGACCTCGGCCGCGGCGTCGTCCGGTGCCGAGCGGCGGGCCGTGGTCCGCCTGTCGCGCGACGCCGCCCCCCGCCCCGGCGATGCGGTGCGGATCGCGGGGATCCCCGTCGGCGCGGTCCGGGACGTCGTCGGCGCCGCCGACGGAGCGGTGACCGTGACGCTCACCGTCCGCGGCGACGCGCTGCCGCTCGACCGCGCGACGCGCGCCCGCGTCCGACGCGTGGCCACCGGCGACCGGGCGCGACGCCGTTGGCTGGAGCTCCTCCCACCGAACCGCTCCTCCGGCCCCTTGCCCGACGGCGGCACCCTCGACGCCGCCGGGTCCGACCCGGAGCCCGGGATCGTGCCGCCGTCGTCGATCGCCACCGGGGTCGCGGGTCTCGGCGACGCCGCCGACGTCGTCATCGGCCGTGCCGGGGCCCGTGTCGTCGATGCCGACCGCGTCCTGCGGGCCGTCGAGCGTCAGGCCGGTGACGCCCGGACGCTGCTGCGTGCCACCGGTCGGATCGCCCGGGCGGTGGGCGACGACCCGGGCCGGCTCGAGCGGTTGCTCGACGGCACCGCGATGGTGCTCGGCGCCGACGGGCGTCGCACCCGCGACCTCGGCCGCACGATCCGCGCCCTGCCCGGGCTGCGCGCCGAGGCGGAGCGGACGGTCACCGGGCTGCGGCGGTTCGCCGACGACCACGGCCCCACGATCAGGTCCCTGCGCCCGGTCGTCCGCGACATCGCCCCGACGCTGCGGACCATCCGCGAGGTCGCGCCCGGGGTGCGCGCCCTCGCCCGGCGGATCGCACCGCTGCAGGACGCCGCCCGTCGCGGCCTGCCCGGCATCGCCGACGCGCTCGACGGGATCCGGCCGCTCGCCGACGAGCTCGACGCCCTGCTGCGCGAGGTCGACCCGGTGCTGGCGCTCGTCACCCGCGACGGGCCGTCCGCGGCGCGCGCGGTCGCGCGGATCGGGGCCGCCGTCGGGCCGGCACGGGGGACGAGCAGCGGGTCCGCACGGCGTGGCCTGCGCGTGCGGCCGGTGGTCGGGCCCGAGAGCCTGGCGGGCTGGACACGGCGCGCGGCGACCAATCGCCCCGACCCGTATCCGTCGCCGGCGACCCGACCCGCGGGCGCCGGACTGCCGGTGTTCGAGGACCGTCACTGTCGCCGCGACGCACCCGGGTCGGACGGGGAGCTCGCGCTCCTGGCCGACACCCTGAGAGGATCCCCCGGCGCCGTGGGTCCGGCGTGCCGGCTGCGTCGGGGAACCGACGGCGACTACCCGCACCTGACCGTCGACCCACCGGCGCCCTGATCGATGCTCCACCGCCGACTGACCCAGCTCGCCGATCTGACGGTCCGCCGCCCCCGGACGGTGCTCGCGATCGCGGCCGCGGTGTTGCTGCTCGCGCTCGCCGGGCTCGTCCAGCTCGGCACATCGGCCGCGGTCGGCACGATGACCGGGAGCGGGGGCGAGGCCAATCGCGCCGATCGCGACAGCGCCGAGCGGTTCGGCGACGAGTCGATCATCGTGCTGATCCCCGGCCCGGTCCGATCGCTCATGCTCGGCGACGACCTGCAGCGGCTGCTGACCCTCGAGGGCTGCCTCGGCGGGCGCGCCCCCCACGACGAGGTACCCGACGCCCAGCTTCCCGGCGGCGCTGACGGACCCTGCGCGGGCCTTCGCGACCTGCGGCCCGCCCACGTCGTCTACGGCCCTGCGACCTTCGCCAACACGCTCCTCTCGGCGCTGACCACGGGGATCCAGCAGGAGGCCGCCGCGGCGATCCAGCGGGTGCAGCAGGTGCAGGCGGAGGCGACCGAGCGGGCGACCGAGCGGGGCGCGTCGAAGGCCGAGGCCGAGCGCGCCGGGCGGCGCGCCGCCGACCGTGAGACCCAGCGCCTGCAGGGCCTGCTGCAGGTCGCCAGGCGCTACGGGATCGAGTTTCCCAACCTGCCGACGCTCGGCGACCGCGCGTTCGTCGGACGGCTCGTCTTCGGCAACCCCGGCGGCGGCAGTGGCGAGCCACGCGCCCGGTTCTCGGTCGTCCTGCCCAGCCGCGACGCC
>JBFWKS010000262.1:0-6246 GCA_050252545.1 Solirubrobacteraceae bacterium
CCGGCCTCGACCCGCTGCGCGTTCCCGTCGAGCGTGAACGTCACGGCACCGCGCAGCACGACGTACACCTCCTCCTGGCCGCCGACGTAGGAGCTGTCGGGGTCCGCCGGGCCCATCTCGTGGTGGGGGACCACGATCTCCTGGCCCGCGTCCGCGCCGCTCGCCGCGAGCCCGAACGCCCGGATCCCGAAGTGGCGGCGCAGCGGGTGCCACCGCGCCCCGAAACCCTCGGTCGCGGCCTCGTTGTCCCACCAGCCGGCGGGGTGGTCGCTCGGGACGTCGTCGATGGTCGCCAGGGCCCAGGATGCGACGGGGGTGGGGGCGGGATCGGTCATCGGTTCCGTTCGGTCGGTGTCGAGGTCGTGGCGGGTGGCGACCCGGCGGTCGGTGCGACGGCACCGTTGGGCGGTCCGGGGAAGGACGGCCACACGCGGGGACAGTGGCCGGGGATCAGATGGGCGCCCTCGGCGGCCGCGAGCGCGACGAGCCGGTCGTGCGATGTCCGGCGCAGTGGATCGTCCTGGGGACGGGCGGTCGAGCCGATCGGGGTGTCGGTGTCGATCCCGTCCTGGAGGTCGATCGCGTCCATCGCGAAGATCCACGTCCCGGCGACGGTCCGCACGCGGTAGGACATGTGGCCCGGGGTGTGGCCGGGGGTCGCGATGGCATCGATCCCGGGCGCGATCGGCCCGTCGCCGTCGAGGGTCCGCCAGGCGATCCCGGGCCGGTCGTAGTCCTCGCGCAGGTACCCGCAGCCGTCGGCGTCGGCGGTACGTCCGAAGGCCAGCTCGTCGCCCTGGATCACCACCGGCCGGCCGTCGGCGAGGTGCTCGAGCCCGCCGGTGTGGTCGACATGCAGGTGGCTCACGGCGACGGTGGTCACGTCGGCCAGCGCGACGTCGCACGCGGCGAGCGCATCCAGCAGCGGGTCCTCCGGTCCGGGGAACTCCGGCGGCAACCGCGGGTAGATCCGTCCCGCCCGCTCGGCGTCGCGCATCGCCGGCGACAGGCCGGTGTCGAGCAGGGTCCAGCCGGATGGCCCGTGGGCGAGGACGGCGATCACCGGCAGGCGCAGCTGCTCGCTCCCGCCGTCCTGCAGGGACAGCCACCGGGAGCAGTGCTCCCAGCCCAGGGTCAGGCCGATCAGGCGGTCGCAGAGCTCCATTCCCTCATCCTCCTCCGGCCGGCAGCAGTGCCCGCGGAACGGCAGACAGCGCCTCGAGACCGTTCTCGGTCATCACGACCGTGTCGATGCAGCAGACCTCGAACCCGGCGTCCGGGTGCACGAGCACCGTCTCGAAGTTCGACGCGTACCCGGGGTCCAGCAGGATCCGCTCGGGGCCGTCGCCGGCGAGGTAGGCGTGGCCGACCCAGCTCGGCGGGAGGCACACGCCCAGCGCGTAGCCGCCCACCCACCACACCTGCTCGGGAGGGAGCCGGTCGCGGACCCAGGCGTCGGCGGCGGCCATCGCCGCGTCGGGGTGCTCGCTGGGCCGGGCGACGCGCCGCAGCTCGTCGAGCGCCCCGGCCGCCGCGTCGAGCATCGCCCCGGCGCGCGGGTCGGCGTCGCCGATCGCGAACGTCCGCGCGAGGTTGGCGTGGTAGCGGTCGACCACGCCACAGCCGTCGACGCTGACGAGGTCGCCCTCCTCCAGCACCCGGCGCGACGGGAAGGCGTGGATGTCCAGCCATGCGGTCGGCCCGGAGGAGACGAGCACCGGTTGCGCGGCGATCTCGCTGCCGGCGTCGGCCAGGAGCGTCGTCAGCAGCGCGGACACCTGCAGCTCGGTCAGGCCGGGTCGCAGCCGCCGCTGCAGCTCGACGAACGCGGCGTCGACCATCGCTCCCGCGGCACGCAGCCGCTCGACCTCGGCGGGGGACTTGACGGCCCGGGCCCCGTCGACGAGCCAGTCACCGTCGACGACCGTCGCCCCGGCCGCCGCCAGCCCGTCGGTCAGCGCGGTCATCACCGCGGCCGACGGGTTGAGCCCCGCCGGCTCCAGCCCGACCGTGCCGTCGGTCCATCCGCGCCCACGGGCGGCCGTCACGACGACGTCGACCGCGTCGCCGTAGTCGAAGAGCACGAGCTCGTCGGCGCGGGCGGTACGGCGGGCGTACTCCTCGTGCCGCGTCCAGTCGAACAGCACCGTGGTGGGGGCGCTCCGCTCGACGACGAGGCCGAGCGGCAGGCGCGGCGGGTACCACGACGCCTCGTACCCGCAGAGCCAGGCGAGGTTCGGCGGACTGGTGACGTACAGCACGTCGATCTCACGCTCGGCCATCCGACGGCGCACCCTGGCCAGGCGGTCGGCGTGCTCCTCCGCGTCGAACGGCGGGAGGCCGGGGCCGCGGGCCGACGAGGCCACGGAGCGGGAGCCCGCGGGCGGCGCACCGGGGGCAGTGGACCCACCGGAAGGACCGATCGGAGTTGGCATTGGATCCAAACTATGCCAAATTGTGCCCAATGTCTACCGGTGTGGAGCTGCCCCCTCGTCCCCCGGCGGTCCCCCGGGAGGAGTTCGAGACGCGCCGGTCCGCCGCCCGCGCGATCGCCGCCGAGGCCAACCTCGACGGGCTGCTCGTGTGGGGCAGCCACACCTGGACCTGGCCGACGGCCTACCTCGCCGACCACCGCTCGGGGATGCAGCAGCAGGGCGCCACCACGGCGGTGACCTTCGGCGACAAGAACTTCACCGCGCTGGTGATCCCCGTCGACGGAGATCCGGTGCTCATCCTCGACCAGCGGGTCGGACCGGGCGACGTCGCCGTCGACGACGTGCGGACCACCGCCAAGCTCGTCCCCGAGGTCGCGCGGGTGCTGCGCGCCACAGGCCTGGATCGCGGCACGCTGGGGATCGTCGGGGAGGGCGCGCTGCTGGAGCGCCACCGGCGCGGGATCGAGTCCGAGCTCGGCGCGCGGCTGGACCTGCGGGCCGCCGACCACCTCATCGAGCCACTGCAGCGGATCAAGAGCCCCACCGAGCAGGCGCTGCTGCGCCACGCGTCGCTCGTGGGCAGCCGCTGGATGGACGCGATGATGGCCGCCGCGGAACCGGGACGGACCGAGGCCGACCTCGTCGTCGCCGGCCTGCCGGTGCTCCTGCACGCCGGCGGCTGGCCCAACGACGTCGTCATCGGATCCGGCAACCCGTGCCGCCCGCAGGCGGCCAGGGGGATCCCGTCGTACAACAGCGTGCGACCGATCGAGCGGGGCGACCTGCTGCGGATCGACGGGTTCGGTCCGGTCGTCGACGGCTACGGCTGCGACCTGGCGCGGTCGGCGTGCGTGGGGGCCGATCCCACCGATCACCAGCGCGAGATCCTCGAGCAGGCGGTGGAGTTCATCGAGGCGATCGTCGGCCGGATGCGCGCCGGCATCACCGTCGCCGAGCTCCACGCCGTGGGGGTCGAGTACCTCACCTCGCGCGGACACCCGCCGCACGGGTACTTCGAGGGGTTCTGGCCCGCGTTCGGTCACCAGATGGGGATGAACACCGAGGGGCCGTTCATCTCCGGCGGGGTCGAGGCGACGTTGGAGCCCGGGATGGTGATGGCGGTGGAGATCGTCATGGGCACGCCGGAGACCGGCGGCATCAGCCACGAGGAGTGCGTCATCGTCCACGCCGACCGGGTCGAGGTCATCACCGACGCCCGCAAGCGGTGGTGGTGAGTCGCCCGTGGCGCTGTCGATCCACGATCGCGAGATCCGCGAGCGGCGGATCCGCCCGCTGGTGACCCAGGCGCTCCTGGACGAGCACCGCGAGCGTCCGTTCGGACCGCACTCCCCGGCGCTGGCCGAGGTCCTGGACTTCGTGCGTCGCAACCCCGATCCGGAGCGCCCGCGCTACCTGCTGCTGGACCTCGGCGGGCGGTGGGCGGTCGCCGCGCGGGCGTCGGCGGCCGGTGGCGACCCGATCGGGCTGGGCGGGGCGGAGCACGCCAGCCGGGGCAGGGCCGAGCACGACGTGCTCCGACGGCGGCTGCGGGACGTCGGGCTCCTGGACGCGGGCGGTCGGCCGACGACCGATGCGGGGGAGGCACCCGCGTGAGCGCCGCCGGCGAGGTCCGCCACCCGGCCGGGCTCATGGGCTACGTCGACCGGATCAGCGCCGCCCCGGGCGAGGAGGTGGCGCTGCACGTGTCCTGTGACGCACCGGCGTGGCGGGCGGAGCTCGTGCGGCTGTGGGCGCTCGAGATCCCGAGCGCCGGGACGGAGCGGCGCAGCGGCCCCGTACCCGACGTACCCGCGGTCGAGCGCGAGTCGATCCCGCAGCGCACCGGGGTCGGGTCGTTCGTGCGGGTGCCCGGCCGCGCCGGCGACGGATCCGAGCGCGGCCTCACCGTGAGCGTCGTGGTCATGCCCACGCGTCCCGGCGACGGGGCGCAGACCGCCCTGTCCCACCGGACCGATGCGCCGACGGGTGGATGGTCGCTCGGCCTGGACGGGGCGGGTCGCCCCCGGCTGTGGGCAGCCACCGAGGCCGGGCCGGTCGAGGTCATCGCCACCGACCCGTTGGTCGACGGCTGCTGGTACCGGCTGACGGGAACGCTGGACCCGGGCGCGGGAACGGCCCGGCTGCAGAGCCGGCCGGTCGGGACCTTCGCCGCCAACCGCGTGGCGACCGGGCGGGGAGCGGCCCAGGCGGCCGACGCCCCGCTGCCGGGCACGCCCGTCGGCGTCCGCGGACCGGACGGCGCGCGCGGAGGGGCCCCGATCCTGCTCGGGGCCGGATGGCTGGAGGACGAGGTCCAGCCGCGCGAGCCATGGGACGGTCGCCTGGAGCGCCCGGTCATCGTCGCCGCGCCGCTGCCGTGCGGGACGGTCGACGAGATCGGCCACGTCACCGGCCACCCGGATCTCGTCGCCGCCTGGGACTTCGCCGCCGGGATCGGATCGCACGGGCTGGAGCGGCCCGGCCATGTCGAGGACGTGGGTCCCCACGCGCGGCACGGGCGCTGCGTCAACCACCCCACGCGCGCGGTGACCGGGCACGTCTGGACGAGCCACGAGGTCGACTTCCGTCACGCGCCGGAGCAGTACGCGGCGATCCACTGCCACCGCACCGACATGACCGACTGCCGGTGGACGCCCCAGGCGTCCTTCGCGCTGCCGGAGGACCTGCCCAGCGGGGCGTACGCGCTGCAACTGACCGCGCTGGACGTGGACGGCGAGCCTGCCGTCGGCGCGCCGGGGACGGATGGGGTGGCGCTCGGCCAAGGCATGGCGGAGCAGCACGCTGCGAGCTCCGCGCGCGTCGGCGGGGCGGCCGCGGACGCTCGTCCGACGCGCGTGCTGGAGGATCTCGTCCCGGTGATCGTGCGACCCCCGCGCGACCGCGCGACCGCCGACGCGCTGCTGGTCCTGTCGACCAACAGCTACCTGGCCTACGCCAACGACCACGTCGGGGTCGACAGCCCGCGCACCCAGGTCTGGAACCAGATGGTGCCGACGCTCGATGCGTTCGAGCGCTACCGCAACGTCCACCGCGAGCTCGGCCTGTCGCTCTACGAGACGCATCCCGACGGGCACGGCGTGGTCCACTCCAGCTGGCGCCGCCCGATCCTCACGCTGCGCCCCACGGTCTACGACGGCGACGGCCCGGTGTGGCAGTTCACCGCCGACATGCAGCTGGTCGACTGGCTGCAGCGGACGGGTCGCCGGGTCGACGTCGTCAGCGATCGCGACGTCCATGACGGCGGCGTCGACCTCCTCTCCCGCTACCGCTGCGTCATGACCGGCACCCACCCGGAGTACCCGAGCGAGGAGATGCTCGACGCCTACGAGGCCTACGTTGCCGGCGAGGGCCGCCTGATGTACATGGGCGGCAATGGCATGTACTGGGTCACAGGCTACGACCCGGATGACGAGCAGGTCATCGAGATCCGCCGGTGGGGCGCGACCCAGGCGTGGTGCGCGCCGCCGGGCGAGTACCACCTGAGCTTCACCGGGCAGCAGGGTGGCGCCTGGCGGTTCCGGGGACGAGCGCCGCAGAAGACCTTCGGCGTGGGGTTCGTGGGGGCCGGCCCGCCGTCGGCGGGCGCGGGGTACGCGCGGGTGATCGGCGCGGACTCGCCGGTGGCGTGGGTGCTGGAGGGCGTCGAGGCGGTGGAGCTCGGCCTGCGGGGCACGATGGGCGGGGCGGCCGGGACCGAGATCGACGCCGTCGACCGGACCCTGGGCACCCCCGACGCGGCGCACGTGGTGGCGACGTCGGTCGGGCACTCCGACGACATGCTCGAGGCGCG
>JBFWKS010000263.1:0-6220 GCA_050252545.1 Solirubrobacteraceae bacterium
CGTGACACCACCCCCACGCGGACCCGACCGGCAACCAGGGGCGGCGACAGAACCCTTCACCGGGCGGTCGTTCGTGACACCACCCCCACACGGATCCGCCGCAGCCGACCGGCTGCTCGAGCGCGACGCCGAGCTCACGCGCATCCGGGCGGCGCTGCGCGCGGCGCACGACGGTGCCGGCGCGGCGCTGCTGATCGAGGGCGAAGCGGGGATCGGTAAGACGACCCTGCTGCGGAGCGCGACGGGCCTGGCCCGCGGGCACGGGTTCCGGGTGCTGACCGCACGTGGCGGGGAGCTCGAGCAGGAGTTCGCCTACGGCGTCGCGCGACAGCTCTTCGAGCGCGAGCTCGCCGATCGCGACGCGGACGACCGTGCCCGGCTGCTCGAGGGCGCCGCCGGGTTCGCCGCCGCCGCGCTCCGGCCCGCCGCGAGCGGGCACGGCGACGCACCCGCCGGCGCACGGCCTCGCGCTGGTCGGAGAAGGCAGACCGTCGAGCACCTCGCGCACGCGATCGCGCAACGCGTCGTAGTCCGCACGGTCCTCCGCGATGAGCGTCACCGGCTCCAGTGCCAAGCGCCGCCGAGCACGGTCCTCGCCGGCCGCGCGTCGGCGAACGTCCGCAAGCTTCTTCGCGGCGATGCCCGCCAACCACGGGGCCGCGGTCGGCCGATCGGCGCGATACCGGTAGCGCCGCGGCGAACGTCTCGGCGGTGACGTCCGCGGCCTGCGAAGCGGTCGCGCCCTGCCGGGCGCAGAACGCCAGCACCCCCGCGACGTGACGACGATAGAGGAGCGAGAACGAATCACTCGGGGCGACACGGTCGGCCAGCAGCCGCTCGTCCTCCCATCGCTCCATTGACGTCATGCCCTGTTATCGCAGCACCGACCCGCTTTGTGACCGCATCCGCGTGGTCGCCCCGCGCCTCCTCCGCGGGGCCGTAGCGCTCTCCGGGCGAGCAGTGATGGTTCCCGACGGCGCTGACGGGCTGGCGGGGATGGCCCGGTTGCGAGCTACCCATCGATGCCGGGATCGCTCGCGCGTTCGATGCTGCGCTGTGACGGCGACGGCAGTTCGACGGCGGGGTTGTTGTCGCTCATCTCCTCGAGGGTGAGGAGATTGACGGTGGCCGCCGCGCGCGCCTCGTCGTAGCGAGCGAGGATGTACCTGCCCAGGAGCGGGAGCGCGAGGGCGACCTCGCCTCGTCGGGGCACGAAGATGTCCCCTTCGTCGATCAGGTCCTGCCGCAGCGTCGAGAGCGCCTGCTGGCTGCGGCCGAGTGTCGCCGCGACGGTGGCAGTCGGCGCTCGTCCGCCATTGATTGCCAGGGCTATGAGGAACTCGATCTGCCGGTCGGGCATCCGATCCCATCGGGGCCCGAGCGTTCGACGCTCGATCTCCGCAGCCCCGACCTCCACGCCGACCTGCGCATCGTTGACGGTGATCTCGTTGACGCCGGTCGCGCACTGCCAGGTGGCGTGGGCGAAGGTCTGGAGGTGAGCGGGGTAGCCGCGGCTGGCCCGGAGGATCACATCGACGGCCCCGGGCTGCCAGCTGACTCCGACCTGGCGCGCAGCCTCCACGATCGCGTAGCGCGCATCGTCGCGCTGCAACGTGAGGGGAATCTCACGCAGGTCGAACAGCCTGTCGGGATGGGTGACGCCAGCGTCGCGCAGCACGTTGGAGAGGTGCGGGAGGCCGGTGCCGGCGAAGACGACGACGGCGTCGGGGTGGTTGACGTTCAGGCGGTGCAGCGCGGCGGCGAGGAGCGCCAAGTCCGGGGCTGTGGCGACCTGCAGCTCGTCGACGGTGATCATCAACCCGCCGTGAGCGTGGTCACTGCGGACTTCACGGGCAAGGTCGGTGAACACCGTCGCAAGGTCGCCCGGAACCATCTCCCGTGGCGACTGAGCATCGGGCGGGCGCACGGCCAGGTTGGCACCGACACCGGCGACGGTCACGCCGGCACCGCCGAGTCGCTCAAGGGCGCGGCGCGCCCGCTGCCACGGGCCGGCCTCGGCGTCGATGCGCTCGCGGGCGAGCTGCAGAAGGCCGCCGACGAGCCCGCCCGCTCCGGCAGCGGCCTGCAGTTCGACGACCTCGAAGTGCTGCTCCCGCGCGATATCACTGAACGCCGAGACGGTCGCGGTCTTCCCCACGCCGCGAGCGCCGGTCAGGACGAGGTCGGTCGCCCGTCGGCGTCCCTGGACCCCGACGTCGTTGAGCATCAGGCGCCAGTGCTGCAGCAGCGGGTCGCGTCCGGCGAGGACCGGCGGGCGGTGCCCCGCTCCGGGGCTGTAGACACTCGGCGGGAGAGCCACTGAAGCTAGATTAGCCTATACATCTGGCGCTTTATAGGCCGATCTAGTCCAGCCAGCTCGCCGATGGTCGCCCGCAAGCGCGACGACGAGGGCGCTCGCGGGCGCGGTTCCCGACGCGTCGTGTCACAAGTTCGGGCGTCTGTCGTCATAGGGGTCGATCACGTCTTGCTCTCTGCCGATCACATCGCTTCGCTCTACGACCGTCACGGCCCCGAGGTTCTGCGCTATCTCGCGCGGCGGACCTTCGATCCGGAAACGGCGGTCGACCTGTTGAGCGAGACGTTTACCCGAGCGATCCTTCAGCGCCGGAAGTTCCGTGGATCGACGGACGAGGAGGCGATCGGGTGGGTCTATGCGATCGCCCGGAATCTGCTCGTGGATCAGCATCGCCGTGATCGTCGCGAGCGCGACGCGGCGCTCCGCGATGCCCGTACGCGTCGCCCGTTGGAGCCCGAGGAGTTCGAGGAGGTCGAGCGGCTGCTCGATCTGCGTGAGCTCCGTGACGCGGTGGCGCTCGCGCTGGAGGCGCTCTCCCCGGAGCACCGCGAGGTCCTACGGCTTCGCGTGATCGAGGAGCGGTCCTACGCCACCCTCGCCCAGGCGATTGGGACGAGCGAGCAGGCAGCCCGGGCCCGGGTGAGCCGGGCGCTCCGTGCCTTGCGCACGGTCCCCACGATTGTCGAGCGCCGAGAGGAGTTGCACCATGCGTGACCGCGACGAGCGTCACGACGACCTCGAGCCGATCCGGCGCCTGCCGATCGTGCGCGAGATCGGGGTCGAGCTGCGGGGACTGGCGGCTGAGGAGGACGCCCGAGCGGCGGGCCGCTCCCGACGGCGCCCGTTCACGGTTCTCGCCGATGCGGGAGGGCGCGCGTTGCCCACGCGCACGGGCCGACGCTTCGCCGGTGGGCTCGTGACCGTCGTCGCAAGTGCCGCTCTTGCCGTCGGCGCTGCGGCCGCCACAGGGCTGCTCGACCAAGGGGACCCCGTCCCGTCCGCGTCGACGTACCGGACAGCGCCCCCCGCCTCGGAGGACGTGCTCGATCTGGGTGCTCCTGACCCGGACGGTGGCCCGGGCTGGGGCCTACTCATCTACCGGGAGCACCATGGCGAGGCGACGGTTACGTGCGCCGCTCCTGGACGGGTGCAGCAAGGCGTCATCGGCGTCGTGGGCCGCGACGGCGTCTTCAACGACGACGGCCGATTCCACCCGCTCAAGCCGACGTCGTCGAGCAGCAGCCGGTGCGGAGGGTCGCGAGCCGACGGGGCCACATTCATCAACGGCGACGCACCGCCGATCCCCGCCAGCGGCTACACCGGCGAGGTACGCCCCGACATCGGCGGCTGCCGCGAGAACATCCCGCTCCGGGATGTCGCCCCTTCGCTGCGCGACCGCCTGCGAGACGCCCCGAGGTGCGATCCGGACTCCGCTCGGCACGTGAAGTTCGGGTTCGCCGGGCCCGAGGCCGTGCGCGTCGAGTACGGCAACGACCAGGTACGTCGCACCATGACCCCGCAGCGGGAGCACAGTGGCGCATACCTGTTCGTTCTGCGCCCCGACGAGGTCGGTAGCCAGAGGCCCACCCTCACCGTCACCTACAGCGACGGCACCGTGTGCGCCGACGGCCCCCGGCCCACTACAGCAACCACATCGAGATGCATGTCCCCTCCGGGCTTCTAGCGACCCCGGAGGACTTGATCGGTGTCCCCCACCCAAGGGCGTTGAACTCCCGCCGCGTATCCGCGAACCTCGAGCCGCAACGCGATCAGGTCGTCAGCATCGCGGTCGCTTCGCGTGGGTCAGGCGGGCGCGGTCCAGGCCGTTGGTGACGCTGACCACCTCCGGGCGGCTCGGCCCGGTCCGTGTCGCGGGAGTCCAGACGATTCGTCGGCCGTCCCACCGGGCAGGACTCGCCGGGGTGGCGTCCGGGACAGCGACACGACGGCCACGCAGCCCTCGGAGATCGCCCACCCAGACGCGGTCGCAAGCTCGTCGGCTGCGAGACGACGCGCGTACAAGGACGCGTCCCCGTGCAGCGACGCTCTCCGTGGAGTCCGCACGCTTCAAACGCGAGCGCAGGCTACGAATCCGTCCTCGCGCGTCTACCCACACCGGCCGTATACCGCGACCGCGGAAGCGACCGACACTCAACCACAACGAGCCGTTGGGCAGCACCCCTTCGACAGCAACCCGCCACGGAGAGAACTCCTCGCCCCCAGGGTCGATCAGGCGGTCCCGCACATCCGGGAACGCAGCGCGCTTGATCGCCGCCGCCGAGATCCGATACCGCGTCCGTCCGCTGCGCAGATCGACGACACGGAGCCTTGACCAGCCTGCATCGTTCAAGCGCGACGTGCCGGTGCGCACCACGGCGTGGCGGGCGTCGGTGCGCAGCGTGTTGCGCGGCACGGTCACGATCGGCCGCCCGTCCTCCGGTTCCCGCAGCGCCATCGCTCGTCCGGCGCGCTCCGCCTCGGGGTCTCTCAGCAAGCCCGTCCCGTGCTGAAACTGCAGGCCTGGATCCCGAGATCCGACCACTTCACCGGACCGGGCGTCCACGACCACGGTGGTCCCCATCCCGGGACAGGTGCGCCGCTCCGGGTCCGTCACGCAAGTGGCGCCGGTCACGTACGCGCGTCCCGCACGAACGTCCAGTCCGCGGGTCTGAAAGGTCTCCGCTGCACTGGTGTAGGGACCGAACGGCACCGACCACCGTCGCGTCGGACCCCCGCCCAGTCCCCGGGAGGCCAGACCAACCTGCGGTCGGTCCGCCCGATGCGCGGCCGTGCCCGCCACCTCAAGCCACCACACGTGGCCGTCCGCCACGGTCATCCCGTCAGGGGGAACGCTGGCGCCGCTCGGCAACTCCGTTTGCCAAGCCGACGACGGTGCGGCCACCGCCAGCGCCAGCACGAGCGTGCTCACACCGACGACCACGCCCGCCAGGCGCCCAGGCCACCGATCGCGTCGCATCAGCACCGAAGATCCTCGGATACCTGGCCGCGAGGGACGACTCCGTAACTCCGGACCACCCACGCGCCGCCCTGGGCCGCCGGCGAACCCAGCCTGGTCCAGACAATGCCCACGAGAAGCACCGATCTCGCAGCACGGCTCGCCATGACAGCCATCAGCGGTCGGCGCGCGAGATCCATCGGTTGTTCTCGCAGGCGGTTCCGCGCGACCTCGCCCGTGGGGTCCACCCAGCGGTGGGCAATCGCCTGGGCGGCCCGATCGGACTCCTGTACGCGTTCGTCGTCCACGAACACATCAACCCACTGGGAACCGGAACGATGCGCTGCGTCGCTGGAGGTGCATACACGGTCAACCCGCATCACCAGGAGGGCTGCGGGACGGCGTACCGCAGCGACGCGGTGGTGATTGGCAGGGCGATCAGGGCGACGATGGTCAGGCAGGCGGCGACCCCCACGACCCATGGTCGTCGTGGCAGCAACGCCCGCGCGACCAACGGGAGCAGCGGAGCCAGGACCACGATCCACCACCGACGCGGGTCGACGGCCGAGCAGAACCCCGCACGTGGCGTGCCCTCGGGTGGCCGCCCGGCATCGTACGGCGGAGGGGTGTTGGAGCACACGTGGTGGGTGATCAACACACACGCCACCGCAACGACGGTCACGGCGATCGTCCACGCCGCGAGCACCAGGGCGGGACGGATGAGCGGCAACGGATACCCGTCGTCCGGGCGGGGCACCATCAGCCCGTCACGCCGGCGGCGGGCTGATCGCTACGCCCGATCGGCGTCGGCCCGGGGCCGATGGTGCGGTCGCTCGGCATCCCGGTGACCGTAGCGGGCGTGACCCCTCGGCACCGGCACGAGCCAAGAGGTGCGGCCCGCGGCGGGCCGCCCTGCGCGCCGCGGACGACGCCGAACGTCAACGCGA
>JBFWKS010000264.1:0-6211 GCA_050252545.1 Solirubrobacteraceae bacterium
CTCATCGACCGCAGCTCGGGCGGGTGGAGCTCCTCGACGTAGAAGCCGCAGCCGACGGCGATGTTCACCCCCGACCGCCGGGAGACCTCGACGAGGTCGGCCGTGCGACGGCCCATCCCGGTGACCGTCAGGTCGACGACCGTCCGTCCGCCGGCGGCCTTGACCGCCTCCATCTCGGCGACCGCGACGTCAGGGTCGTGCAGGACGAGGTTGTCGGGGGTGTGGAGGCCGTTCCAGCGCAGGTGGACCTGGGCCGTGGGGGTGATCGGCCCCTCCCACGGCACGCCGCCGTCGTCCTTGATCCAGACCCGAAGGTCGGAGAAGACGTGCTCGTGCATCGACGTCGGCCCCAGGTCGTCGGGGTCGATCGGGCCGAGGACGGTGTGGATCGGCATGCGGGTCTCGTTCGGTCGAAGTGGTCGGTTCCGTCTCCCCGGCCTCGTACCGGCGCCCCGGTCGAGCCCCGAGATCGTCCGTGGTCAGAGCGCCATCACGACGCTGCGGGGCTCGGTGAAGGACTCCAGGGCGATGTCGCCCAGGTCGCGCCCCACGCCGGAATCCCGCATCCCGCCGAAGGGCAGCGCGGGATCGAAGAAGTTGTAGGTGTTGACCCACACGGTGCCCGCGCTGATCTCCTCGGCCATGCGGTGGGCCCGCGACAGGTCGCGCGTCCAGACGCCGGCGGCGAGCCCGTAGCTCGTGTCGTTGGCGATCGCCAGCGCCTCGGCCTCGTCCTCGAACGGGATCACGCCGACGACGGGGCCGAAGATCTCCTCGCGGGCGATCCGCATCGCGTTGTCGACGCCGGTGAAGAGCGTCGGCTCGACGAAGTAGCCGGGACGGTCCGGCACGCCGCCGCCGACGGCCAGCTCGGCGCCGTCCTCGCGCCCGACCTCGATGTAGCGCAGGACCTGCTCGCGCTGCTCCTCCGACACGAGCGGGCCGACGGTGATCCCACCGTCCAGGCCGTGGCCGACGGGGACCTTCGCCACCGCGGCGGCCAGCCGGCCGTGCATCTCGTCGAGGATCGAGCGCTGGACGAGCAGGCGGCTGCCGGCGGTGCACATCTGGCCGGAGTGCCCGAAGGACGCCCGCATCGCGGTGAGGGTCGCGGCGTCGAGGTCCGCGTCCTCGAAGACGATGTTGGGGCTCTTGCCGCCGAGTTCCAGCGTCAGGCGCTTCATCGTCGGCGCCCCTCCGGCCATGACGGCCCGGCCGACGGCGGTCGATCCGGTGAACGACACGAGCGACACGTCGGGGTGCGTCGTGAGCGCCTCGCCCACCTCGCCGTCGCCGGTGAGGACGTTGACGACGCCCGCGGGGACGCCCGCCTCCTCGCAGATCGCCGCGACCCGCAGCGTCGTCAACGGGGTCTGCTCGGCGGGCTTGATCACGACGGTGCAGCCCGCGCCCAGGGCGGGGGCGAGCTTGAAGCACGCCTCCATGATCGGGAAGTTCCACGGCAGGACGAGCGCCGCGACCCGGACCGGGTCACGGCGCGTGTAGATGTGGTGCCCGGCGGCGATCGGGAGCACCGATCCGGTCAGACGGGCGGGCGCGCCCGCGAAGTAGCGGAACGTCCGCGCGCTCATCAGCGTGTCGGCGCGGGAGCGCTCGATCGGCTTGCCGTTGTCGAACGTCTCGAGCCGGGCGAGCTCCTCGACCCGCTCCTCGATGATCTCGGCGATCCGGTGGAGGATCCGCGTGCGGTCGTCGGGGGTCATCCCCCGCCACCGGCGGTCGTCGTGCGCGGCGGCGGCCGCGGCGACGGCCGCGTCGACGTCGTCGTCGCTCGCCTGGATCGACTGCGTCAACGTCTCGCCCGACGCGGGATCGATCACGGCGAACCGCGCACGTCCCTCGGGCGCGGCCCACTCCCCGCCGATGAGCATCGGCTCGACGTCGGGCAGCGTGGGAAGCTCGTGGACCATGGGACTCCGGACGGTCGAAGGACGGACGACGGGCGGAGCGCAAACCCCACCGGCGACTGATTGGATCCTATACTAGCCTCTATGGATCCACTACGGGCGGGACTTCGGTCGGACGTCCATCCCGAGGAGCGCCCGCGATGACCCGCACGCTGATGGCCGAGATGACGTGGCCCGAGATCGACCTCGCCGCCCGCGACGGCGCGGTCGCGCTCTGGTCGGTCGGATCGCTCGAGCAGCACGGCCCGCACCTGGCGGTGAGCGTCGATCACGTCCTGCCGTACGAGATCACGCGGCTGGTCGCCGAGCAGGTCCACGCGGTCATCCCGCCACCCCTGCCGTTCGGCAACCGCAGCCGCGTGCCGTCGGGTGGCGGCCCGTCGTTCCCCGGGACGACGTCGCTGCGGGCGACGACGCTGATCCACGTCGTGCGCGACGTCGTCGGGCAGCTCGCCCACTCCGGGTTCCGCGCGATCTGCCTCGTCAACTGGCACGGCGAGAACGTCAACCTCCTCCACGAGGGCATCCAGCTGGCGCACGAGGCCGGCGAGCTGGAGGGCGTCCGGGTGATGCTCGTCGAGCGGGTCTTCAACGCGTTCTCGGACGAGGAGATGGCCTTCCTCTTCGCGGACGCCCGCGAGGGCTTCCCGGGCTGGCCCGCCGAGCACGCCGCGATCATGGAGACGAGCCTCATGCTCGCGCTGCGCCCCGACCTCGTCCGCGAGGACCGGATCGCCGACGACCGGAGCGAACGGCGACCGTTCTACGAGGTCTTCCCCACGCCACCCGAGCACATCGCGTCGAGCGGGGTGCTCGCGGAGGCGTCGCGGGCCAGCCGCGAGAAGGGCGAGCGCCTGACGGCGCTCATCGTGGAGCGGCTCGTGACCGCGCTCCGCGAGGACCTCGATGCCCGGCCGGTCCCGCGATGAGCCCCGCGACGCCCGACGCCTCCACGGGCGACCACCCGGGCGCGAAGACCTTCCCGCCCGGCCCGGCGACGCGTGGCTCCATGACCCCGGGCGGGCCCGGTGCCCCGACGCTCGCCGACGTCGCGCCGGAGGATGTCGGCGTCGACCCCGCCGCGCTCGACCGGGCGGTCGCGCTCGCGGTCGCCGACGAGCCGGACCTACCGCGCGACATGCGCGCCTGGCTCGCGACGACGCTCGCGAGCGAGCCGTGGCCGCACATCATGGGACCTGTGCGCGACCGGGCGGAGCCCAGTGGCGTCGCCATCGTCGGCGGTCGGACCATCGCGCGGTGGGGCCGTCCCGAGGAGCCGGACATGGCGTTCTCGATCGCCAAGTCGGCGCTCGCGCTCGTCGCCGGCGTGGCCCGACGTGACGGGCGGCTGACCGACCTCGACCGTCCCGCCGTGCTCGACGTCCCGCTCGAGGCGTTGGGCGGCACGGTCCCCGCCGGCGGGCGGCCGGGGATCGTCGGTCCCGACCGGTTCGGCGGACGCGGGGGCACGCTGCCGGGCGGCGTCGCGCCCGACGGCCCCGAGCACGACGCCCACCGCGCCGCCGCGCGCCGGATCACCTGGCGCCACCTGCTGACCCAGTCCAGCGACTGGCGGGGCTCGCTCTACGACGTCCCGTGGTGGGCCGACCCCCAGGGCAGGCAACCGCCGGACGAGCCCGTCCACGGTCCGGGTGCGCGGTACGCCTACAACGACATCCGCACCAACCTCTGCTCGCTCGCGCTCACGCACCTCAACGGCGCGTCGGGCCTGGAGGTGCTGCGGGACCGCGTTCTGGTGCCGATCGGCGGTGCCCCCGACGTGCGCTGGCACGGCCTCGACGGCATGCGCACGACGCTCACCGACGGACGCACGGTCGACGTCGTCACCGGCGGCAGTCACTGGGGCGGCGGGCTCTGGACGACGGCGACCGACCTGGCCCGGCTCGGGCTGCTCGTGCTCGCCGACGGTCACTGGGGTGGCGAGCGGATCCTCGACCCCGCGTGGTGTCGGGCGATGGTGTCGCCGTCGGTGCTGCGGCCCGCGTACGGGCTGATGTGGTGGCGCAACCCGGCGGCCGGACTCGCGCACGCGGTGCCCGGCGTGCCCGGCGCGCCGCCGGTCGGGGCGGTGGCCGACCACCAGGCGCACTACCCCGGATCGAGCGTGCGGGGTTTCGCCGCGCACGGCACCGGCGACCAGGTCGTGTGGTGCGATCCCGACCGCGACCTCGTCGTCGTGCTGCGCTGGTCGGCGGCGCCGGAGCCGATCCTCGCCGCGTTCACGGCGGCGGTCCCGGCGACCGGGTGATGGGCGGGGTGCGCTGCGAAACCGGCGCCCGACGTCCGGAGCGCAGCACGCCCCGGTCCGTCTGACCGCCGCCGGCCTGGGTCAGCGCTGCTTCGACGCGCCCTTGCGCGAGGTGACGTACTCGGTGGAGCCGGGCTGGACGGCCTTGGACCGGCCGAGGACCTTGCCCTTGGCGTTGAGTGCCTCGGCCGCGATCCACTTCGGTTGACCCTGCACGAGCACGAGCGAGTCGAAGCCCTTCTTCGGCGCGTCGCCCAGCGGCTTGAGGTCCGTGGCCGTGTCACCGCCGACGACGCGCCAGGTGGCGACCTCGGTCGCGCCGTTCCAGCTCGCGCGGACGGCAGTGCCGGAGCCGCTGCGCCGCGATGCGATCGCCGGGTCGTCGGTCGGCCGCCCCACCCACCGCTGCTTGTAGGCGCGGTAGGACTCGGTCGGGGTACGTTCGAACCGGGCGTCCAGGGCAACCTCGCCAGCGGCGGTGAACTCCGTCAGACGCGGGGTCTCTCCGCCCCAGCCGACCATGCGGTTGCCGTTGGGCAGCGTCTGCATGTTGGCCTGGGTCGGCCCGAGGGCGCCGCCGGGACGCCGGTACTCCTGAACGAGCGTCGCGGTGCCCTTCTTCTCGTCGAGCTTGAGCACGATCCCCCGCGACTCGGCGCCCTTCTCCTCCTTCTCCTTGGCGGAGAACGCATGGTTGTCGAGCACCGTGAGCGTGCCGTCGGGCATCGCCAGCGCGTCGTGCTGCCAGCGGAAGGCGGCGCCGTCGCCCATCTTGAAGTCGCTCTTCCTGCCGTTGAGCTGCCAGTTGATCTTCTTCGTCTCGCGGTCGATGTTGTAGACCGCGTGGAGGCTGCGGGCCGAGACGATGAAGTCACCGTTCTCGTCCAGGTCGACCGAGTTGCCGTGGAAGAAGTCGTAGGCCAGGTCCTCGCGCTTGGGGACCGGGTGGTAGGAGTCCAGCGGGTCGACGTGGTCGCTGGCGTCCCAGCGGAACAGCGTCTTGCCGGTCTTGATGTCGATCTCGAGGACCGTGTTCTCCATCAGCAGGTCGTCCTTCGTCCCGCCGGCCTTGCGGAGGTCCTCGGGCTCCTTGCGCTCGTGGTAGGCGAGCATGAGCGCGGTGCCGCGATCGGTCAGGTGGAACTCGTGGAAGTCCGCCTTCAGGGGTCCCTTCGGCTGGATGCGCGCGATCTCGCGGTAGTTCGTGTCGGCGATCACGCCCTCGCCCTCGCCGAACCCGCGCTTGGCCTCGCCCTCCCACCAGGTGAGCACCGGCTTGCCCCGGTACCGCTGGACGTTGAAGTTCATCCGCGACTGGTCCTTCCCGTTGGGAAGGGTGCCGTTGGCGTCGAACCAGACCAGGTCGCCGTTGCGGTCGTAGATCATCAGCCCGTCGTCGCCCCCGCCGTTGGGCACCTTCTTCGGCGCGGTGAAGACGTACCCGGGTGCCTGTGCGGCGGTGCTCTCGAGGACCTTGACCGGCGGCGGCTGCAGGTCGGGACGGGACGCGAAGCCCTGCGGCTGCGGCGGTGCGGCGAGCTTCGCGGTCGTCCCGCTCTTCCCGTCGCCGTCGTCGCCGGCGACGACGAGGACGACGGCCGCGACGATGAGCACGACCACGACGGCGAGGGTCGCGGCGATCGTGCGGCGACCGGGTCCGCGCGCGCCGTCCGTTCCGGACGTGTTGTCGGCGTCAGGATTCATGGCATTCCGAGGGTCGGGGAGGTCGACGGGCCCGATTCGGGGGCGCGGGTGGCGCACCGGCGGCGGATCGGGCCGTGGAAGCGTAGAGGACCAGGCCGGGATCCCGATCTAGTCAGAATGGATCCAATCGTCTACCCTGTCCTCGATGCCGCTCGCCCACATCGCCGGGATCCCGGTCGAGGAGTTCGTGCCCGCCGTGTACGGGGCCGCGGGCGTGTGGGCTGCGGTGAAGCTGCTGCCGGCACGGCTGGCGGCCCGGCGCGCGCGTCGTCGCTGACGCGGACGGCCATGGACCGAGGGGCGCCACCCG
>JBFWKS010000265.1:0-6179 GCA_050252545.1 Solirubrobacteraceae bacterium
CGGGACCGTCGTCGGTGACGGCCGCCAGGTCCTCGATCCGCACGCCGTGACGGCCGGGGACGTAGATCCCGGGCTCGACGGTGACGATCTCGCCGGCGCGCAGGGTGCCGGAGCCCCGCGGGCTGAGCGTCGGCCCCTCGTGGACCTCCAGGCCGACGCCGTGGCCGAGCCCGTGGCCGAAGTGCGCGCCGTGTCCCGCGTCGGCGATCCGATCGCGGGCGACGGCGTCGACGGCGCGGACGTCCGCGCCGGTGCGCACGGCGGCCAACGCGGCGATCTGGGCGTCGAGGACGATGTCGTAGATCGCGCGGGCGTCGGCGTCGAGCGGGCCGGTGGCGATGGTGCGGGTGCAGTCCGAGCAGTAGCCGTCGAGGATGCAGCCCCAGTCGACGGTCAGCAGCGTTCCCGCGGGGATCTCGACGTCGCGCGGCTCCGCGTGCGGGAGCGCGCCGTGGGCACCCGACGCGACGATCGAGTCGAAGCTCGCGCCGGACGCGCCGAGCCGCTGCATCTCGTGCTCGAGGTCGAGCGCGACCCGCCGCTCGGTCCGGCCGACGACCTGCCCCTCGAGGATCACGGTGGTGAACGCCGCCCCGGCAAGCTCGGCGGCGGCACGGATCGCCCGGCGCTCGGCGTCGTCCTTGACCGATCGCAACCGTCCCACGAGTCCCGGCGCCGGGACGAGGTCGACCCCGTCCGGGAGTGCCTCACGGAGCCTCCGGTGGGCGGCCACGGTCAGGTGGGCATCGTCGAAGCCGACCTTCGCGGCGCCGTCGGGCAGGTGCGCGGCGAGCCCGGCGCCACCCAGGTCACGGCCACCGTCGATCCGCTCCCACGGATCGGGGACCTGCGTCCGTGCCTGCTCCACGTAGCGGAAGTCGGTGAGGAACCGGCGGGTCGGGGGTGTCCCGGCCGCCCCGACGATCGCCGCGGCATTGCTGCCGCTGAACCCCGTGAGCCAGCGGACGTCGTGCAGGTTCGTGACGACGATCGCGTCGAGATCCTGCTCGGCGAGCCGCGCGGCGAGCGCGTCGGCGCGCGAGGCGGGGGCGGGTACCGGCATCAGCGGGCCTCCTCCGGCTGGGGCGTCTCGTCGGTGTCGGCGGCCGGGGTCGCTCCGGTCGACGGGTCGGACGCGGCACCGTGCCCGCCGGGATCGACGGATGCAGCGGGCGCGTCGTCGGTGGCACCGGTCGAATCGGCCGACGCGCCGGGCACGTCGTCGCCCCCTCCGGCGCCGGACGCACCGCCGATGTCGCCGCCGTCGCGTTCTCCGGCGCCGGGGTCGGCGTCGGCGTCCGGCATGGTTCCGGCGTGCGCACCCTCGACCGCAGCGTCGTCGATCGGCTCGACCGGCTCGGTGGGCTTGAGCGTCGTGCGAACCGGCGGCGGCGGGGCGTGCTCGTCGAGGTGCTCGCGCAGCAGCTCGAGCGCGCGCTTGTAGCCGTCGACCCCCTCGCCCGACACCGTCGCGACGCACTGCGGGGAGATGACCGAGTGCCGGCGCCACTCCTCGCGCCTGGCGAGGTCCGACAGATGGACCTCGACGGCCGGGAGACGCGCGATCTCCAGCGCATCGTGGATCGCCCAGGCGTAGTGCGTCCACGCGCCCGGGTTGAGGATCAGCCCGTCGACGATGCCCTCGGCGCGGTGCAGGTACTCGACGTAGGACCCTTCATGGTTGGTCTGGTAGAAGCGGATCGAGAGCCCGAGCTCGTCGCCCCACGCGTCGACCCGCGTCTCGAGGTCGCGCAGGGTGGCGCGACCGTAGTGGTCCGGATCCCGCCGACCGAGCTGGTCGAGGTTGACGCCGTGCACCACGGCGACTCGGAAGCGACGCATTCGGCGATCCTCGCACGGCGCGCCCCCGGAGGGCGGTCTGGCAGACGGTCGCCCTCACGCCCGCGCCAGGCCGACGGCTCGGCCGTTGGACCGGCGTCAGGCCGACAGCTCCGCGATCGCCGCGCGCACGTCGGATGCGCGCAGCTGCTTGCCGTGGCGCACGTCTCCCGGCTCGTGCACGACCACGAACGGCACATCCCCGGTCCCGAGGCGCTTCTTGTCGCGGGCGGTCGCGGCGTGCACCTCGTCGACATCGATCGACGGGTCCATCGTCACCGGAAGCCCGGCGGACGACAACAACCCCGAGACCTGGGCGTGCAGGGCATCGCGACCCGAGAGGCGCAGCGCGGCCAGCAGCCCCAGCCCGACCGCCTCGCCGTGACGGTAGCGCCGGTAGTCGGTGACGGTCTCGATCGCGTGGCCGACCGTGTGACCGAGGTTGAGCACCTGGCGCCGTCCACCGTCGCGCTCGTCGTCGGCGACGGTCTGGAGCTTGGTGCGCGCGCAACGCAGGATCGTCGTCGGATCGACCGGTCCGCCCGCCGAGACCTGATGCCAGAGCGGTCCCCCGGCGATCAACGCGGTCTTGACGACCTCGGCGTACCCGGCCGCGAGCTCGACGGCGGGCAGCGTCTCGAGCGTGTCGGGATCGACCATCACCGCCGCGGGCTGGTGGTAGGCGCCGACGTAGTTCTTGGCGGCGGGCAGGTCGACGCCGGTCTTGCCGCCGTAGGCGCTGTCGACCTGGGCGACGAGCGTCGTCGGCACCTGCACGACCGGCACCCCGCGCTGGAACGTCGCGGCGACGAACCCGGCCAGGTCACCGACGACCCCGCCACCGATCGCGACGACGTGATCGGACCGGGTCACGCCCTGCGCGACGAGGCTCCCCCACACCCGCTCGCAGGTGGCCAGGGTCTTGTGCGCCTCGCCAGGCGGGATCTCGATCATCCCGGCGAGCGCGGGGATCCGGCCGGCGTGATGCTCGGCGACCGTCTCGTCCGTGATCGCGATCCGTCGCGAGTCGTCGTCCAGCGGCCACGGCGGCAGCTCACGCAGCAGGCCGGGACGCAGCCACACCGGGTAGCCACCCGAATCGGTGTGCGCCCACAGCATCTTGGCGCCGTGGGCGTCGGGCACCCGCTGGATCCAGGGCGTGGCGGCCACGAGCTGCTGCCGGTCGGCCTCGGGCAGCATCACGTCGGCGACCTGCTCGTAGAGCTCCTGCCGCTCGCGGTACAGCCGGTTGAACGCCTTGCGATCCCGGGCGAGCGGGCGCTTGGACCGCTTGACGCGCCGCCATGCCGTCGGCAGGCCGACGTGGATCCAGACGACGGTGTGACGGTGCAGCGCCTCGCGCACGGCACGGTGCTGCAGGGTCCCGCCCCCGAGCGCGATGACGTCGCCGTCGGAGCGGTCGAGCAGCTCGAGGACGACCTGCTCCTCGACCTCGCGGAACGCCGCCTCGCCGTGCTTGGCGAAGTAGTCCGGCAGCGTCATGCCAAGGCGCTTCTCGATCACCTTGTCGGTGTCGACCATCCGGGCGCGCAGGCGGTTGGCGACGAGCCGGCCACCGGTCGACTTGCCGGCGCCCATGAACCCGATGAGGACGATCGCGGGGCGTGACATGAACGCCGCAGTCTACGGCCGAACCACGGCGCGGGCCGGTCGGCGGACGGCGGCCCGAGGGCGCATCGGCGTCGGTCGCCGCTGTGCGGCGCGCCCGACAGCCGGCCGTCGCCGAGCGGTGCCTGCGGCGGGGCGCGGGCCGCGTCAGGCGGTGAGTCCGCCGTCCACCACGAGCGTCTGGCCGGTCAGGAACCGGGCGCCGTCGGACGCGAGGAAGAGCGCCACCGACGCGATGTCGTTCGGCTCGCCCAGCCGTCCGACCGGTGTCCGGCGGGCGATCTGCCCGAGCTGCGCCTCGTCCAGCCCGTGCGACATGTCGGTCCGCAGGTACCCGGGCGCGATCGAGTTGACGGTGATCCCGCGCGATCCGAGCTCCCGGGCCAGCGACCGGGTGAACCCGTCCAGTGCGGCCTTCGTCGCCGAGTACACCGACAGGCCGCGGTACCCGGAGAGGCCGACGATCGACGACACGTTGATGATCCGCCCCGACCGGGCCAGGAGCATCCGTCGGACGACGAGCCGGGTCATGGTGATCGTGGCCTTGACGTTGAGGTCGAGCACGGCGTCGACGTCCTCGTCACGGGCGAGCGCGAGCACGCCGTCGTGGGCGACCCCGGCGTTGTTGACGAGCACGTCGATCGTGCCGAACCGCTCCAGGACGTCGTCGACGAACGCCCGGCACGCATCGCGGTCGACGAGATCGACGCAGGCGTGATGGAACCGTCCGGCCAGGGCAGGATCCCCCGACCAGGCCTCCACCGCCGGGGTGACCGACCGGCTGCAGGTGACGACGGTGTCACCGGCGGCGAGGAACGCCCCGACGAATCCCTCGCCGAGGCCCCGGCTACCGCCGGTGATGAGCACGACACGGGTCACGAGGGGACCTCCGTCCGGTGGCGCACGACCTTCTGGCCGCGGATCTGGAGCTCGTCGACGATCCGGATGCGGCGGGGCCGCCCCGGCGCCGGCAGGTCGGCGCAGGCGGCGTGGATGGCCCGCGGGATCGCGTCGGGGTCGGCACCGTCGGTGACGACGACGTCCACCGCGACGATCTGCCCGGTGACGGGGTTGGGCGCCCCGTGGACCACCGCGGCGTCGACGCCGTCGACGGCGAGGATCCGCTCCTCGATCGGCAGCGGATGGACCTTCGCCCCGCCGACGTTGATGATCTCGACCGACCGTCCGACGAACCGCAGGCGCCCGTCGCGCTCCTCGACGAGGTCGCCGCTGGCGTACCAGCCGTCGTCGGCCGTGTTGCCGGTCTCCCTCGCCCGGGCGACGCTCAGCGGGCTGCGCACGTGCAACTCGCCGTCGACGACGCGAAAGCGGATCGGCGCGTCCTCGTCGCGGTCCAGGATCGACAGCGGCAGCCCGCTCAGGCCGTCGCTGACGGCGATAGCGGTGCCGAACTCCGTCGCCCCGTAGATGTGGGTGACCCGCGCGTCGGGGAAGAGCGCGACGATCCGCTCCAGCAGCGGGGCCGGCACCGGCTCGCCGCCGAGAGTGATCTGCCGCAGCGCCAGGCCGGCGGCGTCGGCCTCGTGCAGCCCACCGACGACGATCCGCCAGAACGTGGGCGTCGCGCTCAGGTGCGAGACCTGCTCGCGGCGGAGCGCGTCGATGACGTCGCCGGCGTGGCTGGAGCGCGGCACGACGATCGTGCCGCGGTGCACGAGCGCGTGGATCAGGACCTGGATACCGCCGAACTGGTTGAGGTTGTAGGCCAGCATCCAACGATGCCCGTCGTCGGCAGGGCGTCGCCGTACCGCGGCGGCCAGGCGCCCCCACTCGTGCTCGACGCCCTTGGGGACCCCGGTGGTGCCCGTCGTGAGCACGAGCAGCGGCGCGGTGCCGGGTGGCGGCGTGGCGGGACCGGCGCCGGCGTCCAGGTCGTCGACGGTCAGCAGGCTCGGCAGCCCGGGCTCGACGCCTTGCCCGACGGAGGCCGCCGCGACCGTCTCGTCGCCCGGTCGCGGCGCGGACCGATCGGACGCGTCGGTCACGACGGTCCGGTGGGCGAAGCGGGCGGCGTGCTCGGCGATCCCGGCGGCATCAAGGTCGCCCGGGTAGACGCAGGCCTCGCGGCCGACCGCCGCGGCGGCCGCGAGCAGCGCGATCGCATCGATCCGGTCGTCCACCGCGATCCCGAACCGGTCGATCCCCCGTGCGAGCAGGCCACGCCCGAGCGCCTCGGCGCGGGCGACGAGCGCGGCGTAGGTCACCGAGCCATCGGCGGTGGCGATCGCCGTCCGGTCGGGGTGCTCGCGCGCGGCGGCGCGCAGGATCGCGATCGGCATGGTGCTCAGGCGTAGAAGCCGGTGAGCTCGCCGACCGTGGCCGGGACGATCCCGGCGGTGTACGGATCGCGACCGAACCGGTCCTCCAGTGCCGCCGAGAGCTCGGCCAGATCGAGCGAGTCCAGGCCCAGATCGTCGCCGAGGGTCGAGGCGTCGTGGCTCTCCGGCGGCACGTCTCCGCGGCGCTCGATGAGCCCGCGGACGATGTTGTGGATGATCCCTTCGGCCTCTGGCATGCGCACCTCGGTCGTCGACTGGCCGCTGCTCGGGGGCAGCGGCGGCCCATCGTAGCCACCGCGCCCGTCGCGGGCTCGCGTGGGCCGCGCCGCGCGTCCCGTGGCGGGGCTCCGCCCCGCCGCTCGACGCTGATCCCGCCACGGGACGCGGCGGGACGCCCGGACGGGACCTGCC
>JBFWKS010000266.1:0-6154 GCA_050252545.1 Solirubrobacteraceae bacterium
CCGGAGCGGATCTCGGGGAACGCGGTCTCGGGGGTCTGCCCCCACTGGTCGAGCGCGTCGACGGCCGAGGCCATGAATCCGACCGACTCGTCATCGGGGGTGGTCTGCGCCTTGCCGACGACGAACGCCCCGTCGGCGTCGACGACGAACGTGTCCGTCATCGTGCCGCCGGCGTCGATGGCGAGGACGCGCGCGGCGTGTTCCTCATTGGTCATGGGACGACCGTAGATCCGGGCCGCCCCACCGCCGATAGGGCGCGGCCCAGCGTTCGGGTCCGGGCTTGTGCCGCGTTACAGGCGGGTGGGCTCCGGGCCGCCCGGCAGCACGCGCGGGCCGAACGTGTGCTCCAGCAGGAGCGCGAGCTCGACCTCCAGGCGGTGCACGTCGAGGTCGCGGCCCAGCAGCGTCCGCGCGCGCTGCAGCCGGTACAGCACGGTGTTGCGATGGGTGAACAGCCGCTCGGCGGTGCGACGGGTGTTCCCGCCCTCCTCGAGGAACACCCGCAGCGTCTCGCGCAGTCGTTCGGTCGACGCGTTGCGCGCCGCGAGGTCACCCAACGCGCGGCTGACGAACTGCCGCGCCTCGTCGTCGTCGGCGGAGAGCAGCGCGACGGTCGCCACCCGGTCGTAGCGGGTCAGCGCCGGCGCGGCGGGCATGCGCACCGCCACCCGGTGGGCACGGGTGGCCTCCTCGTGCGTGATCCGGAAGCCGTCCGGCCCGGTGTGCGTGCCACCGCAGGCCAGCAGCACCTCGGGCGCCGGTCGCCGCTCGACGGCGTCGCCGAGCGTGCGCCGGTCCGCCGCGCCGCCGCCGGTGAGCCACGCCCACACCGTGCTCGTTCCGACCGGCAGGACCAGCGGTCGGCCTCCGCCGCACACGGTGGCGACGTGGTGCACCGTCCGCTCGAGGACCTCGAGCTGATGGTCGACGTGGCCCGACGGCGGTGACCACGCGATCAGCGCCGTCTGCGGTCCGCGGAGATCGTGCCCGAGCTGCCGCTCGGCGTCGGGCGGCGCCGGGTCGCCGCGCAGCAGGCGGGCGACGAGGTCGGCCCGCCGGGCGACGGCGCCGCGCACCCACCGCTCGCGCTCGCGCTCGTACTCGACGACGACCTCGGCCACGACGCGGTTGAGGTAGACGTTGAGCGCGTCGGTCGAGCGGTGCAGCGCGGCGACGAGCACGTCGCGGTCCTCGACCGTCGCCGCGAGCTCGTCCATCCAGCGGCGCCAGAACAGCGCCTGACCGACCCGGTAGGACTGGATCAGCCGGTCCATCGGCAACCTCCGACGCGCCAGCGCGAGGGCGAAGGAGACCACCACCGGGGGCAGCGGCACGGCGTCGGCGGTCGTCTCCCCGCGAAACACCGACAGCATCGCCACGACGTTGCCGCGGGAGCTGGCGCGCGTCTCGTCGGAGAGCTCCCCGGCGAGGAACTCGGGGATCTCCCGGGCGAGCCCGGCGACGAGCGCGTCGTTGACCTCGTCGACGCGCTCGGACACGCGGGCGGCGCAGGCGCGGATGGCGTCGTCCGTGACCGAGGTGGGGGTCATCGACCGACCCTACGTGCTCGTCGCGTCGCTCACCAGCCGCTCACGCCGCCCGGGGCGGGACGTAGACGGTGACGACCGCCGCGCCGCCGAGGCCGATGTTGTGCTGTAGGGCGACCGTCGCGTCGGCGACCTGCCGCCGGTCGGCGGTGCCGCGCAGCTGCCAGACGAGCTCGGTGCACTGGGCCAGGCCGGTGGCGCCGAGCGGGTGCCCCTTGGAGATCAGGCCGCCGGACGGGTTGACCGTCGGGCCGCGGCCACCGTGGGTGGTGGCCTCGTCGTCGACCAGGTGGTGCCCCTCGCCCTCGGCGGCGAAGCCCAGCGCCTCGTACGTCAACAGCTCGTTCGTGGAGAAGCAGTCGTGCAGCTCGCACACGTCGACGTCGGCCGCGGCGACCTGCGCCTGCTCGTACGCCTGGCGGGCGGCCTCGCGGCTCATGTCGGCACCGACGAGCCGGATGCCGTCGGTGTCGTCGGCGAACGTCGTCGCGCCGTCGGTCACCAGCGCTTGGCCGGCGATCTCGATCGCGCGGTCCCACAGGTCGTGCTCGTCGACGAACCGCTCCGATGCGACGATCGCCGCGGCCGCCCCGTCGCTGGTCGGCGAGCACTGGAGCTTGGTCAGCGGATCGTGGATCATCCGCGCGTCCTTGATCTGCTCCAGCGTATACTCGTCCTGGAACTGCGCGTAGGGGTTGTCGACCGAGTGACGGTGGTTCTTCCATCCGATCCACGCGAAGTGCTCGGGCGTGGAGCCGTAGCGGCGCATGTGGTCGCGCCCGGCGTTGCCGAACATCTGCGGCGCGAACGGCGAGCCCTCCGGGGCGTGGATGGCGAGCATCGCCTCGATGTGCCGGTCCATCGGGTTGGTCCGGTCCTCGTACTTCATCGCCAGCGAGCCGCGCTCCATCTTCTCGAACCCGACCGCGAGGGCGCAGTCGGCGAGCCCGCCGCGCACGGTCTCGCGGGCGAGGTACAGCGCGCTGGACCCGGTCGAGCAGTTGTTGTTGACGTTGATGACGGGGATGCCGGTGAGTCCGAGTCCGTACACCGCCCGCTGTCCGCTGGTCGAGTCGCCGTAGCAGTAGCCGGCGAACGCGCGCTCGACGAGCCCGTAGTCGACGCCGGCGTCGCGCAGCGCGGCGGTGCCCGCCTCGTGCACCCAGTCGGGGTAGTCGCCGTCCTTCGTGCCGGGCTTGTCGAACTTCGTCATCCCGACGCCGATGACGAACGTGCGCTGGGTCATGGGTGGTGCTCCTGGATCGTGGTGGTGGGTGGGCGGCCGGTCGCCGCCGCACGGGTGTGGGGCGCGATCACCGCGGATCGCGGTCGATCCGGCGGAATGCCCGCTCGGGACCGGGCTTCAGCGCCGTGCCCGGCGCCGGGTAGGCGTTCACGCCGCGGGTGTCGATCGTGTCGGCGATCCCGAGCGCCTGCAGTCGGCCGGCGAGGTCGCGCAGCCCGCGCGGCATCGTGGCGAGCACCCCGGCGCTGCCGATCGCCACGATCCGGGCCAGCGCGCCGGTGGCGTCCTCGGACGATCCGATCGACCGCAGCAGCGCGGCGAGGTGGCCGGTGTCCTCGGCGTACGGCGCGAGGGTGCGCACGAGCGGTGCCGTCTCGGCCACGAGGTCGCGGAGCGGTCCGACGGCCGCCGCGGCGGTCGGGGCCACCGCGGCCAGGCGCTCCAGCAGCGCCGATGCGTCGGGCCGCACGGCGCGGAGCCGCCGCAGCGCGGAGACCGTCACCGCCGACGTGGCCGGGAGCCGCCGCAGCGTCGGACCGAGCCGGTCCAGGGACCGGGACAGGTCGTCGAGCACCGGACCGACGCGGACGCCGACGTCCGCCAGGCGACGGGCCGTCCGTCGCGCCTCGACGAGCGTGGCGGGCAGCTCCGCCAACCCGGCACGCAGACCGTCGGTCTCCCGGGCGACGGCGTCGGCGGTCGTCGCGCCCTCCCGGGCGAGCGTGGCGATCGCGCGCTCGCGGTCGGCGAGCGCGTCGAGCACCCGTCCGAGGTCGTCGACCAGCCCGGCGGTCGCCGCCCCCGCGCCGGCGAGGACCTCGGCCGTCGGACCGGCCACGTCGACGGTCCCCGACAGCGCCCGGAGCGTCCGGTTGAGGCCGTCCTCGGCGCCCTCGAGTCCCCCGCCGACACCGGCGAGCGTCCGGCGGACCCGGTCGCGCCTGGCGGGTGCGAGCGAGGAGAGGACGTCGTCCAGCTGCGTGGACTGCTCGGCGCGGGCGTCGCGCAACAGCCCGCCGTCGGCGACGGTCGGTCCTCCCGCCCGGCCCGGGAGGACCTCGAGGTAGCTCTCGCCGACGAGGGTCTTGGTCCTCACCCGTACCCGTGAATCGGCCGGCAGCGGCCCGTGCTCGTCGTCGAGCTCCACCGCGAGCACCGTCCGGGACCCACGGCCGGACACCTTCGCGATCCGCCCCACGAGGACACCGGCGATCCGCACGTCGGCGTTGGCCACGAGCTGTCCCGCCGACGGGACGACGACCTGGAACCGATGCACGTCGCCGGCGGGCAGACCGCCGGCGATGCGCAGGAGCCCGATGAAGACGACGATGCAGAGCGCCGCGAAGAGGGCGAGCACCACGGTGCGCCGGACGCGGACCGCTCGTGTGGCGTGGTTCATCGCGGCGACGCCTTCCCGTCGGCGCACCCCGGGGCCGGGGCGAGCAGGGGATCGGCGACGACTCCTGCCGACCCCGGCGAGAGGATGACCGCGCCGCGCGGCCCGGTGGTGCGGTCGTCGCGGTTGCCGAACTTCAGGACCGACAGCGTCCAGGCGAAGAACTTCGCCGTCGACAGCTCGCACCGCCCGACCGCTGCGGTGATGCGGTCCAGCCGCGGGGCCTGCGGGACGAGGTCGGCCGCTGCTTCGCGCAGCGCCCCCGCGGTGGGGACGAGCCGGCCGGCCAGCGGCCGCAGCGCGTCGACGGCGGGGCGCAGCGCCCGCAGGGCCGGGGTGGCGTCGTCGGCGAACCGCTCCAGCGCCCGGAGCCCGGGCGCGGCGGCGCGTGCGGTCGGCCGCAGGGTCCGCAGGGCGGGGCGGACCCGGGCGAGCGTCTCGTCCAGCTCGCCGAGCACGTCCCGGGTGCGCGTCAACGCCGGCGCGAGGGCCCCGATCGTCGCGTCCAACCCGTCGTCGGCGGCGACGGCGCCCGCGGTCGCCGCCCCGACCCGCAGCATCCGCGCCAGCTGACCGTCCCGCCGCCGCAGGGCGCGCGTCAGGCGGCCGGCGTCGCGCACGAGCGCGCGGACGGTCCGGTCGCGCCCGGCCACGGTGTCCGCGAGCGTCCGTTGGGCGACGAGCATCGGCACGAGCTCCGCGAACGCCCGGCGCAGGTCCTCGCCGCCTCCGTCGTCGAGGCCGGTGGCCAGATCGTCCAGGAGCCCGCGCAGGCGCCCACGGCGGTCGGCCGGCAGGAGGTTGAGGACGTCGGCGGCGTCGACCGGGGTGCTCGTCCGGGCGACGGGCAGCACGTCGTCCTCGTCGAGCCGGCCGCGCGCGGGCCGGCCACGGTCGAGGATGTCGAGCACCATGTCGTTGAGGGCCGTCTGCGGCCGCAGCGCCACCCGGGCGTCGCGGTGCAGGGTCGCGTTCCCGTCGACGGAGTCGGGCTCCACCACCGCGGTGAGCACCGGCCGCCCGTCACGGAGCTCCACGTCGGTCACGCGCCCGACGGGCACCCCCGCCCAGCGCACCTCGACGCGTCCGGGGACGACGCCCTTGGCGTCCCGGACGGCGACCCGCACGGTCTGGTGCTTCTCGCCCGGCAGCAGGACGTTCTCGCGCGAGACGATCGCCGCGCCGGCCGCCACGGCGACGAGGATCGCGACCACGAGGACGGCCAACGGCCGGCGCGCGCCGCGGAGCTCGCGACGGATCCGGGTTCCACGCACGGTCACGGCCGGCCTCCCAGCAGCCCGGTGAGGGCCTCGTTCAGGGCGTCGCAGCGGGCGATCTCGGGGGTGGTGGGGTCGGCCAGCAGGATCGTGCACGGCACGAGCGTCAGCGACCCCGTCGCCGGCTGGATCGGGAAGTGCAGCACGTGCGAGTTCGTGTCGTACTCGGCGGCCGCGGCGGCGAGCGTCGCGAACGTCGGCCCGATCAGCTGGTGGACCGGGCGGCGCAGGTCGTCGTCCTCGGACGCCAGCCACGGCAGGGTGTCGGCGTCGAGGCGGTCCACCGTCGGACGGAGCCCGCGCACCAGGCGTCGACCGTCGGGGACGGCGTCGGCCAGCGCCGACACCGCCGGGCGCAGCTCCCGCAGGAGCGGGCGCGTGCGGTCGAGGGTGCGGGTGAGCTCGTCGAGCGCCGGGCGCGTCGCCCGCAGGGCGGGGTCCAGGCGTCGCGTCGCCGGTCGCAGGTCGCCGACGAGCCGGTCCAGCGAAGGCAGCGTCGCGTCGATCGACCGGGCTCCGCTGCGGATCGCGCGCAGCGTCGCGGGGGCCGTCGCGAGGCTCCCGGCGAGGGCGGCGCGGCGGCGTACCAGCTGCGCGAACGTCCGCTCTCCGTCCCGCAGCACCCGGTCCAGGGCGTCGTGCTCGGCACCGGTCACCGCGAGCGTCGCGGCGGTGTCGGCGACGAGCC
>JBFWKS010000267.1:0-6146 GCA_050252545.1 Solirubrobacteraceae bacterium
GGTCGGCTCCTCTTCAACGTCTTGGCGATGGTCGCCGAGTTCGAGGCCGACCTCATCAGCGCCCGCACCAAGGAGGGCATGAAGGTCGCCAAGGCCAAGGGCCGGCTGCGCGGCAAGAAGCCCAAGCTCTCCCCGACCCAGGAGCGACACCTCGTCGACCTCCATCGGGCCGGCGGCCACACCGGCGCCGAGCTCGCCGAGCTCTTCAACGTCGCCCGATCGACGGTCTACCGCGCCATCCAGCGGTCACAGAAAGCCGCCACATAGCGATCAACTCCACACACAGAGCGCTGTTGCGGTCCGCGACGGTCGCATCGCCGAGCACGCCTCCCGCTGCCTCGTCCTCGAACCATTCGGGGGTTGTCGGATCACGATCAGCGCCCATGCCGTCACCCCACCCGGCCGTTTGCAGGCGGTCTTGCGACGGCCACGCAACCGTCCGGTCCGGGGCCTACCGTCGAGGGCATGGTCTCCTCCCCGATCGTCGAGGCGCGGTCTGTCGCCGCACACCATCCCCTGGGGACCTCCACCGGCCATCTGACCGAGCTGCGGGGCCAGTGGGACATGCTCGTCATGCGCGCGCGCGACGTGTCGACGATGGCGGTCGAGCTGGCGGCGCTGGCGGAGCCGGAGTTCCTGTCGCTCTGCGACTGGCTGGCCGACAGCGGCCGCGAGCTGCCGTTCCGGTTCCTGTCGGTCCACGCCCCGACCAAGCAGCGTGCGCTGCCCGAGGCGGAGCTCGTCGAACGACTGCTGGCGCTGCCCGCGACCGTCGACGCGATCGTCGTGCACCCCGACATCGTCGAGGACGCGGAGCGCTACGCCCCGCTGGGCAGGACGCTCGTGCTGGAGAACATGGACGTCCGCAAGGACGACGGGCGCACCGCCGACGAGCTGGAGCCGTACTTCGCGGCGCTGCCCGAAGCAGGGTTCTGCCTCGACGTCCCCCACGCCCAGTCGATCGACCCGACGCTGGAGGAGGCCCACGCGATGCTCGACGCGTTCGGCGAGCGGCTGCGGCACCTGCACCTCAGCTCGCTCGACGCCGACTCGCACCACGTCGCGCTGCGGGCCGAGGACGAGGCCGCGTTCGCGCCGGTCCTGGGACGGTGCCTGGACGTGCCGTGGATCCTCGAGGCACCGCTGCCGACCCGCTGATCCCGCGGTCCCGCCGGGCGATCCGGCGGCCCTCCCCCGCCTCGCCCGACGTCGCTCGCGTGCTCGGACCGGCGCCGTCGGAGGCACCGGCCGCGTGGGGCCGAGCAGGGAATCGCCGCCCGAGGCCGTACGTCGTGGGGTGAGCGAGACCCCCCACGGCGCGCTGGAGCGCCTGGCCGAGCACGGCCGCCGCGGCTTCCCACACCTGATCGCCGCCCGCCGACGGACCGAGGTCGACCTCGCCGACGTGCAGCGACGGCTCGCCGGGATCCCCCTCGACCCGGGCGCGTCGGTGGTGCTCATGGGATCGTGGGGCCGGCACGAGCGCACGTCCGGCAGCGACGACGACTTCCTCGTCCTCGTCGAGGGCGACAGGCGTGAGGTGCGCCCGCGGGTCGAGGACCTCAACCGCGTCCTCGGGCACGGGGAGGCGAAGCCGGGCGCGCAGCAGACCTTCGGTGCGCAGGTGTTCGTCGAGCCGCTGGTGCGCCACATCGGCCTGGACGACGACTCCAACCGCAACCTCACGCGGCGGATGCTGCTCGTGCTCGAGTCGCTGCCCGTCGTCGGCACCGAGGCCTACCGCGACGCGTTCACCCGGGTCGTCGACGGGTATGTCGCGGGGCACGCCAAGGACTTCCGACCGCCACGGTTCCTGCTCAACGACCTGATCCGCTACTGGCGCACGATCTGCGTCGACTTCGCGGGGAAGGCCCGGGAGGAAGAGCACAAGTGGGGCGTGCGCAACGCCAAGCTGCGCCTCAACCGCAAGCTCCTCTTCGCGGGCGGCCTGGTGCCGGTGCTGCTCTGCCACGAGCACCGCGCGGACCATCAGCAGTCGTTCCTCGTCGAGCAGCTGCAGGCCCCGCCGACCGACCGGCTGGCCGCGGCGTTCCTGCGGTTCGACGCCGCCGACTCCGGGGTCCGGGCGCTCGGCGCCTACGACCGCTGGATCGGCATGCTCGACGATCCCGGAACGCGGGCGCACCTGACCGCGCTCACCCGCTCCCGGGCCGCCGACGACCCGGTGTTCCGGGACGTGCGCCGGCTGGCCAAGGAGTTCGAGCAGGGCCTGCTGGCGCTGCTGTTCGAGACGCGCCTGAGTCCGCTGGTCCGCGAGTTCGGGGTGTTCTGACGCGCATCTCGCGAAATTACTCACTTCGCGAGCAATAACGGAGTGCATCTTCGCGGATCGCCCCCAGCGTTTGCCGGGGTCTTGCGCGTACCGTGCAGGCATGACCTTGTCCCGCACCGCGCGGATCGTGAACGTGATCGCGGTCTCGATCCCCTTCATCGGCGCGCTCGCCGCCGTCGTCCTGCTCTGGAACTCCGCAGTCACGTGGTTCGACCTGGCGGTCGCGACCGGCATGTACCTCTTCGGCGCGTTCGGCATCACCATCGGGTACCACCGCGTCCTGACCCACGGTGCCGCCCAGGCCAAGCCGTGGCTGCGCTACACGCTGGCGGTCATGGGCTCGTCCGCGATCCAGGGTCCCGTCCTGATGTGGGTCGCCGACCACCGCGCCCACCACACGCACACCGATCAGGAGGGCGATCCGCACTCCCCGCACGTCGGTGGTGGCTCGGGCATCAAGGGCCTCTTCCACGCCCACATGGGGTGGCTGTGGAACGAGAACACCCCCGCCCACCGGCCGAGCAAGCAGTGCCCGGACCTCGTGAAGGACAAGGGCCTGGTCCGGATCTCCAAGGCGTTCCCGTGGATCGCGCTGGCGACGCTGGCCGTGCCGTTCCTGCTGGGCCTGGCGTACTACGGCACCCTCGCCGGCGCGCTGCAGACGTTCGTGTGGGGCGCGCTCGTCCGCACGTTCTTCATGCACCACGTCACGTGGAGCATCAACTCGATCTGCCACTTCTGGGGCTACAAGCGGTTCGAGAGCGACGACCACTCGACGAACAACCCGGCGCTGGCGCTGCTCTCGCTCGGCGAGTCCTGGCACCACAACCACCACGCGTTCCCGCGCGCGGCGAAGATGGGCATGCGCTGGTACGAGGTCGACATCTCGTGGCAGGTCATCCGCCTCTTCACCAAGCTCGGCTGGATGCGCAAGCCGGTCGTCATCAGCCGCGAGCGACAGGACGCCAAGCTGATCGGTGCCTCCGCCGCTCCGGCGCCCGTCGCCGCCGACTGATCGACCGGTCTTCCGGCGGGCCCGCGGCGGGCCACGCGCCACGAAATCGCGGTTTGTCATCGCCTGGCGATGACAAGCCGCGTTTTCGTGGCGCCCGCTCATCCGACGCCCGACCCCGACAGGTCACGAACGCCCGTCCCCCGGCCGCCCGCCCTCGGGACCGTCTAACGTCAACCGGCATGTGTGGGATCGCCGCGGTGTACGGCAGGGCCGACGTAGATGCCGGACGACGGATGCTGGGCCGACTGGCCCACCGCGGTCCAGACGACGTCGGCGACGTGGCCGTCGCCGACCACGCGTGGCTCGGTCACGCCCGGCTGTCGATCGTCGACCTGGCGGGCGGACGACAGCCGCTCGGTGACGAGACGCTGTGGCTCGTCGGCAACGGCGAGATGTACAACCACGCCGAGGTCCGCCAGACCCTCGACGGGGCGCTGTTCGACACCGACTCCGACAACGAGGTGGCCCTGCACCTCGTGGTCGAGCGCGGTCCGGAGGCGCTGGCGGAGCTCCGCGGCATGTGGGCGATCTGCCTGGCCGGCCCGCCCAACCCCGATCCCGAGAACCGGCCGGACTGGATCACCTTCCTCGCCGCCCGCGATCCGCTCGGTATCAAGCCCCTCTACTGGGCACGTCGTGACGGCGAGGTGCGGTTCGCGTCCGAGATCCGCGCGTTCGACGAGGACTGGCGCTGGGCGGTCGAGACCTTCCCCCCGGGCTGCGCGTGGACGCCGGAGCGCGGCCTGGTGCGGTTCGCCGACGCGGTGCCGCCCGAGGTCGTGTCGGTCCCGCGGATGCCCGGCCCGAAGGAGCCGGGCGCGCCGATCCCCGACGACATCCTGCGCTCCACCCGCGAGACCCTCGCGGAGTCGGTCGACCGGCACATGATGGCCGACGTCGACGTGGGGGTGTTCCTGTCGGGCGGCCTCGACTCGAGCCTGATCGCGGCACTCGCCGCCGACTTCCTGAAGGCCCGCGGCCGCAGGCTCAAGACGTTCGCCGTCGGTACCGAGCGCTCGTCGGATCTACTGGCGGCGCGGGTCGTCGCCGAGCACCTCGACACCGACCACCACGAGGCGGTCTACACCGCCGACCAGGCGGTGGCCGCGCTCGACGCGGTGATCGAGGCGATCGAGTCGTTCGACCCCTCGCTCGTGCGGTCGGCGGTGCCCAACTGGTTCCTCGCCCAGCTCGCGGCGCGGCACGTCAAGGTCGTCCTCACCGGTGAGGGCGCCGACGAGCTGTACGCCGGGTACGGCTACTACCACGACGAGTTCGAGGATCCCGCCGCATTGCACGGCGAGCTGGTGCGCACGATCCGCAACCTGCACGACCTGAACCTGCAGCGCGCCGACCGGGTGACGATGGCGCACGGGCTCGAGGCCCGGGTGCCGTTCCTGGACCGCGAGGTCATCGCCCAGGCGCTCTCGCTCGCCCCCGGCTGGAAGGCGTCCGATCCGTCGCAGCCACAGCAGCTCGAGAAGCGGGTGCTGCGCCACGCGTTCGACGGCTGGCTGCCCGACGACATCCTGTGGCGGCCCAAGGAGCAGTTCGGCGACGGATCGGGCGCCGCCGACGTCCTGCAGGAGGCGCTCACCGCGTCGATCACCCCGGCCGAGTTCGAGCGCGAGCGCGGCATCGTCGACCCGCCGCTGCGCACCCCGGAGGAGCTGGCGTACCACCGGATCTACGCCCGCCACCTGGGCGGTGTGCGCCCGGAGCGGACGATCAGCCGCTTCGCGGAATCCTGAGCCGCGCCGTTGCGGCTCAACCCGTGATGCCGACGATCGCGGCGCAGGGCGGGTGGGCTCAGGTCGGAACTGGGGCGGTGCCGCGCCGTTGCGGCTCAACCCGTGATGCCGACGATCGCGGCGCAGGGCGGGTGGGCTCAGGTCGGAACTGGGGCGGTGCCGCGCCGTTGCGGCTCAACCCGTGATGCCGACGATCGCGGCGCAGTCCCAGTTCGAGGCCCCGGCCCCGCCGTTCCAGAGCTTGGCGGCCAGGCGGTCCTGCTCGGCCTTGGATGCCTGGTAGGCGTTGGGGGTGCTGCCGCCCATGGCCTGCCAGGTGGCCGGCATGAACTGGTAGTAGCCCGAGGCACCGGCGTGATTGGGCGGGTGGTTGACCCCGCCGGACTCGCACTGCACGATCGCCCATGGAATCGCCCAGCCGCCGGTGCCCTTGGCGTACGCGCGCGACGATCCGGATCCGCCACTCGCCCCGGATCCGCCGGCCGACGACGGCGCGGTGTACTGGCGGGCGCGACGTGCCTCGGCGGCTTCGAGCTTGGCGAGCGACCTCTCGGCGCCGCGACGCGACGCACGGGTGTTGCGCAGAGCCTGTTGGCGGGCGGCGTGGGCGCGGGCGGCATCGGCCCGGCGCTCCTCGAGCCCGGCGGCCATCGACGCGATGGCGTCGCGCTGCCGGCCTGCGGCCTCGGTCTGGCGGGCCTGCGTCTTGCGCAGTCGTTGCAGGCGGTTCTCGTCGGACGCGGCGTCGTTGCGGGCGTCGCGGACCTCGTCGACGATCCGGGTGTCGTGGGTCTGGATGCGGCGGAGGAACGTCACGCGCTCCATCAGGTCACTGAATCCGTCGGAGCTCAGGACGATGTCGACGATCTGCGGCGGCTCGTAGGCGTAGCGGGCACGCAGCACGTCGGAGAGCACCTCGCGGCTGCGCTCGAGGCGGGCGCGCAGCCGGGTGAGTCGTGCCCGGGTGGCGCGCAGGTCGTCGGTCGTGGCGTCGAGCTTGCGGCGCTCGGCGTCGTAGGCGCCCTGGACCTCGGTGAGTCGTGCCTGTGCGGCCTCGGCGGCCCTGGTGGCACGCGCCTCGATCGCG
>JBFWKS010000268.1:0-6104 GCA_050252545.1 Solirubrobacteraceae bacterium
GGCGGATCTACGCGATGGCCCAGATGGCCGGCCAGGCGCGGTTCCTCGAGGAGGGGGAACGGGTGCTCCACCAGCTCGTCGCCCAGCTCCAGGAGCGCGGACACCTGTCCGTCCTCCAGGGGCACGAGGTGCTGACGATCCTGTCGGAGTCCCCCAGCCGCACGGTGGAGGCCGTCGGATGGGTCGGTCGCGTGACGCCCGCGTACTGCACATCTGCGGGTCGGGCCCTGCTGTTGGACCACGAGCCCGACGCCATTCGCCAACTGCTCGCGGACACGCCGCTCATCGGGCTCGGGCCCACCACGGCGACGACCGTCGACCAGGTGATCGAACGGATCGCCGAGGCCCGCGAGATCGGAGCCGTCGTCGTCGACGAGGAGTTCGAGCGGGGCCTGCTCGCCGTGGCCGCGCCGGTCCGCGACTGGCACGGGCGGATCATCGCGGCGGTGAACCTGTCGGGGCTGAGCTTCCGCTTCGCGGAGCGCCTCGACGAAGCGCTCGACGCGGTCCGCGCCAGCGCGGAGGAGCTGTCGCGCCAACTCGCCGGCATCGGACCTCCGGATGCGGACCCGGGAGCCGGAAGCGATCCCTTCGACCTCGACACGGGGGCGCCGCCGACGGTCAGTGGCTGACGGCGGCCGCCGCGAGCTCGGACACCAGCTGGTCCTTGGCGAACCGCTCGAGGTCGAACGGCGCGATCAGGTCGGGCGTGCGCCCGGTGTCGACGAGCTCCGCCAGCGTGTTGCCCACGATGGGGGCGGCCTTGAAGCCGTACGTCCCCCATCCTGCGCTGACGTGGACGTTCGTGAGCTCCGTGCGACCGAGGATCGGGCTGTAGTCCGGGCTCAGGTCGCAGAGGCCCGCCCACGAGCGCAGGATCCGCACCCGCTCGAGCTGGGGGAACAGCTCGAGCATGTTCCGCGACAGCTCGGTCAGGAAGTTGGCCGTGCCCTGCATGCGGTACGTCGTCCACGGCTCGATCTCGGAGCCCATCACCAGCTCGCCCCGGTCGGACTGGCTCACGTACACGTGCATCTGCGAGCTGACGACGACGACATCCAGGAACGCCTTCAGCGGCTCGGTGACGCACGCCTGGAGGATGTGGGTGGTGATCGGCAGGTCGATCCCCGCCATCGCGCACGTCTGGCTGCTCCACCCGGCGGTGCAGAGCACCACCGTCCCCGCGTGGACCGTCCCGCGCGAGGTCTCGACCGCCTCGATGCGGTCTCCCTGTCGACGGAACCCGCGGACCTCGGTGTCCTGATGCAGCTCGACCCCACCTCGGTCGGCGCCGCGAGCCAACCCCCAGACGACAGCGTCATGGCGGATCACGCCGCCCGGCGGATGGTGCAGCGCCCCGAGGACGGGGTGCCGTGCGCCCTCGTCCAGCGACATCGAGGGCACCAGCCCGGCGACCTCGTCGCGACCGATGACGCTGGAATCGATCCCCTCCAGGCGATTGACCTCGGCTCGACCGGCCATGACCGCCAGCTGCCGGTCGCTGTGGGCGAGCGTCAGGTGGCCGCGTTGGCTGAGCAGGAGGTTGTAGTCGAGCTCGTTCGACAGGCCGCGATAGAGCTCCAGCGACGCGTCGTAGAACCGGGATCCCTCGGGCGTCGCGTAGTTCGAGCGCAGGATGGTGGTGTTCCGACCCGCCGCCCCGCCCCCGAGGTACGCGCGCTCCAGGACCGCGACGTTGCGGATGCCGCGCTGCGCCAGGTAGTAGGCGGTGGCGAGGCCATGCGCCCCGCCCCCGACGATCACCACGTCGTAGTGGTCGCGCAACGGTAGATCGCTGCGCCACATGCGCCGGCGGCGGAACAGATCACGCACGGGCGGTCTCCTGTCGGTCGGTGGTCGAGCCGGCGAGGGCCTCGAGACCCGCCGGGCGGCCACCGAGGTCGATGACGGCGTCGACCAAGACCTCCCACAGGTGCAAGGCGTGCGCTGCCCCGGCGATCACCAGATAGCGCTCCTCGGCCTCGCGCAGCACGACAGCCCCGACATGGGCGACCGACCCGGGGCGGTACGCCCCGATCGGCGCCCGGTCGCTGCGCAGATCGAGAGCGCTGGCGCGCGCCAGCGCCTCGCGGGCCAGCGGACCGGCGACCACGAGCACGACGTGGCCCGCGCTCAGGTCGACGACGTCCTCTCCCTCACCGAGACGCGCGTCGCGCTCGGCGGCGATGCGATCGCGCGGCACGATCAACAGCTCGCGGTCATCGGTCAACCGGCATGCCCAACCGCCGCGCGGGAGCGTCTGTGCGACCGCCGGTCCGCGGGGGCCGCACCCGTCGCCGACGCGGACGTCGAGCACGCCCAGATCGGAGCGATCGGCGAGCACGACGGTCGCCGCGCTCGCGGCCCGCTCGGCCGCCGGGTCACCGCAGTGACGGCAGCGGCCGTCGACGATCGACGCGCCGAGGAGCTCCAGCGCGTCGGCGACCAGGCTACGTGCCGGAATCCCGGGATCGGTGTGGAGGACGTCGAGGATCAAGCTCGTCTCCGAGTTCAGGCGGCGGCGCGGATGCCGTCGGGGTCGTAGGGGGCCTTGCGCGTGACGACGGCCGTGATGGTTCGCCCGCGATCGCGGATCGTGAACGGCGTGCCGTCCTCCGCCGCGTCGGGCGGCACCCAGGCCAGCCCGACGCACGCTCCGAGCTTCGGCGACCACCGGGAGCTGGTGACCCGTCCGACCGCCACACCGTCCGCGACCACGACCGATCCCTCCTGAGGACCGTCGCCCGGGCAGCTGAACCCGACGAGGCGCTCGGGGAAGGGACGGTCCGCCAGGTGGCGCAGGGCCGCCGAGCCGACGAAGGGCCGGTCGTCCTCGATCCGGACCGCCCAGCCGAGTCCCGCCGCGGCCGGCGTGCTCTCCGCGTCGGTGTCCTGCCCGACGATCGGGTGGAGCTTCTCCAGGCGCAGCGTCCGCTGCGCCTCGATGCCCACCGGACGGGCCCCGGATGCGACGACCGCGTCCCACACGTGGACCGCGTGCTGGGACGGCAGGTGCAGCTCGTAGGCCAGCTCACCGACGAACCCGACCCGCATCGCCAGGCACGCCACGCCGGCCACGACGCCGCGCCGGGCCGTCAGGTGCCCGAAGGTCTCGGGCGCGAGGTCGATCTCGCTGCCGGCCAGGCCGCTCAGCAGGTCCCTCGCCTCGGGCCCGGCGACCGTGATCGCCCCCAACGCGCCGGTGAGGTCCGTGATCCGCACGTCCAGGCCCAGGTCCTCGCGCCACCAGGTGAGCCGGCGCAGCACACCGGCCACACCGCCCGAGGTCGTCGTCACGTAGTACTCGCCGGGACCGACCCGACAGACCGTGCCGTCGTCGACGATCCGTCCACGGTCGTCGGTCATCAGGCCGTAGCGGAGCCGCCCGATGGGCGCGTCGGACATCCGTCGCGTGTAGTGCGCGTCGAGCAACGCGTCGGCGTCGGGCCCGCGGACGAGCAGCTTGCCGAGCGTCGAGACATCGATCGCGCCGACCCGCTCGCGGACCGCCATGACCTCGCCGCTGATGTCACCGTAGGACTCCGGACGACGCCAGTCGCCGACCCACGTCTCCTGCCCGCCGGCGCTCCGGTGGCGCCCGTCGAGCGTCGACCGCCGCGCCGGGGCGTACGGACGACCGGCGAGCACCCCCATCTCGACCGGGGTCCAGGGGGGGCGCGCCGTCGTCATGCCGACCTCGGCCACGTCGCGACCGGTCGCGGAGGCCAGAGCACGGATCGAGGCCAGGTGCGACACGCGCCCCTGCGACGGACCCATCGTGACCGTCGTGTACCGCTTGGAGAGCTGGATCCCGTCGAACCCCTCGGCGGCGGCGTAGGCCACATCCTTGGCCGTCACGTCCTCGTCGAGGTCGACGAAGGCCCTTCCGCGGCGACGGCCGTCGTGGGCGACGGCCGGGGGCACCGCCACCGGCCGCGGCTCCCAGGCGGACAGGCGTGCCGCCGTGTCCTGCGCCCGTGCCTCGTCCACGGCGAGGCCCAGCGCCGCGAGCACCGCGTCGCCGGCGTGGTCGCCCGACAGGCCGGCGGGCTCGTCGTGCCCGGCCACCACGCCGGCGGCGTGCACGCCGTCCGGGAGGGCCCCGGGGAGGAACCGGCCGCTGGCGACGTCGAACACGCCCGAGGCGCCGCCCTGCAGCAGCAACGACGACGCCGGCATGATCGAGCCCGAGACGGCCAGCAGATCGCTGCCCAGCACGTGCCGGCCGGCGTCCGACGCCCGCCCGTCCTCGCCCACCGGCGCGAGCACCACCTCACGCACCGATCGACGGCCGCGGGCCCGGACCACCGTGGTACCAGGAAGGTAGGGGATGCCGGCGTCGTCGACACGCGCCGCCAGCGCCGGGTCGGACGCGGACCGCAGATCGGCGAGCGCGACGACCGGGACACCCGCCGCGTGGAGGCCCAGGGCCGCCTCGACGCCGTGATCGCCCGTGGTCGCCACCACCGCACGGGTACCGAGCGCCACAGCGTGGAGCTCGACGAGGCGCCGGGCCCCCGACGCCGTCACGATGCCCGGCAGGTCGTTGCCCGGGAACACGAGCGGCTGCTCGATGCCGCCGGTCGCCGCCACGTACTGCTCGGCCCGGACCATGTGCAGCGTCGGTCCCTGCGCCACCGGCACCAGGCCGTCGAAGAAGCCCAGGGCCGCCGCGCCCGCGAGCACTTCGACGCCGGCCGTGCGCGCCGCGTCGGCCAGCCGTCGCGCCTCGTCCCGGCGTCCGTCCACCAGCAGGTGGCCGCCGGGCTCGACGTCGTCGTCGCAGAGCACGACGTCCGCCCCGCCCAGCGCCGCCCGGATCGCGGCGTGCAGGCCCGCCTCACCGCCACCGATCACGAGGACGTCGCAGCGACGGTGGCGATGCTCCGTCCGCCACCGGCGCTCGTCGCGGGCCTCCGGCACACGACCCAGCCCCGAGGCCCGTCGCAGCATCCGCTCGTAGAACGGCCACAGGCGGCGCGGACGCCGGAAGGTCTTGTAGTAGAAGCCCGGCGGGGTGAAGGGGCCGCCGACCAGGTCGACGATGCGCATGGCGTCGCGTTCCAGCGACGGCCAGGCGTTCTGTGACCGGACGTCGAGCCCGTCGCGCACCGGCTCGACGGCGGCGCGCACGCACGGGCGTCCGTCGACCGTGACCAGCCCGCCGCCGTCGTGACCGGCAGCGGTCAGGTCACCCCGACGCCGGTGGTACTTGAAGCTTCGCGACAGGGTCAGGCGCCCGTGGGCGGCCAGGGCCGACGTGATGGTGTCGCCCTCGAGCGCGGGGATCTCCACCCCGTCGAACCGGAAGGTGACGGGCCGGCCGCGGTCGATCCGCTCCCCCGGTCGCGGTGCGAGGCGCCCGCCGCTCATCGGTTCTCCTCCGGCGTGGCCTCGCCGGCCAGCGCGGTGGCCAGCACGGTGTTGGTCGTCGTATCCCGGTCCGCGAGAAACCACGCATGGCACCCGGCGCGGTGCATCCACCACTCGCGTTGAGGCCCGGCGACGTTGCGGCGTCGATGTATGGCCCCGTGCAACTCGGCGTGTCCCATCCCGTCGGTGATCTGCGGCGTCAGCTCACCGCGGAAGGCGAACTCCCCGACGGGTCGGCTACCGCAGTGCGGGCACGTGAGCAGGAACGACATCAGCGGGTCTCCCGGGCGTCGGCGACGGCGAGCAGTCGTTGGGCGTCGCGCCCGACGGCCGCGGCATGCAGCGGCCGACCGGCCGTCATCAGGCACCGCCACAGGTCCCCGGCTCGGGCGGTCGGCACCTGAACGACGTAGCGCGTGGCTCCCACCCGGACGACGGTCGCCCGTGGGTCTCCGACGCGGGTGCGGATCGCACCGACCGGTACGGGTCCGGTCGCGTGGCCGGTGTCGACCAGCAGCCGGTCGGCGTGGGGCCCGAGGACGAGCAACGTGGCGTAGTCGGCGCTCAGGTCGATGCTGCTCACGCGGGTCGGCGACGGCAGGGCCCGGTGACCCGGTGCGAAGTCCAGCACCAGGAGTCGCTCGGGGATGATCGGACACCACCAACGGCCCTCGGCACGGACGGCCCGTCCCGGCGCCGGGGGCGCGACGCCGTGCTCGCGGACCGCAGCG
>JBFWKS010000269.1:0-6050 GCA_050252545.1 Solirubrobacteraceae bacterium
GGGCGGTGCTGGTCGCCGAGATGCCGGTGCCGCCGGCGTTCGTCGCCTTCACCGCGCAGCCGATCTTCCAGCCGCGGTCGCTCTTGCGGATCCGGTAGAGCTTGGACCGGCTCCACTTGGTGTCGCGCTCGCGCTTCCCCTTCATCCGGAAGAAGAGGTACCGGAACTTCGGCTTGCCCTTCCAGGCGCCGCGGCGGCAGGTGACCCGACTCCCCACCCGCTTGGTGCCCTTGAGCTTGATCTTCTGCCCACCGCGCGGCGACATCGGGATCTGGGCGGACGTCACGTCCTGCCCCGCCAGTGCGGCGTCGACGAAGGTGCGGATCTCGGGGGCCGAGACGTTGGCGAAGAGGTTGTAGCCGATCTCGCAACGTCCGGCCGACACGTTGGTGATCCCGACGAGCACGCTGCCGAGGCTGCCGGTGCCACCGCTGTCGCCCTGGCACGCACCGTGGCGCGTGCGGAAGGTGCAGAGCATCACCGCCGGCGCGTCGACCCCGCACAGCCCCGACGGCACGGTGTAGGTGGTGACCGACCGCAGCTGACCGAAGTCGTCGGCGCTCGTCGCGGTGATCCCGTATCCGGTCGCCTTGATCTTGCGGCCACCGGCGAGCACCTGGTTGAGCGGCGCGAGCGGCAACGCCTGGACGTTGGCGTTGAACGCCAGGGGCCGGGCGAGGGTCAGGACCGCGGCGTCGGCGTCGAACGAGTCGTCGCGGTAGTTCGGGTGGATCCGGACCGCGGCCGCGGGGATGATCTGACCGGAGGCGTGCGATGCGCGGTCGTTGATGTTGGCGATCCCGGCCGCGACGAGGACGTTGCCGGGCGTGGCGACGACACCGCCCTCCCGCACGCAGTGGGCGGCGGTGAGGACGTGCAGCGGGTCGATGATCGTGCCGCTGCACGACGCGTACTCGTTGGCGCCGAACTCGACCTGCAGCGCGACCGAGTACGGCGTGTCTGCGGTCGCCGCACTGGCCGTTCCACCGATGATCCGCGGCGACGCCGTCCGGTCGCCGGACGTCCCGCCGTGGGCCCGGCCGTCGCCGAGGGTCTTGCCGGCGGGGGGTGCGACGGCCGATCGGCCGATCCCGACGCCGTCATCGGCACGAGCCGTCGCGCCGCCGAGGAGCACGAGCAGGGCTCCGCACACGAGCAGGGTGAGGGGGAGCAACAGGCTCCGGCGCAGGACGTGGGACGCGACCATCTGCTCCCCACCGTACCGGTCGATCGACCCTCCGGCGGCGGTTCGGCCGAGGGTTCACGGCGACCTGGCCCACACCGACCTGGCCCACACGCTCCACCCGACGGCGATCGGGTCGGACGACGACGGTCCGGTCCGACCGGGGGCGGCGTTGGGGGGGGTGTGACGAAGGCCGCCGGAAACGGCGGGGTTCGTGGCATCGTCGGGCGGGGTGGTCGGCGGCGTTGGGGGGGTGTGACGAAGGCCGCCGGAAACGGCGGGGTTCGTGGCATCGTCGGGCGGGGTGGCCGGCGGCGTTGGGGGGGGTGTGACGAAGGCCGCCGGAAACGGCGGGGTTCGTTACCGGTCCCGGCCGACCACCTACCCGCGACCCCGGCCGACCACCCACCGCGACCGCAGCGGGCCGACCGGCCGACCCGCCTCGTCCAACCGCTCAGTGCGGCACGTGCGTCGTCAGGACGCGGGTCCCGTCCTCGGTGACGAGGATCGTGTGCTCCTCCTGGGCGCAGCGGGATCCATCGACGGTCACCGCCGTCCACTCGTCCTCCTCCCAGATCCGGGCGTCGGGCGATCCGAGGGTGAGCATCGGCTCGATCGTCAGCGTCTGCCCGACGAAGAACCGGCTCGTGGCGCGCTTGTCGTACTGGTGCGGCACGTGGAGCCCGTCGTGGAACGCGGGACCCACCCCGTGCCCGCCGAACTGGTGGACGATCCCGTACCGGCGGCGGACGCTCTTCTCGATCGCGCGGCCGACCTCACGGACCTGCGCGCCGGGCCGCACGGCGGCGATGCCCGCCTCCAGCGCCTGCCGGGTGGCCTCCATGAGGTCGAGCGAGCGCTGGTCGACCTCGCCGACGGCGAACGTCTGGTTGAGATCGCCGTGCATCCCGTCGACGTACGCGGTGACGTCGACGCAGATGACGTCACCCTCCTCGAGCGTCGTGTCGAGGTCGGGGATGCCGTGGCAGATGACCTCGTTGATCGACGTGCAGATCGACTTGGGGTACCCGTTGTAGTTCAGGGTCGACGGATAGGCGCCCCGGGAGATCATCGCCTCGTGGGCGATCTCGTCGAGCGCGTCGGTCGTCACGCCGGGGGCGATCACGGCGGCGACCTCGGCCAGGGCGGCACTGGCGACATCGGCGGCATGGGCGATCGCGTCGATCTCGTCGGGGGTCCGTGGGCGTGGCGGCACGCTCGGACCGGGATCGCCGAGCAGCGCATAGGGCGGACGGTCGATCCCGCGAGGCACCTTGCGCCGCGGGGAGAGCCGTCCGGGGCGGAGCGGGGCGCGCGTGGACATCGACACGAATCTAGATGGTCCGTCCGCCCGTCGCCGCGTCGCGGTGGTCGACGCGCGTTCTCGGCGCAGGAGCAGGCACTTCCCGCGGGTGGGGCGCCGGGGAGCATCCGGGGCGCCGCTCGGCACGAAGGGGGGTCGCCTCGACGGCTGCTACCGTCGGAGGCGGCTTCGCGCACCCTCTGACCCTCCGAATCGCGTTGCTCCTTCATGGCTGCTGAGACGCCCGACCACCGTGAAGGCCCGCGCGACGAGTGCGGGGTGTTCGCGGTATACGCACCCGGCCGCGACGTGGCGAAGTTCGCGTACTACGGCCTCTACGCGCTACAACACCGTGGCCAGGAGTCGGCGGGCATCGCCTCGGCCGACATCGGCGGCTACATCATCACCCAGCGTGCGCTGGGCCTCGTGAGCCAGGTCTTCGCCGAGCACGATCTGCGGGCGCTCGCGGGCGACATGGCGATCGGTCACACCCGCTACTCCACCACGGGCGGCAACGACTGGGAGAACTCCCAGCCGATCCACCGCAACGACCACCGCGAGCTCGCCCTCGCCCACAACGGCAACCTCGTCAACGCGGTCGAGCTCCACGCCGAGCTCGTCGCCCACGGGGTCCGCTTCCGCGCCACCACCGACTCCGAGATCATGGCGGCGCTGCTCGCCACGTCGACGGCGCCGTCGCTGGAGGATGCGATCGCCGAGGCGATGCCGCGGCTCAAGGGCGCCTACGCCACGGTCGTGATGGACCGTGACCGCGTCTACGCGTTCCGTGACCCCCACGGGATCCGGCCGATGGTCCTGGGCCGGATCGAGGACCGCTGGGTCGTCGCGTCGGAGACCTGCGCGCTCGACATCATCGGCGCGAAGTACGAGCGGGACGTCGAGCCGGGCGAGCTGCTCGTCCTCGATGAGCGCGGCGTCACCAGCCGCCAGGTCCTGCCCGGTCAACGCCGGGCGGCCTGCCTGTTCGAGTACATCTACTTCGCCCGCCCCGACTCGCGGATGAACGGGCGGCTGCTGCAGCGCAGCCGGTCGCGGATGGGTGAGCTGCTCGCCGCCGAGGCCCCCGCCCCGGGCGCCGACCTCGTGGTCGCGGTCCCCGATTCCGGCATTCCCGCCGCCCGTGGGTTCTCCAAGGCGAGCGGCATCCCGATGGACGACGGGTTCGTGAAGAACCGCTACGTCCAGCGCACGTTCATCCAGCCCGGCGACGAGCTGCGCCAGCACGGCCTGCGGCTGAAGTTCAACCCGCTGCCCGAGATCATCGGCGGCAAGAGCCTCGTCGTCGTCGACGATTCGATCGTGCGCGGCAACACGACCCGGCAGCTGGTCAAGATGCTCCGGGAGGCCGGGGCGCGCGAGGTCCACTTCCGGATCACCGCGCCGCCGATCCGCAACCCCTGCCACTACGGCGTCGACATGTCGAGCCGCGAGGAGATGGTCGCCCACCGGCGGACCGTCGACGAGATCCGCGACCACATCGGGTGCGACTCGGTGGCGTACCTGTCGATCGACGGCGTGTACGAGGCGATCGGCGGGGCGAGCAGCGGCCACTGCGACGCCTGCTTCACCGGCAACTACCCGATCCCCGGTAGCGAGGGCCACCTCGGCAAGTTCGCGCTGGAGAGCGCGCTGCCGATGGCCAAGGCGTGACGGACGACGATCCGCTGCGCACGACGCTGCGGGGCGTCTTCGGGTTCGACGGGTTCCGGCCCGGGCAGGAGGACGCGGCCCGCGCCGCCTTCGCGGGTCGCGACGCGCTGGTCGTCATGCCGACCGGGGCCGGCAAGTCCCTGACCTACCAGTTGCCGGCGCTCTGCCGCGACGACCTGACGCTCGTCGTCTCGCCGCTGGTGTCGCTCATGCGCGACCAGGTCGACCAGCTCAACGCCCGGGTCGGGGAGCGCGCGCCGGCCGGTCTGCTCAGCGGCCAGCAGGACCCGTCCGAGAACCACGCCACGCTCGATCGCGCCGTCTCCGGGGATCTGCGGCTGCTGTACGTCGCTCCCGAGCGGTTCGGGTCCGGGGCGTTCCTCGACCGGATCCGTCGGGCCCGGGTCGGGCTCTTCGTCGTCGACGAGGCGCACTGCGTCAGTCAGTGGGGTCACGACTTCCGGCCGGACTACTTCCGCCTGGCCGACGCTGCCCGCTGGCTGGGGGTCACGTCGATCCTCGCCGCGACGGCGACGGCCACGCCGCAGGTGGCCGCCGACATCGAGCGCCGCCTGCGGCTCGACGGTCCCGTCCGGGTGCGCACCGGGTTCGACCGGCCCAACCTCACGTTCGCCGTCCGGCGCTGCGCGGGACGGGTGGAGCGCCGCGGCCGGTTGCTGAGCGCGCTACGGGCGACGTCCGCCCAGCCCGTCCTGCCGGCGATCGTCTACGCGGGTACGCGCGACAACGCCGACCGACTCGCGGCCGAGCTCGGTCCGGCGCTCGGGATCGAGGCCGTCGCCTACCACGCGGGGCTCGACCGCGAGGCACGCGACACGGCCCAGCGACGATTCATGGCGGGCGAGGTGCCACTCGTCTGCGCCACGAACGCGTTCGGGATGGGCGTCGACAAGGCGGACGTGCGGACCGTCGTCCACGACAGCGCCCCGGCGTCGGTCGAGGCGTGGTACCAGGAGGCGGGCCGGGCGGGCCGCGACGGGGCCCCGGCCCGCGCGATCCTGCTCGCCGACGGCCGGGACAAGGGCCTGCACCGCTTCTTCATCGACCGGGCCGAGACCGACGACGCGACCCTCGACCGGATCGCCGGCGGGATCGCCCGGGCCACCGTCGACGGGCGGTTCGACGTCGGGATCGGCGAGCTCGACGGTGACGGCGACCGGGTGCGCGCGGTCGTCGGGCACCTGACCCAGGTCGGGATGGTCCAGCCGGCGCCCGGGCCACCGGACCGGGTCCGCGGTCGGTTGCTCGGGCCCTACGACGAGCGGATCCGCGGCGCCGTCGCGACGCTGGCCGGCGAGGCGCAGCAACAGCGGTGGGCGCAGTACCACACGCTCTGGCGCTTCGTGGAGTCGGACACCTGTCGCCGCCGGGCGGTGCTCGACCACTTCGGCGACCGCTCCGTGGTCGAGCACGACGACCTGAGCGTGCCCTGCTGCGACGCCTGCGTGCCGCTGGTGCTGCCCGACGCGGAGCCGCTGACCGGGAGCGACCCACGGGCAGCGGGGCGGCGTGCGTCGGCCGATGCGCACGCGGCGGCCAGCCGGGCACGGTCCCGTCGCCGGACGCTGTCGGAGGACGAGGCGCGGATCGTCGACGCATCGATCCTCGAGGTCGCCGGCGACGCCGACCCGGCGATCGGTCGTACCCGGATCGTCGAGGTGTTGCGCGGCGGACGCGCCCAGCGGCTGCTCGCCGGCGGCTACGACGGCCTGCCCGCCTACGCCCGCCACGCCGAGGTGCCCGCCCGGGCGATCCTGGAGCGCGTCGACGCGCTGTTGGATGCGGGCGACCTCGTCAGCAGCGACGGCCCCTACCCGGTCCTGACCTCGCCGGAGACCGCCGGTCGTCGGTAGCCGGATCCGGACGACGCCC
>JBFWKS010000270.1:0-5994 GCA_050252545.1 Solirubrobacteraceae bacterium
TCAAGCCGCTGCTCGGCGACATCTTCGACCTGATCGCGCCGCTGATCGGGATGGGCCTGCGTCCCGACAGCCACGTGACCAACCGCTGCCCGGGCAGCGCCGCGCAGACCGCGGCGGACGGGTCGAACCCGTGGCCCGCCGGTCACGAGGGCGGCTGCGCGGTCAACCAGGTGCCGCCCGGCGGCACCGCGAAGGTGGCCCCATGATCGGCGTGCGGATCCGTCGGGGCATCGGCGTCGCGGCGGCCTGCGCGGTCACGGTCGGCCTGTCCGCGTGCGGGGGCGGTGGCGCGGGCACCGAGATGACGCGGATCGACGCGATCTTCGACAACGCGTCGTTCGTCGGCAAGGGGCAGGACGTGCGGGTGGCCGGCGCGGTCGTCGGCAAGGTCGCGGACGTCACGCTGACCGGCGATCGCAAGGCCCGACTGTCGCTCGACGTGGAGTCGCGGTTCACGCCGTTCCGTCAGGACGCGAGCTGCACGATCCTGCCGCAGTCGCTGATCGGCGAGAAGTTCGTCGAGTGCGACCCCGGACAGCCCAGCGCCGGCGCGATCACGGCCCGCGACGGCGAGTCGGTGCCGACGGTGCCGCTCGACAACACGAGCAGCCCGGTCGACCTGGACCTCGTCGTCGCGATGCTCGGAAAGCCGACGAACGTCCGGTTCCAGCTGTTGCAGAACGAGTTCGGTGCCGGGCTCGCCGCGCGCGGCCCGGAGCTCTCGCAGGCGATTCGCCGTGCCAACCCGGCGCTGCAGGTCACCCGCAAGACGCTCGCGATCGTGCGCCGAGAGCGGGATGCACTCGGACGGCTGCTGACGGCGACCGACCAGATCCTGACCGAGCTCGACTCCCGCAACGACGACCTGGCCGGGACGTTCGTCGAGAGTGCCCGGTTCCTGAAGGTCACCGCCGACTACCGTGCCGCGCTCGACGCGACGCTCCGCGAGCTGCCGCCGACGCTCGACGAGCTGCGCCCGACCCTGACCGAGCTGCGTGACCTGACCCGCGACGCGACGCCGACGCTCGCATCGTTGCGACGGGCGGCCCCGTCGATGCGGCAGCTCGCCGCCGACCTGGGGCCGCTGTCGGACGCCGCCCGCCCGGCGTTCGACAGCCTCGCGCGGTCCTCGAAGGTCGCGGTGCCGATCCTGCGCCGCGCCAGTCCGCAGCTCGTGCGACTGCGCGAAGCGGTCACCGCGCTCGCACCGACGGTGCCGCTCATCACCGACCTCAACCGGAGCCTCAGCGAGCAGGGCGGCCCCGAGTTGTTGACGCAGTTCATCTTCAACGCGACGATGTCGATGACCCGGTTCGACTCGATCGGGCACATCCTCCCGGCGCACCTCAACATCTCGCCCTGCGCGACGGTGACGTCGACGCAGGGCAAGGGCTGCGACGCGAACTTCGGGGCCGAGGCGACCGGCAACAACCAGCTGTCGCTGAAGCAGCCGCGGGACTCCCAGCGCAGGCCCCTGATCGACCGGCCGACGACCGCGGGGGCGACCCGATGAACCGCCGCCGCTCGTCGCTCGCCGGCAGCCCCGTCCTCGTCGGCGCCGCGACGATCCTGATCGCGCTCGTCGCGGTCGTCCTGTCGTACAACGCCAACTCGGGCCTGCCGTTCGTCGAGACGTACGACATCCAGGCGCGGGTGGCGGACGCCAAGAAACTGACCGTCGGCGTCGACGTGCGCGTCGGTGGCAAGCGCGTCGGGCAGCTGCAGGAGATCGAGGCCGAGGCCGACGACGGCGACTACTACGCGACGCTCACGCTCAAGCTCGACCGGACCGTCGCCGAGCTGCCCGCCGACTCCACGATCCGGATCCGGCCGAAGAGCGTGATCGGCGCCAAGTACATCGAGCTGACCCCCGGGCGGAGCTCCCGCACGATCCCGGCCGGTGGCCTGATCCGCGAGCCGCAGACGAGCGCGTCGGTCGACCTGGACGAGGTCACCGGGCTGTTCGACGCCGGGCTGCGGTCGTCGGTGCGAAACGTCGTCGAGCAGGTCTCCGACGGCGTCGCCGGTCGCGGTGCGGACTTCAACCGGGCGCTCGCGGCGCTGCCGGGCAACCTGACGCAGCTCGAGCGGTTCATGAACGTGCTCGCCGATCCCGCCACCGATCTGGGCGGGTTCATCCGCGGCGCGGACGCGGCCACCCAGGCACTCGTGCCGGTGCTGGGCGACATCGGACCGCTGTTGCGCGGCGCTCGCGTGACGTTGGCCGCGCTCGCCGACGAGGCGTCCGCGCTCGGGGCCGGGTTCGAGCGGCTTCCGCCCACGCTGCGGGAGGCGCGGCGGTCGTCGGTGGCGTTGCGGCCGGTCCTGCGCGACGCTGCCGCGCTCGCCCGCGAGCTGCGTCCCGGCACGGAGCAGCTGCCCGCCACGGTCCGTGCGCTGCACGGCGTCGCCCGACGTGGCACACCGATCCTGCGCCGCGTGCCGCGATTGGGTCGAGAGCTCGACGCGACCATGCGCTCGGTCGATGGTGCGCTGCACCGCGAGACGACCACGACGTCGCTCGTCCTGCTCAAGCCGACGCTCGAGTCGCTCAAGCCGACGCTCGACACGATCGTGCCGCTGCAGACGCAGTGCAGCTACGTGACGCTCTTCGCCCGCAACGCGTCGTCGGTGACCAGCGAGGGTGATGTCAACGGCAACTGGTTCCGCACCGGCCTGTTGATCTCGCTCGAGCAGACGCTGAAGACCGGCCACGCGGATCCGATCCGCAAGTACAACGTCTATCCCGACGGACGTTGCCTGGTCGGCAACGAGAACTACCACCAGGATCGGCCGTCCGGGTCCTACACCAACCCGAGGACGTCGGCGCCCGCCGGCGCCGCGAGGGGGCCGGAGCAGTGAGCCGCCGATCCTCGCTCCAGCGCTCGACGGCGAGCATCCTGCGCGCCAACCTCCTGGTGGGCGTCCTGCTGGCCGCCGGCATCGTCCTGTTCGTCTATTGGGCGTTCGGTGGGCCGCTGCCCGGCAGCTCGCCACGCGAGATGACGATGCTCACCCGCGACGCCGGCGCGCTGCGACCCGGCAAGGCGACCAAGGTCCGCGTGGCCGGCGTCGACGTCGGCTTCGTGACGAGCATCGAGCCCGCCGACGGCCAGCCGGGCCTCAGCGAGGTGACCGTCGAGCTCAACGACGACGCGCCGACGCTCCGGCGCGACGCGACCGTGAAGATCCGGCCGCGGCTCTTCCTCGAGGGCAACTTCTTCCTCGACGTCAACCCCGGATCGCCCGGCGCCGAGCCGCTCGGCGACCAGCCGATCCCGCCCGGCGCATCGACGATCCACGTCGCGTTCGACGAGATCTTCACCGCGCTGGACTCCAACGGTCGCTCCGACTTCCAGGAGACCCTCCGCGGGTTCGGCGAAGGTCTGCAGAACGGCGGCGCCGAGGCGCTCAACGAGCTCATCAAGGCCACCCCGCCGGTGCTCGGCGACACCGCCGTCGTGTCCAAGGCGCTGCGTGGTCGCCGCGAGGGGGACCTGCCCGCCGTCATCCGCTCGGCCGGTCGGCTGATGGAGACGCTCGACTCGCACGAGGACTCGCTGCGTGGGGTCCTCCACGACGGACGCCGCACCTTCCAGGCGTTCGCCGACCGCCAGACCGAGTTGCGGGCCACCATCGCCGGGCTCGACCGCACCAGCCGGCTCGCGATGCCGGCGCTCGCCAAGCTCAATGACGCGATCCCCGAGGCGCGCGCACTCGTCCGTGACGCCCGTCCGCTCGTGCGCCGCCTGCCGCGCACGCTCGATGTCGCCAACCCGGCGCTGCGGGCGCTGCTGTCGCTGGCCCGGTCGAACGACCTGCAGGGCCTGCTGGCCGAGCTCCGCCCCGCGCTGCAGACCCTCAGCGAGAGCGCGGAGCCGCTCGGTGAGGCGTCGTCGAACCTGCGGCCGATCGCCGTCTGCCTGTGGCAGAACGCGATCCCGGTGCTCACGAGCCGAGTGCCGGACGGGGCGCTCTCGACCAACCTGCCGGTGTACCACGAGTTCCTGTCGCTGCTCGTCGGCCTGAACTCGGCCGCACAGAACTTCGACGCCAACGGCCCGTGGGTGCGTTACGGCGTCGGTCTCGGCAACCAGCTGCTGTCGCTCGGCGGCGGGTCGCGAGACCTCGCCGCCCGGGCGGATCAGCCGGTCATCGGCTCGAGCCCGCGCCCGGCGAGCACGCCGCCGTTCCGTGGTGACGTCCCCTGCGAGACGCAGGGCGTCGAGAGCCTGGAGTCGCGCTCGGTCGCGTTCAAGGGCAAGCAGGAGAGCAAGCCGATCGATCAGCAGGCGCTGCGGCGCGCGGCCCAGGGCATCGCGGGCGAGGCCGGCGACGCCGCCGGCCTCGTCAAGCAGCTCGAGGGGATCCTCGGCACGCCGGGCGACGACGTCGAGGGCGCCGACGGCGCGGGGCCGGGGAGCGCGACCGACCGCTCCCGGGCGCAGCACGCCGGGGCGCGGGGCTCCGCGACGGGCCGGAGCACGGCACGCGGGGCAGGCACCGCCGACGACCGCTCGGCCGCCGCGGGCGCCGCCGCGCAGGGGGCGGGCCGATGAAGACGATCAAGATGGCACTGCGCCAGTACTGGTGGGCGGTCCTCGTGATCATCGTGGCGATGGTCGCGTCGCTGGCGGTCGCGTCGTACCTGCTGATCAACCAGCGTCTGCCGCTCCCGTGGGACGACGTCTACGAGGTCGAGGCGCAGTTCGTCAGCGGCCAGGCGGTCACGCCCGGTCAGGGGCAGGCCGTCGCGGTGGCGGGCGTCGACGTCGGCGAGATCTCCGACGTGCGGATCGAGGCCGGTCGCGCGATCGTCACGATGCGGATCGACCGGCCCAAGCTCGACCGGATCCACCGTGACGCGACGGTGATGCTGCGCCCGCGGACCGGCCTGCAGGACATGACGATCGAGCTCGACCCGGGCCGCGAGAGCGAGCCGGCGCTGAAGGACGGCGACCGGATCCCGGAGGCCCAGACCCTGTCGCAGGTCCAGCTCGACGAGGTGCTCGACGCCCTCGACGCCGACTCCCGCGCCTACTTCCGTCAGCTGCTGCAGGCGACCGCCGAGGGCTTCCGCGGCAACAACCGTCAGCTCCAGCAGCTGCTGCGTGTCGCGACGCCGACCGCGAAGGACGCCCACGAGGTGCTGTCGGTCGTCCGCGAGCGCCGCGAGAACCTCCAGGGCGTCATCACACGGCTGCGGCGCGTGTCCGACGCGCTGGTCGAGAACGACCAGGCGGTGGGCGACACGCTCGACCGGGCGGCCGTGACCTTCAAGACGATCGGCGACCGCGACGCCGAGCTGCGCCGCGCGCTCGGGCTGCTGCCGTCGACGCTGCGGCTCGCCGGGGACACGCTGACCGACGCCGGGAGGTTCGCCGACGAGCTCGGGCCGGCGTCGCGCGCACTGCGACCCGCCCTGCGCGACACCACCGCGGTACTGCCCAAGGTCGAGCCGCTGCTGCGCGACCTGCCCGCCGACATCAAGCCGCTGCGGACCCTCGCGACGGAGGGGCGCGAGCCGGTGCGCAACCTGCGCTCCGCGGTCCAGACACTGCAGCCGCTGCTCAAGGATCTCAACTACAGCGCACTGGTCCTGCAGCACGTCGTCAACGTCCTGGGCTACGAGCCGCCCGGCGACGAGCGCGGGTTCGGCTACTACCTCGCGTGGTTCGCCCACAACGGCAACTCGGTCTTCGGCAACCAGGACGCCCACGGCGTCACCTGGCGCGGCCAGCTGATCCTGTCCTGCAGCTCGTTCACCTCGGAGCCCGCGGCACGCCCGCTGGTCGAGCTCTTCACCGTCCTGGGGATGTGCGGATGAACAAGGAGCGCCCGCGCCTGTCCCAGATCGCCGGCATGGTGTTCTTCGCGCTGTCCTGCTTCGGGCTGCTGCTCTTCCTGTGGACGAGCTTCGGCGGCCCGGTCCCGCTGCGCGGCCAGCCCTACCAGATCACCGCACAGTTCAAGCAGGGGGCGCAGCTCGCCGAC
>JBFWKS010000271.1:0-5936 GCA_050252545.1 Solirubrobacteraceae bacterium
TCACGCATCACCGCGGACGACATCGTCCGCCCGCAACCGCGACGGCAGACCGAACGACCGGAACATCGCCGGCGGCAGGAACGGCTGGAGCACGTTGTGGATCTCGGTGATGCGCCCGTCGGTCATCTCGAGCACCGTCAGCGACCACGGCTCCCAGCCGTCACCGTCCTCGGCGGGCTTGTAGGAACCGAAGGCCGGGTAGCCGTTGGCGGTGGTGGGCAGCGTCCGCGACCCGCGGCACGCCGACCCCTGCCCGACCATGAACCGGCCGACCTCGGACGGGCCGCGCAGCCACAGCGGGAACGGGGGCATGTCGAAGACGACGTCGTCACGCAGCAGGCCCGCCAGCCGGTCGATGTCGTACGCCTCGAACGCGTCGAGGTACCGCTCCAGCAGCTCGCGCTCCTCGGCGTCGTCCATCCGCGGGGCGACGGCGGTCGAGTCCAGGTCGAGCGTGTCGAGCGTCGCCCGCGCGCGCTGCAGCGCGCTGTTGACCGACGCGACCGAGGTCTCCAGCAGCGCCGACGTCTCGCGGGCGCTCCAGCGCAGCACGTCGCACAGGATCAGCACCGCGCGCTGCCGGGGCGGCAGGTGCTGCAGCGCGGCGACGAACGCCAGCCGCAGCGTCTCGCGGCCGGCCGCGACCGCCGCCGGGTCCGCGCCCGCTCCGGTCATGCCCATGCTCGCGTCGGCGACCGGCAGCACCCACGCCGACTCCGTCAAGGGTGCGCCGAGGAGCGCATCCGCGGTCTGCGGCTCCGACAGGTCCATCGGCATCGCCCGCCGCGCCCGGCCCTGCAACAGATCCAGGCAGACGTTGGTCGCGATCCGGTACAGCCACGACTTGAGCGCCGCGCGCTCCTGCAGCCCGTCCGCCTTGCGCCACGCACGGATGACGGTCTCCTGCACGGCGTCCTCGGCGTCGATCCCGGACCCCAGCATCCGATAGCAGTAGCCGGTGAGGGCGGGCCGCAGCGCCGCGATGTCGGCGTCCAACGGCCGGGCCAGCGCCGGCCCGGAGGTTCCTGCGGCGGAGGGCATTCCGGAATCGTACGCGCGCGACGGGAACGTGTCACACGGCCCAGGGCCCGGCGACCGCGGCCAGGCCGGCCACCCCGGATTCGACGAGCCGGTCCGGTCCCGAGCGGACCGTTCCCGGCCCCCACACCAGTCCCGGGACGGGCACGGCCGAGTGGTGGCCGGTCCGGGGATCGGTGCCGTGGTCGGGGCAGATCGCCAGGGTCGCACCCAGGTCCATCGCGATCCCGGCGAGGGGGGCGACCAGATCGCGATCGATCCGCGACAGCTCGCGGGCCTTGGCCTGCGGATCGAGGGCATGGGCCGCCTCGTCCGGGCTGCCGACGTGGACGACGACGGTCGCCGCGCCCTCGCGCAGCAGCGTCACCGCCGCACGGGCCTTCGCCGCCACGTCGGTCCCCCGCCGGCCGGTGGCCCCCGGCGGGTGCAGCGTCCGTGCGCCCATCAGCGTCGCGATCCCGGCCATCGTGCTCCGCGGCGCGCACACCACCACGGTGTCGGCGTCGAGGATCCTTCGGGGGACGGCACCGTCGGGCCAGAGCTGGAACCACGGGCCGCCGTGGCCGTCGCTCACCCCACCGTCCCCGGTGGCTCGGTCGCGGGTGGGCCGGTCGTTCCCGTGGGCACCGGCGCCGCCGCGCGCGAGTCCGTCAGCCGCGTGGCCGTCGTCGTCGGTCATCGACGGATCCCACAGCCCCCGCGCAACCGCCAGCTCGGCGAGGTCCGCGCGGTGCGGCAGGACCGGGGCGACATGTCCGGCCACGAGCATCCGGTGCTCGTCGAGCGCCTCCACGTGCAGCCCCTCCTCGGCGACCGACGCCCGCAGCAGCGACAGACCGATGCCCGCGAGCTCGGGCGCGGGCCGGCCGTCGGCGTGCCGGACATCGACGCGGTGGACGACGGCGTGCTCGGGCTCGCGGTGACCGTGGGCGACCGCGTCGATCCGCCCGCGCGAGACGACCCCCTCGGGCGGCGCCCCGAGCAGCGACGGAAGGCCGACCTCGCTCCCCGCCGACAGGCCGTCGGGGGTCGTCACGACGGGACGCACCGCGGCGCGCCGCGCGACCGCATCGAGAGCCAGCGTCGGCGTCGCCTCGAGCGTCGTCGGCGACGGGGCTCCGTCGGCGGGCGACCACGGGTCGGCGACGCCGTCGGGGATCAGCAGGATCCGTTGGCCGGCGACGCTCATCGGGCGACGGCCGGGGTCGACCGGCGAGCGTGGCCGAGGGCGGAAGTGGACCGGTCGGGCATCACCGCCAGTGTCGCACTCCAACATCCGTCCGCTCGCGCTCAGGGACTCGGCTCCGGCTGCCGATCTGACGATGTGGTGTTCATGGACAGGGCGAGCCGCAGGGATCTCGCGACGGCCGCGGCGATCGGCGTGACCATCGCCGTCGGCACGATCGGCCTCGGGTCGGCATTCGCTCCCGGCGATCGCGATGCGACCCTTGCGGCCGTCGGCGCGTCGGATCGCGGCAGCCTCGTCGTTCCCGACTCCACGGTCGCGGGCGGCGGTCCGGGTGGCCTGTCCTCGGTCGCGCCTCGCGGCGACGGTGCGGCGGACGGGACCGCCGGCGGCGACGAGGTGGCTGGTGACGCGGCGGGGTCCGCCGACGCGGCCCCTGCCGGGAGCACGGCCGACCGCCGGACCGGGCAGCGCCCGGGCGACGATCGAGAGTCCGCCGGGACCGGCAGCGACGGGCCGTCCGACACGACCCCGGATCGCGACCCGGCGACCGGCGGGACGGACACCGGCGACGACGACGGCGCCGCAGGATCGTCGGACGGTTCCGGCTCGGGCCCGGACACGAGCCCGCCGCCCGCCTCGGGCGACCGCGCGCAGGTCCGCCTCCGCGTCGTGTCGTCCTCGATCAGCGGTGCCGAGGACGACGGCCTGCGTGACGGCACGCTGGTGCGCCTGCGGGTGGCGGCGACGTCCGTCGACCGGGCACCGGCCGCGTGGACGACCGGAAGCGGCGGGCCCATGTTGCGGTTCGCGTCGACGAGCGACGGCCCGTCCGACGGCGACGACGCCCCGGGTGGTGCCGCCGCGGCGAGCACCCCCGACGACGACCTGGTCGTGGGCGGCGACGACACGACCCCCGCGCCCTCCGATCCCGACGACCCGCGCGACGCGGCCCCGGCCGCGGTCACGGTCCGCTCCGCGGTGCCCGCCGACGCCCGCTCGCGGTTCGACGTCGCGGTGCGGCTCAGCGCCGCCGACGCCCGCGCGCTCAACGAGCGGATCGCCGGCGAGCCCGGCAGGGCCGCGCTGCGCTCGTGGGTCGACCTGGTCTCCGCCCAGTCCGGTGCGCGACGGACGCGGACCGGGGACCTGCTCGGCGGCCGGGACCTGGCGGTCCGCGTGCGGATGGACCTCGTCTCCACCCCCGACGCGACGGCCCCGGAGCCGACGGACCGCGAGGTCGACGGCGGGGTGAGCAACGTCGTCGAGGTCCAGACCCCGCTGACCACCGATGCCGGCGACCCGGTCGTCCCCGACCCGACGGCGGCGCCGGACCCGGCACCGTCGCCCGGCGCGGCTCCGGCTTCGGGCGCAGCTGCGGCGTCGGGCGCAGATCCCGACGGTGCGGGCGCTCCCGGCGCGCGCCCGGGCGGCCCGTCCCAGTCCGGCGCCGCCGATGCCGAGCCGCCTGCGGGCGCCGGGACCGCCGGCCCTGCCGGTGGCCCGGATGCGACCGCGACCGACGCGACCGACGCGACCGACGCAGGCGGCCATGCGACCGGCACGGCTGACGGCGGCGCCGGCGTGAGCGGCGACGGGACCGTTCCGGGTAGCGCGCCTGCGCCGGGCGGGACGACTCCCGCGCCGGACGCGGCCACGCCCGAGACCGGTGCGGGCGATCCCACCGGCAGCCCCGCCGACCCGGCGGGTGAGCCGACGGCGCCCGCCGTCGACCTCCCCGAGGGCGCCGGCGCGTCGGGCAGCATGACCGTCGGCGCAACCAGCGGCGGTGGCCTGGCGGTCGTCGTCGCCCTGCCCGACGCCGAGGACCCGGCGGTGAGCTGAGTCTCTCGGGCCAGGCACCCGAGGGACTCTCGGCCCCGGCCCGCCTTCGTCGGTCCGCGTCGCCCGGTCCGCGTCTCCTAGGATCGGGAGGACGGCCGCGCGGTGGCCCCGGAACCAGGTGGTGGACGACGATGGACGAGACGGCGCGGGATCTGAGCCTGGCGGTCGTCTGGCTCTGGCTCGGGATCGTGATCGCGATCTCGTTCATCGAGGCACCGATCAAGTTCCGGGCGCCGGGCATCACCCGCGAGCTCGGCCTGGGCATCGGCCGACTGGTCTTCCGCGCGGTCAACGCCGTCGAGTCCGTCCTCGCGCTCGTGCTCGTCGGCGTCGCGCTGCTCGGTGACCCCGACTCCACCACCGGCGTGCTCATCGGGGTGATCGCGGTCCTGCTCGCGCTGCAGCTCGGACTGGTCCGTCCGCCCCTGGACCGACGCGCGGCACGGATCACGGCCGGCGAGGAGGTCCCGCCGTCGCGGCTGCACCTCGCCTACGTCATTCCCGAGGGGGTCAAGGTGATCCTCCTGATCGTGCTCGGAGTGCACCTGCTCGGATGAGCGGGGCGCCGGTCCCGACGCGATACCCCGTCTGCGGGGTGACGCCTGCGGCCCCGGGACGGGCCACCGCCTCCGCGACGATGCCCGCACCGGTATCCGCATTCGCTCCCGCACATGTATGCGCACCCGCGGACCGGGTGTCGGGCCGGTGAGCGTGGCCCCCGACGCGGCGCGGGTGAGCCCCGGCGCCGGGCTGCTGCTGGCCGCGGCGGCCGGTGGTGCGATCGGCAGCATGGTGCGGGCTCTCGTGGCCGAGGCGCTGGACACCGATCCGGGTTCGTGGCCGTGGGAGACGCTGGTGGTGAACGTCACCGGGGCGCTGCTCCTGGGAGCGGTCGTCACCGTGCTCGCCGGCGCGGACCGGAGGTCGATCACCGGACGGATGCTCCTGGGGACCGGCCTCTGTGGCGGGCTCACCACGTTCTCGACGCTCCAGCTCGAGGTGCTCGAGATGCTCGACGCCGACGCGCTCGGGCGGGCGGCCGGCTACGTCGCCGCGAGCGTGGCGGTGGGACTCGTGGCCGCTCTTGCCGGGGTGGCCGGGGCCCGGAGCGCGGGGTTCGGGGTACGCCCGGTCGACGGCCGCGGGCCGACCGGAGGAGCGGCCGGCCCGCCAGGTGTAGGTGGGGCGGCCGGTCGATCGGCGACGGGTGGACGTGGCGTCGGTGGAGATGCGGGCCGATGACCACCGGCACGCTGCTGCTGGTCGGCGTCGCCGGTGGGGCGGGATCGGCGCTGCGCGTGCTCGTCGACCGACTGGTGCTGCTGCGGGCCAGCGCGACGTTGCCGCTCGGGATCCTCGTGGTCAACCTGACCGGCGCGCTGCTCCTGGGTCTGCTCACCGGACTCGCCGCCCCGCACGCCACCGCGCTCGTGCTCGGGGCCGGCCTGCTCGGTGGCTACACCACGTTCTCGACGTGGATGGTCGACACCCTGCGGCTCGCCGAGGGCCGTCGGGTGGCGTGGGCGGCGGCCAATATCGGGCTCGCGATGGTCCTCGGCGTCGCGGCGATCGCGCTCGGCCGGACGCTGGGCGGCGGCTGAGGCACGCGGTACGGGTCCGGTGTTCGGGGAGCGGGGCGGCTGACCGTCGCCGGGCGACGGTGGACCGACCCGCTGTGTGGTTCAGGGGGCGAGCGGTCCGGGTGTTCGGGGAGCGGGGCAGCTGACCGTCGCCGGACGACGGTGAACCGACCCGCTGTGCGCCCGACGCCGCCGCGACGACCCTCGCGCCGCCGCGCGGGACCCGGGACCTCACCCCGGTGGCACGGCGACCGTCGGGATGACGTCGGTGCGCACGCGCGGCGGGG
>JBFWKS010000272.1:0-5820 GCA_050252545.1 Solirubrobacteraceae bacterium
CCCCGCTCCGCCCTCGTCTCATCAGTCCCGCCGCCCCGTCCTGCCGTTCCGACCCGAGGTGACCCTTGCTCGACGACGCCGTCCTCCTGCCGCCCCTGCCCGCATTGCTCGACGTGGGGCCTGCGGCGACCCCGGGGCTGCGCGTCCTGCCGGGGGTGTACCGCCCGGCGGAGGACACCTGGCTGCTGGCGCACGCCCTGCGGGCCGAGCGGCTCGACGGCGCCGACGTGCTGGATCTGTGCACCGGCAGCGGCGCCCTCGCCGTCACGGCGGCGGTCGCCGGCGCCCGGGTGACGGCCGTCGACGTCTCGCGCCGCGCCGCGGCCAGCGCGCGGCTCAACCTGAGGCGCCACGGGGTCCGCGGGCGGGTGCGGCGCGGACGGCTGTTCGACGCGGTCCCCGACGGCCGGTTCGACGTCATCGTCGCCAACCCGCCGTACGTACCGACGGCCACCGTCGGGCGCGCGCCCCACGGTCGTGCGCGCGGCTGGGACGCGGGCCGGGACGGCCGCGAGGTGCTCGACCGGATCTGTGCCGACGCACCGGGGCGCCTGCGGGCCGGCGGACGGCTGCTCGTCGTCCAGAGCACCGTGGCCGACGTGGGACGGACCGTCGACCGGCTCCGGGCCGCGGGGATGGAGGTGGCGGCCGACGTCCGCGCCCGGATTCCGTTCGGGCCGGTGATGCGGGGGCGGGAGGACGTCCTGCGCCGGCGCGGACTCCTGAACCCCGGGGAGTGCGACGAGGAGCTCGTCGTGGTCCGGGCGCAGGGGGCCGATGAGCGCTGAGGGCGACCAGGATCCCCCGGTCCGGATCACGCCGTACCGCGACGGGCCGCTCATCGTCCGCGGGCCGATCGAGCTGTGCGACCAGGACGGCGCGGTCGTGCCGACGGGACGCAGCCCGGTGGCGCTCTGCCGGTGCGGCCGCTCGCGGATCAGGCCCTTCTGCGACGGCACCCACGCGACCACGGGATTCCGCGCGCCGAGCGGTCGGGAGGATCGCGGCGCCTCCCGGTAGCGTTGCCGCGTGGATCCGTTCGACCTGCTGCTCCGCGGGACCCTCGCCTACGACATCGTCGGCATGGCCGTGCGGGTGGCCGCGGTGGTCATCGTTCCGATCAACCGCCGTCCCGAGTCGGCGATGGCCTGGCTCCTGGCGATCTTCCTCATCCCCTACGTGGGGGTGATCGCGTTCCTGCTCATCGGCAACCCCAAGCTGCCGGCCCGCCGCCGGCTGCAGCAGCGGCGCGTCAACCAGTTGATCCTCGAGCGCACCGCGGGCATGGACGGCGTCCCCGACGACGACCCGGGTCCGCCGTGGCTGGCGTCGGTGGTGGAGCTCAACCGCAACCTCGGGGCCATGCCGCTCGTGACGGGCAACCACGCACACCTCATCGAGGAGTACGACGACGCGATGGAGCAGATGACCGCCGCGGTCGCCGACGCCCGCGAGGAGGTGCACTGCGAGTTCTACATCGCGGCGTTCGACGACACGACCGCGCCGTTCTTCGCCGCGATGCGGGACGCGGTGGCCCGCGGCGTGCGGGTGCGGCTGCTCTACGACCACATCGGCACGGCCCGGACGGCGCGGTACCGCCGGACGATCCGCGAGCTCAAGCGGACCGGCGTGGAGTGGCGGCCGATGCTGCCGGTGCAACCGTGGCGCGGGCGCTACCAGCGACCCGACCTGCGCAACCACCGCAAGCTGCTGGTCGTCGATCGCGAACTGGGGTTCATGGGGTCCCAGAACCTCATCGACCGCAGCTACAACAAGCGCGGCAACCGGCGCCGCGGCTTGCAGTGGCAGGAGCTGATGGTCCGGCTGGAGGGCCCGGTCGTCGACGCGCTCGAAGCGGTGTTCCTGACCGATTGGGCGAGCGAGACGGGGGAGGCACCCGACGCCCGCGTCCGGGTGCCGGACGCGTCGCTGGCGGGCTCCACCCTGGAGTGCCAGGTCGTGCCCAGCGGCCCGGGGTTCGACGATGAGAACAACCTCAAGCTGTTCAACTCCTTGATCTACAGCGCACAGCGGCGGGTGAGCATCACCAGTCCGTACTTCGTCCCCGACGAGTCGTTGATGCATGCGGTGACGACCGCCGCCGAGCGGGGCCTGGACGTCGAGCTGTTCGTGTCCGAGATCGGCGACCAGCCCCTGGTGTTCCACGCGCAGCGGTCCTACTACACCCAGTTGCTGCGGGCCGGGGTGCGGATCCACCGGTATCCGGCGCCGTACATCCTGCACGCCAAGCACGTGACGGTGGACGACGACGTGGCGGTCGTCGGGTCCAGCAACATGGACATGCGCTCGTTCGGCCTCAACATGGAGGTGTCGCTCATGGTCAGCGGGGCCGACTTCGTCTCACGCATGCGCGAGGTCGAGGACCACTACCGGACCGTCAGCGTCGAACTGACCCTCGACGAGCACCTGAGGCTCCCGCGACACCACCGCGTCGTCGACAACCTGGCACGGTTGACGTCGGCGTTGCAGTAGCGCGGGGCCGGTGGTCGGCGGGGTGGCGCGGAGTCGCCGACCTCACGACCAGTCACCGGTGCGTCGTCCGCGCCGACGCTGGTCCGCCTCGTCCTCCCGGTCCTGCTCGCTGACGTCCATCGCCCTGGTCATCCCACCCGCGAGGACGATGCCGGCGATCGCGATGACGCAGGCGATCGCGCCGATGTAGGACCCGACGATCAGCAACACCACCACCGCCACCACGAGCAGGCCGATGACGATCGGGAGACCCGTGCGGTGAAACCACGGAGCCGGCTTCGTCCGGTCGAGGTCGGCGTGCGGTCGGAGCTGTTCGGAGGTCGGCATGGATGACCACTACCCGGGCTCCGGGTGGCGAAACCCGACGCGGGCATGCTCCGGGTCGGTCCGGCCCGGACATCCCGACGGTCGCGACCGGCGCACGGCGGGTACGGGGAGGGGATGTCCGACGACGCCGAGCCGCGCACCGACGATTCCGGCACCGCCCGACAGGACCACCGCACGGGCGAGACCACCAGCGAGCGTCATACGCGGCAGATCGCCGAGATGCTCATGGAGACCCGGGTCGCCGCGGTCGGGATCCAGGTGATCGTCGGGTTTCTGCTCGCGGTGCCGTTCAACGCGAAGCTCGAGGGACTGCAGCGCGACGCCTATGTCGTGGCGATCCTCGCGGGGATGGCGGCGACCGTCCTGCTGCTGGCGCCGAGCGTGGTGCACCGGGCGCTGCTGCATCGTGGACAGGCGGGATGGCTCGTCGCGGTCGGATCGCGGATGCTGCTGGCGGGCGCGGCCGCGACGACGGTGGCCCTCGGTGCCGCGTCGCTGCTCGTCGGCGACCGCGTGCTCGACGGCTGGGTGCGGTTCGCGCCGACCGCGTGGACCCTCGCATGGTGCCTGGCGTTGTGGGCCCTCCTGCCGCTGGTGCGACGGCGCCGGATCGGCGGCTGAGCTCCCGGCACCGCCCAAGACCGACCCCGCGACCGCCGACCCCACCGCCGACCCCAACAGCCCCCTCCCGGGAAGGGGCGGTCACGGCCGGTCGCGGACCGGCCCCGACGGTCCCGTCACGGTCGGTCGCGGACCGGCGCCGGCGGCCCGGCCTGCGCGTCGCTACCAGCCCGGGGGCGGCGCGTCCGGCGCCCGCGGGGACGTCGGCGCGTCCGGGTCGGGCTGCGGGGCCGAGCCGGTCGTCGGACCGCCGGCCGTGGGGAGCTCGGGGTCCAGGCGGGGCGCGCCCGACGGCGCGGCCGGAGGGGCCCCCGGCGGCGGCGATCCCTGCACGGCGTCCTGCGGGACGTCGTGGCGCCAACCGCCCGACGCCACCCCCCGGGACTCGATCAGGTGCTTGAACCGCGCCAGGTCTCGGCGGGCCTGGGCCTCGATCAGCCCCAGGGCGTTGCCCACGTGCTCGACGACGCCCTCCAGGTCGACGTCCTGGTGCAGCGTGACGCGGGTGTGCTCGCGGTCCAGCGGCTCGAAGGTCACCTCGCCGTGGTTGGCCTTGCCCGAGGTGCTGCGCCAGGAGACGCAGCGGTCGGGGTGCTGCTCGACGATCTCCGCGTCCCACTCCCGCTCCTGGCCGGCCACCTGGGCCTTCCAGTGCAGGTGCGTGCTGTCGAGCTGGCGCACCTCGCGGACCCCGTCCATGAACGACGGGAACTCCTCGAACTGCGTCCACTGGTCGTAGGCGGTACTCACCGGAACGGTGATCTCGATCTGCTGCTCGATGGTCGGCATCGCGCTCCTCCTTCGTCGAGGGGTTCATCGCTCGCCTACCCATGCCCGGGCCTACGAAACGGTCGGCTCACCGACCCATGCCCGCGCCTACGAAACGGGCGGGACACGGCGCACGGGCGGGGTGCCGCCGGCATCGTCCGGTCACGCGTGGGCCCGGCGCTCGTGTCGCGGCGGGGGCCGACCGGCGGCGGGGCCCCTGGGGTCGCACCAGGGCGACCGCCCGGGACCACCGTGGTCCCGGGCGACGCGTCCGGGCGTCGCTCCGTGCCGCCACGGACGCAGAACGCTCACCCACCGGGCTGCTACCCGGCGGCGGCGGGCGCGATGCGTCGCGGGCCGCCCGGCTCCCCCGGGTCAGTCCGGGGGCTCGAAGAGGAAGAGCTCGGCGCACACGTCTGCACGGGCGTCGAGGCCGCTGAGGAAGGCCCGGACCCTGCGCCCGGTCACCTCCTCGGCCGCCGCCCGGATCTCCTCCTCCGACGCGTGCCGGAAGAACAGGCGGACCTCGCGGACGCGCTGCAGCTCACCGAGCTCGGTCAGGCGCCGCTCGACCGGGGTCTGGGTGTCCTCCAGGACGCAGACGATCCCGTCGGCGCCGAGGGCGTATGACCGCACGACGGTCGGCCCCCGCCCGGAGTCGTCCTTGTACATCCGGGCCATGACGTCCGAGAGGCGCGAGAGCGCCGACTTGCTGTCGGACGGGTCGCCCGCCCAACGTCCGGGGCTCATCGGGCCGCCGTCCCCGGGCGGCGCGCGGCCCGAACCCGGGCGGGGGCCCGCCCGGGCTCGCGGACCGCGGGCATCAGGCGGCGCCTCCGACGGCGGTGCCGGGCGGGCGTGCGGACACACGCCCGGCGACGCGTCCCGCGAGCCGGCGACGGGACGGGCGCGCCGTCGGGCGCGCGCGACGCGGGGGCGGTGCGGTCGAATCGTCCCCGGCGTCGAGCTGTCGGCGCATCCGGCGGATGGCCTGGCCGAGGATCCGCGACACCTGCATCTGCGAGACGCCGATCCGTTCGGCGATCTCGCGCTGGTACCACCCGGCGTGGAACCGCAGCAGGACGACCTCGCGCTCGCGGGGGTCGAGCGCCTCGAACGCGTCCTGGATGAGGTGCCGGCGCTCGGCGTTCCCGTACCCGGCGTCGGGGGTCCCGAAGGCGTCCAGTGCCGTGCGGGCCTCGTCGTCGGTGGGGCGGTCGAGCGACATCGGGCGGAACGCCCGCCCGGCCTGGATCGCCTGCTCGACCTGTGTCAACGGCTCTCCGAGCTCCGCGGCGAGCTCGGCGGCCGTCGGCGCGTTGCCGCGCTGCGCCGAGAGCCGGTCCGTGGCGCGGGCGACCTTGGCGTCCAGCTCCTGGGTGCCGCGCGGCACGTGGACCGCCCAACAGTGGTCGCGGAAGTGGCGCTTGATCTCGCCGGTGATGTTCGGTGCGGCGAAGCTCACGAACCGGTTCCCCGCGTAGGGATCGAACCGGTCGATGGCCTTCAACAACCCCACGCATCCGACCTGGACGACGTCTTCGAACTGCTCTCCCTTGCGAGCATACGGTCTGGCGAGCGATCGCACCAACGGCTGGCCCCGGTGCACCA
>JBFWKS010000273.1:0-5787 GCA_050252545.1 Solirubrobacteraceae bacterium
CTCGACGACGCCTTCGAGCCGATCGATGTCCTCCTGCTCCTCGTGCACCTGAGCATGGGCTGGTCGATGGCCGTCGAGTTCCACCAGCTCGAGGACGCCACCGCCCCCGCCGTCGTCGCCCGCCGCCGCGCCGCCGCAGTCCTCGCCGCCGAGCGGCTCTTCCCACCGCGCCGATAGGGGCGGCCCCTTCGCCTGGCCGCGCAGGCCGTGGGCGACCGTCCCTCCGACGTGCGGCACGATGCGCGACGGTCGTCGCGGGACGGGGCGTCCAGGTCGATTCCCGCCGCCCGGTCGATCGAGATCAGTCCGCGGGCGCGCCCTCGGCCAGCTCCGCGAGCGCCGCGGTGACGGCGCCCCAGCCGTCGAAGAAGCCGAGCTCCTCGTGGCGGGCGCGCTGCGCGGGGTCGTGGTGGCGGACGATGGCGCGGTAGTCGGTGCCCTCGGGGTGCTCGTCGAGGACGATCTCGGCGGCCATCGCGACGGGGGACGGCGACGCCGGACGCCAGGCGCTGTCGACGGCGTTGGTGAAGACGATCCGGTGCTCCTCCTCGACGAGCAGGAACACGCAGTCGGTGTGGGGGACGAACACCTGGCCGTCGTCGCTCATCCGCGTGACGAACGCGCCGCCGGAGCGCACGTCCAGCCGATCGACCCGGGTCTGCATCGGTGCCGGGATCCACCACTGCTCCAGGAGTGCCGGGTCGGTCCAGGCACGCCACACCCGCTCCCGCGGCGCGCGGATCAGGCGCTGGATGGTCAGGTCGAGGTCGGGGTCCAGCGGGCGATCGGTCATCGGGTCTCCTTCGGGTTGGTGGCGAGCTGCTCCAGGCGGTCGGTGCGGGCCTCCCACAGGCGACGCTCCTCGGCGAGCCAGTGGTCCACGAGCGCGAGCCGCTCGCGGTTGAGCGAGCAGGTCCGCACGCGACCGGCCTTGGCGGTGCGGATCAGCCCGCTCGTCTCGAGCGTGCGCACGTGCTTCATGAACGACGGCAGCGTCATCGGGAACGGCTGCGCGAGCTCACCGACGCTCGCCGGTCCGCGGCCCAGGCGCCGGACCACGGCGCGCCGGGTCGGATCGGCCAGCGCGCCGAGCACCTCGTCGAGCGCGGCCGAAGAGTTAGCCATATAGCTAAGTGTTGCAAGCCGTGATGCTTGGCGCAAGGGCTTGCTGTTCGCGTGTCTTGCCGGAACGGCAATATCGCTTGGCGCGGGGGTGGCGCCGGGCGATGATGGCCCTACGATGACGTCCGCGCAGCAGAAGACCGGCGACTACGGCCGCGAGTCCTGGGACCGACGGTGGTCGCAGGCGTTGCGCAAGGGCGCCCACGCGGTCGACCGGCGTCCCCCGAACGCCCACCTGCTCGCGGAGGTCGACGAGTTGCCCCCGGGTCGCGCGCTGGACGCAGGCGCCGGCCACGGTGCGGAGACGCTCTGGCTCGCCGAGCGGGGATGGCGGGTGACGGCCGTCGATTTCTCCACCACGGCGCTGGACCACGCACGGTCGCGGGCCGAGCAGCTCGGTGGGGACGTCGCCGAGCGCGTCGAGTGGATCGCGGCCGACCTGGGGACCTGGACGCCACCGCAGGCCGCGTACGACCTGGTGGTCTGCCTGTACGTCCACGTGGCGGGGTCGGTCGACGCGATGGTGCGGCGTCTGGCGGCCGGGGTCGCGCCCGGCGGGACGCTGTTCCTGGTCGGGCATCGGCCGATCGACCCGGCCACCGGCACCGAGACGGCCGCGGCCGGACAGGTGCAGGTCACGGTCGAGGACGCCCGTGCCGCGCTCGACCCCGATCGCTGGGCGCTGCTCGTCGCCGAGGAGCGTCCGCGGCCGGGGGCCCGCAGCGGTGTCGATGCCGTGATCCGGGCGCGCCGGCTCGCCTGACCCGCACGGCCGTGGACCCCCGTCGTTGCCGGGCGGCATCAGCGGTAGAGGTCGGCGTGGCGCTCCCGGAGCACGTGCTTCTGGACCTTTCCGGTGGAGGTGCGCGGCAGCTCGTCGACGACGACCACGGCCTTCGGCACCTTGTACGGATCCAGGTGCTCGCGCACCGACCGCCGCAGCGCCTCCTCGTCGATCTGCGTCCCCTCGCCCGGCACGACGAACGCCGTGATCGCCTCGCTCCAGCGGTCGTGGGGGAGGCCGACGACGATCGCCTCCGCGATCCCGGGGTCGGCGGCGTAGAGCGCCTTCTCGACCTCGATCGACGCGACGTTCTCGCCGCCGCTCTTGATGACGTCCTTGCGCCGGTCGGTGAACCACAGCAGGCCCTCGTCGTCGAGATGTCCGACGTCACCGGAGTGGAACCACCCGTCCGCGAACGCCGCCGCGGTCGCCTCCGGGTTGTGCAGGTAGCCGGTCATCGTCTGCGGACCGCGGTAGACGATCTCGCCGGTGGCGCCCCGGTCCAGCAACGCGCCCTCCTCGTCCATGATCCCCACCTGGACGTTGACCAGTGGCGTGCCGGCGGCCCCCGGACGGGTGAGCTGATGCTCCGGACGGAAGATCGTCGTGGTGGGGCTCATCTCCGTCTGCCCGAAGAGGAGGTAGAAGTCGCAGTCGAAGGTCTCCAGGCAGCGGCGCAGCATGTCCTGGGGCATCGGGGCCATCGCGTACAGCGCGCGACGCAGGCTGGAGAGGTCTCGCTCGCCGATCGACGGGTGGTCGAGCATCGCGCGGTACATCATCGGCAGGCCGAAGATCTGGGTGATCCGCTCGCGCTCGATCAGCGACAGCAGCACGTCGGCGTCGAACCCCGGCAGGACGTGGATGGTCGCCCCGACGAGGATGGCCGTCGTGCAATGGCAGTTGAGCTGGGCGGTGTGGAACATCGGCATCATCGCGACGAACCGGTCGTCGGCGGCGAAGCGGCCCTCGATCGCCATCGCCATCGATTCGACGTACACCGCCACGTGGTGACCGATGACGCCCTTGGGGGCCGCGGTGGTACCGCTGGTGTAGAGGTAGGCCAGCGGGTCGCGGTCACCGACGACGCACTCCGGCTCGCCCGCATCCGCCGTGCTCGCCAGCCCCTGGAACGGCTCGGTGGCCCGATCGGCGACCGTGGCGGGACCGTCACCCACGACGATGACCGCGGTGACGCCGTCCGCATCGGTGAGCGACGGCTCGACGGCGTCGACGAGCGGCGCCTGGACGATCAACGTTCGGGCGCCCGAGTCGCGTAGGACGTGGGTGACCTCATCCGGGCGCCAGCCGAGATTGATCGGCACGCACACGAGACTGACCTTCGCGCAGGCGTAGTACGTGACGAGGAACTCGATGCTGTTGCCCGACGCGAGCGCCACGACGTCGCCGGGACGGTGACCGCGGTCCAACAGGCCGCGCGCGACGCGGTTGACCAGCGCGTTGAGCTCGCCGTAGCTCAGCCGGCGGTCCCCCTCCACGAGCGCCTCGGCATGTGGGTCGCGCCAGGCGCTGCGGGTCAGGCTGTCCCCGACGTTGATGCGGTGGATGAGGTTGTCGTCCAACGGGTCGACGGGCACGGCGGGCTCCTGGTCGGGGTCCTTCCGAGCATAGGTTCGGTCCGCGGGCCCGCGAGAGGGAGATCCGTCCGCCGTTGGGGGCAGAGCGGTCGCGCCTGCTCGGCGGGGCTGCGCACCGGGCGCTCGGTCCTGAGCCGTCCTGCGGGTGTCTCGGCCGCAAGGGCGAGCGGATCGCGCGCCCGTGCCGGCCCGTCACCGCGTCCCGCCGTCGACCCTGAGCGTCGCCCCGGTCGTGTAGCTCGACGCCCCGGAAGCGAGGTACAGGGCCGTGCCGACGATCTCGCGGGGCTCGCCGACGCGCCCGAGGGCGAACGCGCTCCTGGCGTGGGCGTCGACGGCGTCGCGATCCCACGCGTCGGCGATGTCGGTGGCGAACATGCCGGCCATGATCGTGTTTACGCGCACGGTCGGTCCGTAGGCGTGGGCGAAGCCCTCGGTGAGGGCATTGAGGCCGGCCTTCGCCGCGGCGTAGGGCAGGTACGCGGGGTCGGGGCGGACCGACCCGACCGAGGAGACGTTGATGACCGATCCGCCGTCGCCGGCCGCCATCCGCTCGCCGACGAGCGCGGTGAGCCGGAACGGGCCCTTGAGGTTCAGCGCGACGACCTTGTCGAACAGGGCCTCCTCGACCTCGGTCAGGCTCGGGTACAGCGGCGACAGGCCGGCGTTGTTGACGAGCACGTCGATGCGGCCGAAGCGGGCGTAGGCGGCGTCGACGAGCGCGTCGCACTGCGCCCAGTCGCTGACGTTGGCGGCCAGCGGCAGCGCCTCGCGGCCGTGCTGCTCGCGGACCGCGGCGGCAACCGCCTCGCAGGCGTCGAGCTTGCGGCTGGCGATGACGACATCGGCGCCGTGGGCGGCGAACGCGTGGACCATCTCGCGCCCGAGCCCGCGGCTGCCGCCGGTCACGAGGCAGACCTTGCCGGTCAGGTCGAGCAGGCCGTCGGTCATGCGACCGTCTCCCGCGCACGCTCGAAGAGATCGACCGCGACGGCGTGCAGGAAGTCGCCGGTCTCCCTGGAGGCCTTGCCCGCGCACGCACGCGCATGGGTGCCCTCGAGCACGATCCCGAGCTTGAAGCAGGCCAGCACCGTGTACCAGTCGATCGCACCGAGATCACGCGTGGACCGCTGCGCGTAGCGGTCGATCAGCTCGGCCGGCTCCGGCAGGCCACCCGTCGTACCGATCGCGCCGGCGACGGCCGCCGACCGCTCGTCGGGCCAGGTGGCCAGCAGCCAGCCCAGATCGAGCAGCGGGTCGCCGACGGTGCACATCTCCCAGTCGACGATCGCCGCGACCCGCGGCCCGTCGGGCGCGAACATGAGGTTGGCCAGGTGGTAGTCGCCGTGCACGATCCCGGGGACGAACGCCGCGGGCCGGTGCTCCTCCAGCCACGCCGCGGTCTCGTCCAGGCCCGGAAGCTGCGGGCCGGGGTAGCCGTCGAGCTGTGCGTAGCCGTCGAGCTCGCCGAGCCAGCGCGGCACCTGGCGCTCGAGGAACCCCTCAGGGCGGCCGAGGTCGCCGAGACCGACCGCGGCGTGGTCGACGGCGTGCAGCGTTGCGAGCGCGTCGACGGCATCCAGCCCCATCCGGTGCCGGACCGACGCGTCGCCGGCGTGCAGATCGGGCAGCGCGACCGTCGCGTTGAACCCGTCGACGGGCGTCATGAGGTAGCCGACCGACCCACCGAACGGGCCGGTGTCCTCGCCCGCCGCGACGATCCGTGGGCAGCGCACGTCGGTGTCGGCGAGTGCACGCAGGACGCGGATCTCGCGGCGCAGCGCGTCGTTGGACCTCGGGCGCAGGTGCCGTGGGCCGCGGCGCAGCACGAGCTCCCGGTCGCCGCGACGGAAGCGCAGCATCACGTTCTGCGTGCCGCCACCCACCGGCGTCACGTCCTCCAGCGGCCCGGCTCCGAGTCGCTCGTCGTCCATCCACGCGGCGACCGCGTCGACGTCGACGACGTCGGGCGCATCAGTCATCGGCGGTGATCGTCGTCAGGAGCTCGGCGAACTTCTCGCGGGCGTGCTCCCGGCGCGTCGGCACGTGCTCGGACGGGACCTCGTCCGGCGGCGGCGCGTAGCCGCGGAGCACCTGGCGGGCGACGGACTGGCGGTGGACCTCGTCGGGCCCGTCGTAGATCCGCGCCGCCCGCGCGTGGCGGTACATCTCCTCCAGCGGCAGGTCGGAGCTGTAGCCGAGCGAGCCGTGGATCTGGATCGCGCGGTCGATCTCGTCGTGCTGCACCTTCGCGCCGAAGAACTTGACCAGCGACACGTCGGT
>JBFWKS010000274.1:0-5713 GCA_050252545.1 Solirubrobacteraceae bacterium
GCGGGTCGACGGGCGGGGTCGAATCGCGGGACGGAACCCGGTTCGCCAGATTGCGTCTCCACGGCGTACGGCGACGCCGGGGCATCCCGTCCCGCCGTGCGCCGGAGGTGGCACGATGGGCCGATGGCCGATCCGTCCGACCCGGTGCGCGTGGACCGTTGGCTGTGGGCCGCGCGGTTCTTCAAGACGCGTCCGCTGGCCGTCGAGGCGATCGGGGCGGGGCACGTGCAGCGCGACGGCGTCAACGTGAAGCCGTCGCGGCTGGTGGCACCCGGAGACCGCCTGACGATCACCGTCGGGCAGCAACGCTTCCACGTCGACGTCCGCGCGACAGCGCAGCGCCGCGGCCCGGCGAGCGAGGCGCAGCGGCTGTACGAGGAGACCCCGGAGAGCCGGGCGGAGCGCGAGCGCCACGCCGAGCTGCGGCGGTTGAGCACGCCATTGGGCGCCGATCTAGGTCGTCGGCCGACCAAGCGTGACCGTCGCCGACTGGAGCGGGCGCGGCGCGTCGACGGGCGGTAGGGCTCGCCCATGGCCTCTCCCGACCTCCGCGTCGGCCGACCTCGGCGGGGCGCGGGATCGCGGACGGTCGTCAGCCGCGCGGGGCAGGGGCGCGAGGTCGCCGACGATCATCAGCGGGACGCCGCGGGATGGTGACGGCACCGAACGAGCGGCGTCAGGCCTCGAGCCGCTCCACCAGTGCCTCCAGCGTCTCCCCCAGGCCCGCGTCGATCTTCACGGTGACGTCGTCATCGGCACGGGTCGGGCCGCGGGTGATCAGGGCGATCGGGGTGCCGTTGGCGCGGGCGCGGCGGACGAACCGGTAGCCCGAGAACACCTTCAGGGACGACCCGAGGACGAGCAGCGCGGACGCCCGATCGGTCAGGTCCATGCACCGGGCGACCCGGTCCTTGGGGACCGAGCCACCGAAGAACACGACGTCCGGCATCAGGGTGTCGTGGCCGCACCCGTCGCACCGCGGCACCACGAACCGCTCGACGTCCAGGGCGTGCAGTGCGACGTCGCCGTCGGGGCGGATCGCACCGTCGGTGACGACGAACCCGGGGTTCTCGTCGCGCATCCGCCGGTCGAGGTCGGCCCGTCCGGTGCGGTCGTCGCACGTCAGGCAGAGCACGTCGGCCAGCGCGCCGTGGAGCTCGATGACGTCGCGGGTGCCGGCGCGCTGGTGCAGCCCGTCGACGTTCTGGGTGATCACCGTGCCGACATGTCCGGTGTCCTGCAGTCGCGTCAGCGCGCGGTGCCCGGCGTTGGGCTCCACCGTCGACATGCGCTGCCAGCCGACGAACGACCGGGCCCAGTACCGCTGTCGCGCGGCCGACGATCCGACGAACTCGTCGTGCTGCATCGGCGTGACGCGCCGCTCGCCGTCCGGGCCGCGGTAGTCGGGGATGCCCGACTCGGTCGAGATGCCCGCTCCGGTCAGGACGAGCACATCACCGGTCGCCAGCAGACGAGCGACCGCGTCGAAGGTGGTGTCGAGCACCGGCACCGCACGAGTGTGCCGGATCGACGGGACGGGACCGTGGACCGCGGTACGCGCACGACTCCGCGGGTCGGTTGCGTCGACGGGCCGCGGCCGTGCGACCGGATCGCCGGACCACCACCATGCCGCAGGGAGTGGCCGGCGGTCGTGACCGTCGCGATGTCGGCACCGATTCGGCGCAGTCGGGCGGTAGGTCCGTCACCGGCCGACCGGCGACGTTCGCGGGGCCGATGGACACCCCCGACCCCCGGACCTACCATGACGAGCACGATGCCGATCGCCGCCCGGCTCACCCGCGAGGAGTACCTCGCCCTTCCGGAGTCCTCTCCCGGATTCCGGGTCGAGTTGCTCGACGGTGCGCTGGTCACGATGAACGACCCGCTGCCGATCCACCAGATCGTCGCCGGGCGCCTGCACGCCCGGCTGTTGGCCTGGTGTGACGCTGCGCCCGACCGTGGGCACGTCCTGCTTCCGGTCGACACCGAGATCGGGCCGGACACGTTCTTCGGCCCCGACCTGCAGTGGTTCGCCGACGGGCGCGACCTGCCATCGCCCGGCGTGCGTCCGTGGCCGGTCGGTGATCTGGTCGTCGAAGTCGCGTCGCCGTCCACGGCGCGATACGACGCCGATATCAAGACGGAGCGCTACCTCGACGCCGGCGCGAGCGAGGTGTGGCTGATCACGACCGGCCCGCTCGCCGCACGGATCGTCCGGCGCGATGCCGAGCCGACCGTGCGGGGCGACGATGACGACCTGCGGTCGCCGCTGCTGCCGGGTCTGGCGGTGCCGCTCGGCGGGCTCGACCGGTTCTGACGATCTGGTCGAGCCCATGCGCCTCGGCCCGTCGCTCAGTCGGTCTTGGATGCCGCCTCGAACTCCGCGGGGCCGACCTCGGCCGCGGCCGGATCCATCCACATGACCTCCCACAGGTGGCCGTCCGGGTCCTGGAAGCTGCGTCCGTACATGAACCCGTAGTCCTGCGGGTCGCCCGAGGGCGTACCACCCGACGCCAGCGCGGTGTCGGCGAACGTGTCGACCTCCTCGCGCGACTCGGCCGACACGCAGAGGATCGCCTCGGTCGCGGTGTGGGAGTCCACCAGGTCCTTGCGGGTGAACCGGCGAATGCTCTCGTTGGTCTGGAGCATGACGTAGCCCTGGTCGCTGACGACCATGCAGGCGCAGTCCTCGTTGGTGAAGTCGGGGTTGAACTCGAAGCCGAGCTTGGTGAAGAACGCCTTCGACGCGTCGAGGTCGGACACGGTGATGTTGACGAAGATCATGCGGGGCTTGGTGGGCACGGGGGCTCCTCGGGAAGTGGTCGGTCGGTGTTGCCATAGAGACGAGGGACCACGCCCGAACTCATCGGGCGACGTCGACGTGGCGTGTAGACGCTCGTCGCGACCGCGCGTGCCCGTCCCTGTGTCAGAGTCGGCGCGCGCGGGCCGACCTCACCGTGCACGCTCGTCCGACCCCGGAGATCACCACGCCCATGCCCCCGCTGACCGACCGCTTCGACCAGGCTCTGATGTACGCGTCCGCCCACCACCGCGACGACGTGCGCAAGGGCACCGGCATCCCGTACCTGTCGCACCTGCTGGCCGTCGCAGGCCTGGTGATGGAGATGGAGACCGGAGAGGACGAGGCGATCGCCGCCCTGCTCCACGACGTCGTCGAGGACGGCGGTGGCCTGGACGCGCTCGAGGAGATCCGTGAGGTGTGGGGTGACGAGGTCGCTCGGATCGTGCTCGCCAACAGCGACTCGACGGTCAAGGACGGGCCCAAGGCCCCGTGGCGGGAGCGCAAGGTCGCCTACCTCGACGCGATCGCGCACAAGCAGCCGGACGAGTTGCGCGTGTCGCTGGCCGACAAGCTCCACAACGCGCGGAGCATCGGCCGCGATCACGCGGTCTTGGGCGATGCGCTGTGGGATCGGTTCACGACCGGTAGCGGCGACGACCAGCGCTGGTACTACGGGGCGCTGCTGGAGGCGTTCCGGGCCCGGCAGGCCGATCTGGGGCCGGGTGCCGGCCCCGCCCTCGACGCGCTCGAGCAGGCGATCGGCGAGTTCGGGGTCTGATCGCTCCGTCGGGCCCGACGCCGGCCGGCCGGCGGGCACCCGGACATCATCGCCTCCCCGGCGCCGACAGCCGGGCGCCCGGCGAGGCACGCACCTCCCCCGCCCGGGCCCTGGGTGGCCGCCCCAGGGCCGCCTAGGCTGCGGCCATGACATCAGCTCGCCGCGCTCTGCCCGCCGTCCTCCTCGCCCCGGTCCTGGCGGTCGCGGTGAGCGTTCCCGCTGCCGACGCCGCGTCGCCGTCGGCGTGCCGCAGCGGCACTATCGCGTCGCTCGCCGCCGATCGGGAGGCGGACGTGACGGCGGCGCTCGAGTACGGCTCGGTCGTGCGGACCTGTCGTGATCTCAACGGCGACGGTCGCCGCGACGCGCTGTTCATCATCACGGGCGGTGGGACCGGCGGCGCGTTCTGGGGCGGCATCGTCCAGGGCACCAGCGGCAACCGTGCCCGTCTCGGGGCCTGGGTCGGCGGCCAGTCGAAGATGTCCTACGGCTTCTACAAGGGTCGACCGGCGCTGGCATGGCCCGTGTACCGTCGCGCCGACGCCGGCTGCTGCCCCACCGGCGGCTGGAAGGTGCGCCGCTTCATCCGCAGCGGCAAGGGGTTCCGCCCGCTCAAGACCCTCCGCAAGCGCTCCAACACCTACCCGCTCAAGCTCAAGCCGTAGCGCGCGGGGGCTTGCCGGGCCGCGGGAAGGTGCGGGGAGCCGAGCGTGTCCGCGCCGGCGGCGCCGGAAGTGCTCCGGGATGGGGGCGTCGTACGACGCGAGAGCGGATCACCTCCCCAACCGGGCCAGCCGTGGAGGACCTGCTCTGGAGCGCCAAGCGTGCTTACCGGATCGGCCCAAGGTCGTCGGTTGTCTCCTCACCGAGCCGTCGCAGATCGTCCGTCAGGCCCGGGTCGGCCTGGATCCCATCGAGTCGGTCCTGCAAGTCCGACCGCGCAAGCGGCCGTCGCCTGTCCGCGGCACCCGACGGCGTTGTCCCGGGTCCCGCCTCCCCCTCCGTCAGCGAGATGAACGCCGAGAGCTCGGCCACGCCCCGGGGCGTCGGTGGCAGGTGATCGGTCAGCGCCGGGGAGTGCACCAGGTAGGCCGCCCACTTGGCGCGCGAGATCGCGACGTTGAGCCGGTTGCGCATGATGAGGAACGACATGCCACGCGGCACGTCCGCCGGCGACGATGCCGCGAGGGTGACGATCGAGATCGCGGCCTCCTGGCCCTGGAATCCGTCGACGGTGCCGACCTTGACCTCACCCAGGCCCGCCGCGGTGAGTGCGTCGTGCACCGTCTGGCGCTGCGCGTTGTAGGGGGTGATCACGATGATGTCGTCCTGGCCGAGCGGTCGCTCCTGGTCGCCCTCGGCCCAGCGGCGGCCGATCGCGTCGCGAACGAGCACCACGACGGCGTCGGCCTCCTCCGGCGACTCCTGTGCGTTGCCACGGTGCTCCACCGGCACCGAGCGGAGGCCCGGCTCGACGCCCTCCAACGCGCGCACCGGCGCGTCGGGGTGCGCGTCCAGCCGTCCCTCGTAGGACAGTCGCGACACCGGCCCGGCGACCGCGGTGTGCATCCGGCGGCTACGGGCCAGGAAGTAGCCCAGCTCCGGCGGCAGCACGTCGTGTCCGGCCGCGATCCAGCCGAGCGCGGATTGGTCGACCGGCTCGGGGTGCGATCCCTGACTGACCTGCGGCAGCTGCTGCGGATCGCCGAGCAGCAGCAGGTTGCGGGCCGACACCGCGGCGGCGATCGTGGATGCCAATGAGAACTGGCCGGCCTCGTCGACCACGAGCAGGTCGAGCGACCCGCGCGGCACGCGGTCGTCATTGCTGAACGTCCAAGCCGTGCCGCCCAGGACGAACCCAGACGCGGCGTGACCGTTCGCGAACGCTGCCTGTCCGCCCGCCTTCAGGACGGTGAACATCCGGCCTTCCGCCGACGCCCCGCCCTTGAGCTCCTTGCCGACCCGCTCGGGATCGAGGCCGGCATCGTCGACGACCGCGTCCAGGAGGTTCTCGACCACGGCGTGCGACTGGGCGACCACACCGATCCGCCAGCCGTGGTCGCGGACGAGCGCGGCGATGACGTGCGCGCCCAGGTAGGTCTTGCCGGTGCCGGGCGGTCCCTGAACGGCGA
>JBFWKS010000275.1:0-5693 GCA_050252545.1 Solirubrobacteraceae bacterium
TCCTCTCGGTGTCGGTGGATCGGGCCGACGCCGACCCGCGCCGGCCGGCGCGATCAGCGCGCCGGCTCAGCGCGTGCTCCAGCACGCTCTCGATCCGGTCGACCCATACGAAGTCGATCCGCGACCGCAGCGGCTCCGGCACGTCGTCGGCGTCGCGCTCGTTCTCGCGGGGGGCGATGACCGTCCGCACGCCGTTGCGCTGGGCCGCCAGGGCCTTCTCCTTGAGCCCGCCGATCGGCAGGACCTCGCCGGTGAGCGTGATCTCGCCGGTCATCGCCACCTCGGGCCGCACCTCGCGGTCCGTGATCAGCGAGCACAGCGCCGTCGCGATCGTGATGCCCGCGGACGGGCCGTCCTTGGGGGTCGCCCCCGCCGGCACGTGGACGTGCAGGTCGTGGGTGTTGAACCACTCCGGGTCCAGGTCGGGCGCGATCGTGTCGGTATGGCCGCGGACCCAGGTCAGCGCCGCCCGGACCGACTCGGTCATGACGTCGCCCAGCTGGCCGGTGATCGTCAGCGTGCCCGAGCGCTTGGTCGGCATCGCCGCCGCCTCGACGAACAGGACGTCGCCACCGACCGGTGTCCACGCCAGGCCGGTCGCCACGCCCGGACGGCGGGTGCGCTTGCGCAGCTCGGAGTGGAACGGCGGCCGCTCCAGCAGCTCGGCGACCCGCTTGCGCGACACCGTCTCGCGCCGCGGTCCCTTCGCCTTGGCCTTCGCCCTCGCGGACTTCGCACGTCCCGATCCCGAGCCGGCGGCGCGATCGTCGGCCTGCTCGGCCTCCACGATCTCGCGGGCGATCTTGCGCACGACCCGCCCGATCTCCCGCTCCAGGTTGCGCACGCCCGCCTCGCGCGTGTAGTCCTCGATCAGCGTGCGCAGCGCCGGATCACCGAACGTCAGGTGCGACCGGCGCAGGCCGTGCCGCTCCAGCTGGCGCGGGACGAGGTAGCGCTTGGCGATCTCCAGCTTCTCCTGCGCGGTGTACCCGGCGAGCTGGATGACCTCCATGCGGTCGCGCAGCGGCCCGGGGATCGTGTCCAACGCGTTCGCGGTCGTGATGAACATCACCCGCGACAGGTCGAACGGCACGTCCAGGTAGTGGTCGCGGAACGTCGAGTTCTGCTCCGGGTCGAGCACCTCGAGCATCGCCGACTGGGTGCCGCCGCCCCCGCGGAAGTCGTTGCCCATCTTGTCGATCTCGTCGATCATGAGCAGCGGGTTGTCGGACCCCGCGTCGCGCAGCGCCCGGATGATCGTGCCGGGCATCGCACCGATGTACGTACGGCGGTGGCCACGGATCTCGGCCTCGTCGCGGACGCCGCCGGCGGAGATCCGCTCGAAGTTGCGACCCATCGCGCGGGCGATCGACCGGCCGAGCGACGTCTTGCCGACGCCGGGCGGGCCGACGAAGCAGAGGATCGAACCGCGGGCGTCGGGCTTGAGCCGGCGCACCGCCAGGAACTCCAGGATCCGGTCCTTGACCCGGTCGAGCCCGAAGTGGTCGGCGTCGAGGACCTCGCGGGCGTGCTGCAGGTCGAGGTCGTCGTGGGTGTGCTGCCGCCACGGCAGCGACACGATCCACTCCAGGTAGTTGCGGATCACGCCGTGCTCGGCGGACGCCTGCGGGATCGCCTCCAGGCGGCGGAGCTCGCGGTCGGTCTGCTTGGCGACGATCTCCGGCAGGTCCAGGGCGTCGAGCTGCTCGCGCAGGTCGTTGATCTCCGCCTCCTGCGGATCGCCCTCCCCCAGCTCCTCCTGGATCGCCTTGAGCTGCTGGCGCAGGACGTACTCGCGCTGGCCCTGCTCCAGCTCCGACTGGACCTGGGTCTGGATCTGGGTGCCGATCGTGATGACCTCGAGCTCCCGCGCGAGCAGCGCGGTGAGGCTGCGCAGCCGGGCCTGCACGTCGACCTCCTCCAGCAGCACCTGCTTCTCCTCGGGCTTGAGCCGCAGCGAGGCCGCGATGAGGTGGCTCAGCGCGACCGGCTCGTCGATGTTCGCCACGGCGAGCTGGAGCTCCTCCGGCAGGTACGGGACCGCCTCGACGATCCGCGAGAACGTCTCCTGCACGTTGCGCTGCAGCGCCGTGAGCTCCAACGACGCCACGGTGTGCTCGCCGATGGGCTCCCCGTCGATCGTGTCGGGCGCATCCTCGACGTCTCCGACGAGGTACCGCTCGTCCTCCCGCACCTCTCCGAGACGCACGCGCTGGGCGCCCTGGATCAGCAGTCGCAGGCTGCCGTCGGGCACCTTGAGCATCCGGGCGACGGTGCCGACCACCCCCACGCGGTACAGCTGCTCCGGACCGGGCGCCTCGACGTCAGGGGTCTTCGACGCGACCATGACCAGGCGACGGTCTCCGGCGAGCACGTCCTCCACCAGCCGGACCGAGCGCTCCTGCCCGACCGCGAGCGGGATCATCGTGTCCGGCATCGGCACGGTCTCGCGCAGCGGCAGGACCGGCAGCGCTCCTGGAAGCCCGGGGCTACCGGGACCGTTGACCTCGACCTCGTGCGCGAGGCCGTCGTCGGAGACGATCTCGATCACGGGCGCTCACGCTCCCCCAGGCCGCGGTCGAGCAGGTCGTCGCCGTCGAGGTCCTCGACGACGGAGATCGACACCGAGTGACGCACGTTGCGCGGGCGCACGAGCGGCAGCTCCACGCGGAGGATCCCGTCGCGGTAGGTCGCCCGGGCCTCGTCTGCGACGACATCCGCTCCGAGTTGCACGACGCGGCGGAACGGTCCGGCCCCGATCTCGACCTGCTGGTAGGCGCGGCCCTCGGCCTCCCCCGGCGCACGACTGCCCTGCAGGATCAGCTCGCGGCCACGGATCTCCAGGCCGACCTGAGCGATGTCGATGCCGGCCAGCTCGGCGTGCACGACGGCGCGCGTCACCCCACGGTCGGGTCCATCCTCGGGCGTCTCGTAGAACACGTCGACCGCCGGCTCGAATCCGCCACGTCGAGACCGCCCGCCCAGGCCACGGTCGAGCACCCCGCCGAAGATCTCGTCCATCTCCCGGCGCATCCGCTCGAAGTTCGCGAACAGGTCGCTCTCCCGGGGTCGCATGCGGTGAATCTACCCACCGTCGGGGTGCCGGGCCACGACAGGGCGATCGACAGGGCGATCGACGGGGCGGCCGTCGCGGGCCTCGAGCGGCCGGGGGTGCTGCGGCGCCCGGCCCGACGAGGTCAGATCGTGTACCGGGCGCCCGGCTCGGCGAGCTCGACCGGCACGTCGCCGGCGGCGGCGGTGGCCTGCTCCAGCGCGACCCCCCGGTCCTGTTCGTCGGAGATGTGGGTGAGCACCGCTCGCCCCACCCCGGCCCGACGGGCATGCTCGGCCGCCTCCGACGGTGTCAGGTGCCCGCGCGGACCGGTCCGCTCCGGACGAGGCAGCGTCGCCTCGACCATGAACAGGTCGGCCCCGGTCGCGAACGTCACGAGATCCTCGTTCGGCGCGCAGTCCGAGCCGTAGACGAACCGCCCGCCGGTGACCGTGGAGCGGATCTCGACCGCGTAGGCGGGGACGAAGTGCGGGACCGCCCGGAAGCGCAACCGCAACGGCCCGAGCACGAGCTCCTCATCCGGGTCGTACTCGGATGCGGCGAAGGCCCGCTCGACGAGGTCCGGCATGCCCCACGCGGTCATGACGGTCCGCATGACCTTGAGCCCACCGGGCGGCAGCTGCAGCTGCGGGCGGGCCGGGGTGTCGGTCCCGGGCCACGGCGGCACCGGCACGGGTTGCTGGCGCGGCGCGAACACCAGCGCGTAGGTGTAGGGGATGAGGTCGAGCGTGTGGTCGGCGTGGCAGTGCGAGATGACGCACGCGTCGACGTCCGTGTAGTCGACGTGCATCCGGAGCTTGCCGAACACGCCGTTGCCGCACTCGAGCAGCAGGTGGTAGCCGTCCTCCTCGAGCAGGTAGCCACTGCATGCACCGTCGACGTCCTGCCACGCAGGGGACTTGCCGAGGACCGTCAGCTGCACGTATCAAACCCCTGCACGATCCGAGAAGTCTAGGGACGTCGCCCGTCCGGGTGTGCGGCGCACGACGACGCCCATCCCGCGGCGGCGCTCCGGACGGGAGCGTCGCGCGGGACGGACCGGCGTGGCCGCACCGATCGGCGGGGTCGTCTCGCGCCCGAACGGGCGACGGACGACCCCGGTCCGATCAGGCCGCGGCGAGCGCCTTGTCGGTGTAGGTCTCGCCGGCCTCGGCCTTGGCGACCAGCGACGCGGGCGGCTCGAACCGCTCGCCGTACGTCGCGGCCAGCTCGCGCGCCCGCTCGACGAACCCGGCGGGGCCGGTCGTCTGCTCGCTCCCCGGGCGCTGGTATCCGTTGATGTACTGCAGCACGCCGCCGGTCCACGCCGGGAACCCGATCCCGAAGATCGAGCCGATGTTGGCGTCGGACACCGTCGTCAGGACGCCCTCGTCCACGCACTTCACGGTCTCGATCGCCTCGGCGAAGAGCATCCGCTCCTTGAGGTCCTCGAACGGGACGGCGTCGGGCGCCTTCGGCGGGAACGCCTCGGTCAGGCCCTTCCACAGACCGACGCGCTTGCCGTCGGCGTACTCGTAGAAGCCGGCGCCGCGCAGGCGACCGGGACGACCGGACTCGATCATCTTGTCGATGACCGCGAACGAGCCGTGCGCGGCGGGCAGGGTGCCGCCCTCGGACTCCAGCGCGGCGAGGGTCGCCTCGCGGATCTTCACCATGAGCTCCATGTTGAGCTCGTCGGTGAGCTGCAGCACCGGGGCGGGGTAGCCGGCCTGCGACGAGGCCTGCTCGATCGACTGGGCGGGGATGCCCTCGCCGAGCATCGCGATGCCCTCGTTGACGAACGTGCCGATGACGCGGCTGGTGAAGAACCCGCGCGAGTCGTTGACGACGATCGGCGTCTTCTTGATCTGCTGGCTGAAGTCCAGCGCGCGCGAGGTGGTGTCGTCGCTCGTCTGCTCGCCGTTGATGATCTCCAGCAGCGGCATCTTGTCGACCGGGCTGAAGAAGTGCAGACCGACGAAGTCGGCCGGACGCGACACGCCCTCCGCCAGACCCGTGATCGGCAGCGTCGACGTGTTGGAGCCCAAGAGCGCACCCTCCGCGAGGAACGGCTCGATCTCGGCGAACACCTGCGCCTTGACCTTCGGATCCTCGAACACCGCCTCGATCACGAGGTCAGCACCCTTCGCATCCTCGGGCTTGGCCGTCGCGAGGATGCGACCGAGCAGCGCGTCGCCCTTCTCCTGCGTCGACTTCCCGCGCTGGATCGCCTTCTCGACGAGCTTCTGCGAGTAGCCCTTGCCACGGTCGGCCGCCTCCTGCGAGACGTCCTTCAGCACGACCTCGATGCCGGCCTTCGCGCACACGTACGCGATCGCCGCACCCATCATGCCCGCCCCGAGCACGATGACCTTCTGGGCCTTCCACTTCTCGCGGCCCTTCTCGCGACCGCGCGAGCCGTTGACGGCCTGCAGGTCGAAGAAGAACGCCTGGATCATGTTCTTCGCCACCTGACCGGTGACGAGATCCAGGAAGTACCGGCCCTCGATCTCGAGCGCGTTGTCGAAGTCGACCTGTGCGCCCTCGACGGCCGCGGCCATGATGTTCTTCGGCGCCGGCATGTTGGCGCCCATGAGCTGCTTGCGCAGGTTCGAGGGGAACGCCGGCAGGTTCGCGGCCA
>JBFWKS010000276.1:0-5693 GCA_050252545.1 Solirubrobacteraceae bacterium
CCTTCGCACCGGCCTCCTGGCTGACCGTGACGATGACCTCGCGTCCCTCGCGGAACGGGTCGGGCACCTGGCCCTCGTAGCGGATGTCGACCGTCGCGTCGCCCTTGCGGTCGCGGACGGTGAAGTGCAGGGTCTTGCCGTCGCGGCGGGCGGTGCCCTTGACGACGACGCCCGTGAGGCGGTATTCCACCCCGGGCTGGGCGCTGGCCATCTCGCTCGGCTGGCGGGCCTCGGCCGATCCGGCGAAGCTCGTGTAGAGCAAGGCACCGGCGAGGCACACCGCAGCGAAGATCGCGAAGGAGAGACGCATGGTCCGCGACATCACCCCCCAGTATGGCGTGACCGTGCCACCGTTCGCGCCGTGGCCGGTTCCCGGCCCCACCGGTCGTTCACCGGAGGCCCGCCGCGACGCCGTACGCGTTTGCCGGCGGCAGGTTCCTACCGATGGTCGCAATCTTGCGGGCCACGCTACGATCCCGGCATGAACGGCGCTCAGCGACTCGGCGGCTCGCTGGTCTTCCTCCTCATGCTGCTGTGCGGGCTCTTCATGTGGGCCGGCAGCCCCTACCTGTGGATCAGGATCGCCGCCGCCCGCGCCGACAGCCAGAACCTGTCGATGGGCCAGGTCGTCTTCATTCTGGGGATGATCGCGCTGACCGGCCTGGCCATGGCCAAGCTCCTGGCCGTCCTGAACGCGTTCTACTCGCGCGTGACCGGCGGCGAGGCCGAGGTCGTGATCCGCTCGCCGTGGAACCAGTCGATGCGCGACGGGCGCACCACCGGGCGCGTCACGACGATCCTCGACGTCGTCATGGTCATCTCCGTGTCGCTGGCGCTGCTCGCCGCGGCGGTGTGGTTCATCTTCTTCGCCGACGACACCGTGTCGCCGCGCGGCGGGGTCGTGCTGCTCCACGGGTTGCTGCCGTAGGCGCCGCTACCCGCCCGCCCTTGACGGGTCCTCGTGCGCGGCGCGTCGGACCGTGTCGGCGGACAAGACGCCGATCATCGTCCCGTCGCCATCGACGACCGGCAGCGTGCCGAACCGCCGCAGCCGCTTGTCGCGGGCCAGGAGGTCGAGGGGCGTGTCGGGCGCCAGGCGCGGCGCGTCACGGGCCGCGTCCGGTTCCAGCAGCGACCCGACCGGCACGTCGGGCCGCTCGGCCTCCACGAGTCCCTGGGCCTGTCCGGCACTGATCGTGCCGCGGTAGGCGCCCTGCGCGTCGAGGACCGGAGCCCAGTCCAGGCCGAACGGCTCGAACGTGTGGCGCAGCGCGTCGCTCACCGTGTCGTCGACGGCGAGCCACGGCGGCCGGGCGTCCATGAGCTCGGCGGCGGTGAGCGGTACCCCGAGCGGGGCGGCCGGCGTGAACCGCACCGCCATCCGGGCGTTCTCCCACACGAACCAGGCGGTGAAGAGCAGGGCCACGCCGAGGAGCCACCGCTCGCCACCGAGGAGCATCGCGACGCCGCCCGCGGCGAGCACGATCGCCAGGCCGCGCCCGGATGCGGCCGTCAGCGCCGTCGCCCGGGCCGGGTCGCCGCCGACCTTCCAGACGAGCGCCCTGGTCATCCGGCCGCCGTCCAGCGGCAGCGCGGGCAGCAGGTTGAAGAGGAGCGAGATCCCCTCGACGAAGAGCAGCAGCCCGGCGAGGTCGCCGACGGTCGTCTCCGCCGAGCGCTGGAGCGTGGCGATCTCCCAGATGGTGGCGGGTGCGAACCCTTCGGCGATCCCCACGGTGACCGCCGCCAGAACCGCGATGACGAAGGTGACGGCCGGGCCGGCAGCGGCCACGCAGAGCTCTTCCCGGGGCGTTCGCGACTCGCGGGAGAGGTGGGCGAACCCGCCGAGGATCCACAGCTCGACGTGGTCGGTGTCCATGCCGTAGCGGCGGGCCGCCAGCGCGTGGCCGAGCTCGTGACCGACGAGCGATCCGACGTACAGGGCGGTGATGAGCACCGCCAGTCCGTACTCGCGGGCGGCGGCGTCCTGCCCGTCGGGCGTGAACGCGTCCGACAGCAGCCAGACCATCGCGAACAGCCACACGAACCACGTGGCGGTGACGGTGATCCGGACGCCGAGGATCCGGCCGAGCGTGAAGGTCTCCCGCACGCGCGGAAGGATCGCAGGCCGGGCCGCCCGGCCCGGGCACGAGCCGCCAGCGGTGCCCGCGGTCGTCGTCGGGACGGTCGTGGGTCGCCGCGATCGTCGTCGCGCTCACGCTGCGGTCGGGACCGCCGCGGGAGCTCTTCGTCCTGCTCGTGTTCCCCATGCGACCGGCCTGTCGGAGGGCGACCCGGTCGCCGGCAATGCCCTGCTGGCCCGCACGAGGAGCAACACCACGAGCCCCGCTTCCGCGACAGAATAACAAGACTTGTCGCAGCGAGCGACTTATGGTTTACTGCTGTCGCACGACGCGCTCACCACAAGGCGGTTGCAGGCAATGAACGTTCTCGATCGGGTCATCAACAAGGCTCAATCCACCATTCCGATGCAGCGGCAGATCCAGAGTCTGCACCTGGCGATGAAGGCCAAGCAGCTCGTGGTCGGGGACAAGCAGCCGCGCTTCGTCGAGGAAGAGATTCCCGATGTCGACGAGGTGGCGTTGACCGAGATCGACATGAGCAACCCGTTCATGTGGAGGCAGGGCCAGTGGCTTCCCTACTTCAAGCGCCTGCGCGACGAGGCACCGGTGCACTTCCGAGCGTCGAGCGCATTCGGGCCGTACTGGTCGGTCACCCGCTACGACGACATCGTCGCCGTCGACAAGGACTTCGAGACGTTCTCCGCCGAGCCGCAGATCGTCATCGGCGCCCCGCCGGAGGGCCTGGACGTCGAGATGTTCATCGCCATGGACCCGCCGCGTCACGACGAGCAACGCGCGGCGGTCCAGGGGGTCGTCGCTCCGAAGAACCTCGACGAGCTGGAGGGGCTGATCCGCTCGCGCGTGCAAGAGGTGCTCGACGGCCTGCCGGTCAACGAGCCGTTCGACTGGGTGGACAAGGTCAGCATCGAGCTGACCGCTCGGATGCTCGCCACGCTGCTCGACTTTCCCTACGAGGAGCGTCGCAAGCTCGTCTACTGGACCGAGGTGACCGCGGCCGGGGCCGCCGCGACCGGTGGCCGGAGCGACATCGACGAGATGTGGCGCGCCGCTGCCGACATGGCGAAGAGCTTCAGTGCCCTGTGGCACGACAAGGCGGCCCGGCTGGCCGCCGGAGAGCAGCCCGGGTACGACCTGATCACCCTCATGCAGATGTCCGAGGACACCAAGGACCTGATCAACAGGCCGATGGAGTTCCTCGGCAACCTCATCCTGCTGGTCGTCGGCGGCAACGACACCACGCGCAACTCGATGTCGGGGGGCGTCTACGCGCTCAACCGGTTCCCGGAGCAGTTCGATCGCCTCAAGGCCGACCACGGCCTCGTCCCGAAGCTCGTCCACGAGATCATCCGCTGGCAGACACCGCTGGCCTACATGCGCCGGGTCGCCAAGAAGGACACCGTCCTCAACGGCCAGTTCATCCGCGAGGGCGACAAGGTCGTGATGTGGTACGCCTCGGCCAATCGGGACGAGCGCACGTTCGAGAGCCCCGACGACTTCATCATCGGCCGACCCAACGCCCGCAACCACCTCTCGTTCGGCATCGGCGTCCACCGCTGCATGGGCAGCCGGCTGGCCGAGCTGCAGCTCAGGATCCTGTGGGAGGAGCTGCTGGCGCGCTTCGAGGACATCGCGGTCGTCGAGGAGCCGGAGTTCGCGCAGTCGAACTTCGTCCGGGGCTACACCAAGATGATGGTCACCCTCACGCCGCTCGGCCAGAAGTCTCGGGCCACGCGCATCACGCCGGCCACGGCCACGGCCGCAGCCGCCAAGCCCGCACGGAAGGCCTCCCGCGAGGCCCGGGCCACCAAGACCACGGAGACCGAGATCGACCTGCAGGTCGCGGCCCGCCGTGACGTGGCGGACGGCATCGTCGAGCTCACGCTCACCGAGCCGTCGGGCGCCCCGCTTCCGGCGTGGAACGCCGGCGCCCACATCGATCTGCTGCTGAGCCCGTCGCTGACGCGCCAGTACTCGTTGTGCGGCAGCACCACGGACGAGTCGACGTGGAAGGTGGGCGTGCTTCGCGACCCTCGAAGCCGGGGCGGGTCGGCGTACGTCCACGACAACCTGCAGGATGGTGCGACCGTCCGGGTGCGCGGTCCGCGTAACCACTTCCCGCTCGTCGCCTCCCCGCGCTACCAGTTCATCGCCGGCGGGATCGGCATCACGCCGATCCTGGCGATGATCGAGGTCGCCGAGGCGCGCGGTGCCGACTGGAGCCTGCTGTACGGCGGTCGGTCCCGGGAGTCGATGGCGTTCCTCGACCGGCTCGAGGGTGACGACCGGGTGACGGTCTGGCCCCAGGACGCCAAGGGTCTGCTCGACCTCGACGCGGTGCTCGGCGTGCCGCAGCCGGACACCCTGGTCTACTGCTGCGGCCCGGGAGCGCTCCTCGACGCGGTCGAGGAGGGGTGCGCGGGCTGGCCGGACGGCAGTCTCCACCTCGAACGCTTCGCAGCCAAAGTGGTGGAGGCGTCCGCGGATGCGCTCAACGCCTTCGAGGTCGAGTGCTCGCGCTCGGGCGTGACCGTCGCGGTGCCCGAAGGCACGTCGATCTTCGACGCGGTCGAGCAGGCCGGCGTCGAGGTGCTCGGGTCCTGCATGGAGGGCATCTGCGGGACGTGCGAATGCGACGTGCTCGAGGGCACGCCGGACCACCGTGACTCCGTGCTGTCCAGGTCGGATCGTGAGCGGGGCGACACGATCATGACCTGTGTGTCCCGCTCCCTGTCGACGAAGTTGGTCCTGGATCTATGAGTTTCCCTCGCGAATGCTGGTACGTCGCTGCCACCCTCGATGAGCTGGGTGACAGCCTGGTGGCCCGACGCATCCTGGGCACCCCTGTGGTCCTCTACCGCCTGGCTGACGGCTCGGTCGCCGCGCTGGAGGACCGCTGCGTGCACCGGCCCTACCCGCTGTCCGCCGGCCACCGCAGCGGCGATCGCATCGTGTGCGGGTATCACGGCTGCACCTATGATCCGGACGGCACGTGTGTGCTGGTGCCGTCCCAGGACAACCCGCCGCTCGGGGCCCGGGTGCGAGCCTTCCCCGTCCATCTGAGCGGGCCGTTCGTCTGGGTGTGGATGGGTACGCCGGGTGGTGCGCGGCTGCGTCCGCCGCCGGCGACGCCCGAGTTGGCGTCGGGAGCGGGCTGGTCCTCGACCGGTGAGCGCCGCGACGTCGCGGCGGGCTTCATGCTCCTCCACGAGCATTACCTCGACCTGACCAACGTGTTCGAGATGCACGCCGAGATGGTGCCGCCGGGCATCGAGGCCCTGCCACCGCTCGAGGAGGTCGAGATCTCCGAGGTGTCGGTGTCCTACGTGCGCGAGCTGCCCCAGGCGTCCCTGGCCCCCTGGGAGGCCGAGGCGTCGGGCCTGGATGCTGCCGAGGCGTTCGGCCGTCGGGAGACCGGGACCTTCGTCACCCCCGGTCTGCATCGGCAGACCTACACGATCTCCGGCGCCGAAGGTCCGGCGTTCGAGCTGGTGCGGCTTCACGCCTTCACGCCCCTGACCCGTGGGTCCACGCGTGTCTTCCTGCAGCTGGCGTGGCGGGGTACTGCAGTCGCCGCGGATGCGGACCGCC
>JBFWKS010000277.1:0-5655 GCA_050252545.1 Solirubrobacteraceae bacterium
CTTGATCTCGCCGGTGATGTTCGGTGCGGCGAAGCTCACGAACCGGTTCCCCGCGTAGGGATCGAACCGGTCGATGGCCTTCAACAACCCCACGCATCCGACCTGGACGACGTCTTCGAACTGCTCACCCTTGCGAGCATACGGTCGGGCGAGCGATCGCACCAACGGCAGGCCCCGGTGCACCATCTCCTCACGGGCCTGCGGATCCTGATGGTCGTGACAGCGCCGCAGCAGACGCAGGTCGTGCTGCTCGCGCATGGTGTTCGACTCGGGCATCCGAGCCTCCTTCTGTGGACATCGATAGAAGGAACGCCCAACGCACGGCAGGCGGCATAGCACCCACCATCGGGGAGTCCCGATGCTCCACGTGCCGACCGCCGCTGAGGAGAACCTCGGCGCGCCTGCGTCTCCGTTCCCGACCCCCCTGGTGAAGAGTCAGACCCGTCGGCGCGGCGCCGCGACATTCGGCACTGACTCGACCCTAGCACCGGTCGGGCGGTTCGTCACACCGATCTTTCGGGATCGGTGACGTTTGCGGTGCGACGCGGCCGGGCATCGGAGATGCGCCTCATGTCGCGCCGTCGACGCATCGCCGTCGTCGGCTCCGCCCTCCCCCGATCCCGTGAGCCGTGCCGTGTCGTCCCCCGCCCGTTGCCCCCACTGCAAGCACCTGCTGGCCATCCGCGCTCCGCGTCCCTACCCGGCCCGACCGATGCGCTGCCCGTCGTGCTGCCTGACGGTCGCTCCTGGCCGCGCCACGGTCTCATCGGCGGTGCGGGCTCCGTCGACGGGCGCGTTGGGCCCGCCGCCCTGCGGCCCGGCCGTCGACGCCGTGCTCGACGTGCTCCGAGAGCTGGAGCCGGCGCCCGTGTCGCTGTGCGCGTCCGGGGGGCCGGACGGCGTCGGGTTCGAGGCGGAACTCTGACCTCCGCCGCCCGCGGCCATCACCGGCGACGCGGTACGATGCTCGGGCCTTTGGTGAGCACCACGCTCACCGTCCCCCGTCAGGATCCAGCGCGGTGCCAGAGAACGACGCGGGCGGCGGTCAGTCGACCTCCGAGAGCCCGCTCCAAGCCATCTCCAACGCGATGGCCCAGATCTACAAGACGCAGTTCGGGCGTGGCCCGACGAAGATCCGGACGTTCTTCGCCGGACCGGACGCGATCATCTGCGTCCTGGAGGACACCCAGACCCCGGCCGAGCGCCGGCTGGTCGAGCTCGGTGAGCACCAGCGCCTGCGGGACGTGCGACTGTTCTTCCAGTACGCGACCGAGGACGACCTCAAGCGTCCGGTGGAGGAAGCGACCGGGCGCCGGGTCCGCGCGTTCATCAGCGGCACCGACAGCCGCGCGGACGCGTCCGCCGAGGTCTTCCTGCTGGAGGACGAGCCGAACGGCGGCTGACGCCGGAGCGCGGCGGCCGTCGACGTACGGTCGGCCGCCGTCTCGCGACGCCACGGCGCGTTTACGCCGGCCCGCGGCCGGGCAGCGGTGGCGCCATGCGGGCCCTCGCGCTGAACTGCACCCTCAAGCGCTCCCCGGAGCCGACGAACACCGGCGACCTCGCCGACGTCGTGCTCGCCGCGCTGCGCGAGCACGACGTGCAGACCGAGCAGGTCCGCGTCGTCGACCACCGCGTCGAGCCCGGCGTCGTGTCCGATGCGGTCGTCGACGGCGACGAATGGCCCGAGATCCGGGAGCGGATCCTCGCCGCCGAGATCCTCGTCATCGCCACGCCCACGTGGATCGGGCAGCCCTCCAGCGTCGCCAAGCGCGTCCTGGAGCGGATGAACGCCATGCTCGCCGAGACCGACGACGCCGGCCGACCGGTCGCCTACGGGCGCGTCGCCGGGGTCGTGGTGACCGGCAACGAGGACGGCGCCCACCACTGCATCGGCGAGATCTCCGGCGCGCTCAACGACATCGGCTACACGATCCCCGGCCAGGCCTGGACCTACTGGAACAAGGGCCCCGGTCCCGGCGACGAGGAGTGGCTCAACACCGACGAGCGCGACTGGACGGTGACCACCGGCCGCACCGCCGCGGCCAACCTCGCCGCGGTCGCCAAGGCCCTGCACGCCCACCCGATCCCGCCGCCCGAGGGGTGAGCCCGAGGGCCGATCCCCCTACTCCCTTCCGATCACGCCGCGGCCCCGAACCCGGAGGACCACATGACCCAGACCCTGACCGACACCACGATCGCGATCCTCGCCACCGAGGGCGTCGAACGCGTCGAGCTCGAGGAGCCCCGCCAGGCGCTCCTGGACGCCGGCGCGCGCGTCGAGCTCGTGTCGCTGAGCACCGAGCCGTTCCGGAGCTTCGACCACCTGGACCCGTCCGGCAAGCAGGAGAAGCCGACCGCGGCGGTCGCCGACGCCAAGGTCGACGACTACGACGGCCTGCTGCTCCCCGGCGGGGTCGCCAACCCCGACCAGCTGCGCCAGGACGCCGACGCCGTGTCGTTCGTCCGGGGGTTCTTCGACGCCGGCAAGCCGGTGTCGGCGATCTGCCACGCGCCGTGGCTCCTCGCCGAGGCCGGGGTGCTCGACGGCCGCACGGTCACGTCGTTCCCGTCGTTGCGGACCGACCTGCAGAACGCCGGGGCCACCTGGGTCGACGAGGAGGTCCACGTCGACGCGGGCCTGACCACGAGCCGCAACCCCGACGACATCCCGGCGTTCAACCGCAAGTCGATCGAGGAGTTCGCGGAGGGCGTCCACCGGGCCCAGGCGCGGAGCGTCTGACGTCCCCGCGCCCGGCGGCGCACCCGTCGGCGCATGGACCGCGGCCCGGGCGGGTAGCGAACGACCAGGCCGGCCGGGGCGGAACCCACCCCGGCCGGCATCCCCTCTCCGACCCGGGAGCAGCGATGAAGGCCCTCACCTGGCACGGCAAGCGCGACGTCCGCATCGACACGGTCCCCGACCCGCGGATCGAGGAACCCACCGACGCGATCATCCGCGTCACCTCCTCCGGCATCTGCGGATCGGACCTGCACCTGTACGAGGTGATGGGACCCTTCCTCGACGAGGGCGACATCCTCGGCCACGAGCCGATGGGCATCGTCGAGGAGGTCGGGCCCGGGGTCTCCCACATCAAGGCCGGCGACCGCGTGGTCATCCCCTTCAACATCAGCTGCGGCCACTGCTGGATGTGCGACCGCGGCCTGCAGTCCCAGTGCGAGACGACGCAGGTCCGCGACCAGGGCAACGGCGCCGCGCTGCTGGGCTACACCAAGCTCTACGGGCAGGTCCCCGGCGGACAGGCCGAGCTGCTGCGCGTGCCCCAGGCCCACTACGGGCCGATCAAGGTGCCGGAGGGGCCGCCGGACGAGCGCTACGTCTACCTGTCGGACGTCCTGCCCACCGCGTGGCAGGCCGTCGAGTACGCCGACGTGCCCGACGGCGGGTCGGTGGCGGTGTTCGGGCTCGGCCCGATCGGCCAGATGGCGGCGCGAATCGCACGCCACCGTGGCGCGGAGCGCGTCTTCGGCATCGACCTCGTCCCCGAGCGGCTGGCCCTCGCCGCCCGCCACGGCATCGAGCCCATCGACGCGACCGAGACCGACGACCTCGTCGCCGCGCTACAGGAGCGCACCGGCGGACGCGGACCCGACAGCGTCATCGACGCGGTAGGGATGGAGGCGCACGGCGCGCCGTTCGGCAAGCTCGCCCACCAGCTCGCGGGGCTCATGCCCGACGCGATGGCGGCGAAGTTCATGGAGAAGGCCGGCGTCGACCGGATGAGCGTCCTGCACGCCTGCGGGGACGTCGTGCGGCGTGGCGGCACGATCTCGCTGTCGGGCGTCTACGGCGGCATGGCCGACCCGATGCCGATGCTCCAGCTCTTCGACAAGCAGGTGACGTTCCGCATGGGCCAGGCCAACGTCAAGCGCTGGATCGACGACCTGCTGCCGTTGGTGAACGCCGACGACGACCCGCTCGCCGTCGAGGACCTGGCCACGCACCGCCTGCCGCTGGAGGACGGACCGCAGGCGTACGAGACGTTCCAGAAGAAGCAGGACGGGATGATCAAGACCCTGCTGCAGCCGTAGGGCACCGACCGGTCGAGGCCGCTCACCGGGTGGTGAACTCGGCCAGCTTGCCCTTGACCGCGTGGCGGATCAGGTCGCGGGCGCCGGGATCGCCGCGGAGCAGCGCCTTGGCGATCCCCTGCGCCTGCTCGCTGCGGATGTGCGGCGGCAGCGGCGGCACCTCGGGATCACAGACGACGTCGAGCACCACCGGCGTCTCCGCCGCCAAGGCCGTGTCCCACGCGGGGCCGATCCGGTCGGGGTCCTCGACCCGGATGCCCTCCAGGCCGACGAGCCGGGCGTACGCGGCGTAGTCGAACGCCGGCAGCTCCTGCGACGCCTCGAGCTTGGGGTCGCCGGCCATCACCCGCTGCTCCCACGTCACCTGGTTCAGGTCACGGTTGTTCAGCACGCACACGACGAGCCGTTGGTCGCGCCAGCGGTGACGGTGGAACGCCAGGTCGATCAGCGCGTTGTTTCCCAGCATCTGCATCGCCCCGTCGCCGACGACGGCGATCACCGGACGGTCGGGATGGGCGAGCTTGGCGGCCAGCGCGTAGGGCACCGCCGGGCACATCGACGCCAACGTGCCCGACAGCGCGGCGTCCATCCCACGCCGGACGCGCAGGTGGCGCGCCCACCAGTCGGTGCCCGACCCGGAGTCGGCGGTGAGGATCGCCCCGTCGGGCAGGCGCGGGCTCAGCTCGTGGAGGATCCGCTGCGGGTTGATCGGGTGCGCGTCCTGCGTCGCCCGCTCCTCGAGGATCCGCCACCAGCGCTCCACGCCCGCCTCGACGTCGGCCTGCCACGCCCGGTCGGTCTTGCGGTGCAGTCGGGGCAGCAGCGCGGCGAGCGTCTCGGCGGCGTCTCCGACGAGGTTGACCTCGGTCGGGTACCGCGACCCGAGCCGGCGGGCGTCGACGTCGATCTGCACCGCGCGGGCCTGGCCCGGCTCGGGCAGCCACTCGGCGTAGGGGAAGTTCGTGCCGACCATCAGCAGCGTGTCGCAGCCCTCCATCAACTCGTAGGAGGGCTTGGTGCCCAGCAGGCCGATCGAGCCGGTCACGTACGGCAGGTCGTCGGGCAGCGCCGCGCGGCCGTTGAGCGCCTTGGCCACCCCGGCGCCCAGCAGGACGGCGGTGCGCTCGACCTCGTCGGCGGCGCCGATCGCCCCGCGGCCGACGAGGATGGCCACGCGCTCGCCGGCGTCGAGGATCTCCGCGGCCTGCTCGAGCGCCGCGTCGTCGGGGACCAGGTGGGACCGGGAGGACCGGACGACGCTCGAGAACACCGACCCGTGGCTGCGGGTCGGGGGATCCCAGCGCTCCTCCTGCACGTCGGTCGGCACGACGACGCAGGTGGGGCTGCGCGTCGCCTCGGCGATCCGCATCGCCCGGTCGATGACGTGCGGCACCTGGGCGGGCACCATGCAGGTCTGGACGTAGGCGCCGGCGACGTCCTTGAAGAGGTTGTGCAGGTCGACCTCCTGCTGGTAGTCGGAGCCCATCGACACGCGGGCCTGCTGACCGACGATCGCCACCACCGGCTGGTGGTCGAGCTTGGCGTCGTAGAGCCCGTTGAGCAGGTGGATCGCCCCCGGTCCCGACGTCGCCATGCACACGC
>JBFWKS010000278.1:0-5600 GCA_050252545.1 Solirubrobacteraceae bacterium
TGCTCGACGATCCGGCCCAGTACGACGGGTTCTGCGATCTGGCCGGTCTGCGCGAGCACAAGCCGTTCGAGTGCGTGGGGGAGGAGGCCGAGTCGCTCGTCGCGATGCGGCTGATCGCCGGACGCGACGGGGACGGACGGCCGATCGTCGGGCAGGACGCGATCACCGGTACCCGTGGCGGTCCGAGCCCCTGGACCGGGCACGCCGTCGTCCGCCGGCTGCGGGACGAGCACCTCGGCGGGCTGCCCCCCGATCCGATCGGCGTCGAGCGGCCCTTCGTCCTCGACGCGGCCGCCCTCGTCGACCTGCCCGATGATCTGCGCGGCGCGGTGGCGGCGGTTCTCGGGGCCTGACGACGATCGGTCGTGGGCGGCGGCGGGGGTGCGGAGCGGACCGCTGGCGGCCCGCTTGGCAGCACACCCCGCACCGCCCGACGTCGGCCGCCGGCCCGGATACGCTCGCCGGCGATGACTTCGACGCTCCGTTCCGGCCACGAGGACGTCCTGTCCCGGGCCGAGGCGCGCCGGGTCGCGCTCGCCGCGCAGGGGTTCGCCGACCGGCACCATCGCCGCCCGCCGTCGCGGGTCACCGCGGCGCACCTGGACCGGGTGCTCGACCGGATCGGGCTGATCCAGATCGACTCGGTCAACGTCCTGGCGCGGGCGCACCGGATGCCGCTCTACAGTCGGATCGGGCCGTACGACGACGCGCTGCTCGAGCGCGCCACCGCCCGACGTCCGCGGCGGCTCGTCGAGTACTGGGCGCACGAGGCGTCGCTCGTCCCGCCGTCGACGCACCGGTTGTTGCGCTGGCGGATGGCGCGGGTGCAGGACGAGGCGTGGGGCACGATCCGGCGTGCTGGCGACGATCCGGTCCTGCTGGACGCCGTCGAGTCCCTCGTCGCCGCGCACGGTCCGGTGACCGCAGTCGAGCTGGAGCGACGGTTGCAGGCCGAGCTCGCCGCATCCAACGACGGACCGCAGGGCGGCGGTGGCGCTCCGCCGGACGGCGGCGCCGGACCCGGCCGTTCCCAGGCCGGCTCCCGCCGCTCCGAATCCCGGTCGCGCCGGCCCGAAGCCCACGATGCAGCGATCACCGCGGTGCTCGCCGCCGCCCGCAACGACCACGACTACGGGTGGAAGTGGTCGGCGCTGAAGCAGACCCTCGAGCACCTGTTCTTCGTCGGGCGGATCACGTCGGCGGGCCGGACCGCCCAGTTCGAGCGGATCTACGACCTGCCCGAGCGGGTGCTGCCCCCCGACGTGCACGGCGCGGCCGACCCCGACCCGGACGAGGCGCGCCGCGAGCTCGTCCGGATCGCCGCCCGCGCGCACGGCGTGGCCAGCGGTCCGTGCCTGCGCGACTACTTCCGCCTGAGCGCGGTGCAGGCCCGTCCGGCGATCGCCGACCTGGTCGAGGAGGGCACGCTGCTCCCGGTCCGGGTCGAGGGGTGGGAGCGCGACGTCTACCTGCACCGCGACGCCCGGGTCCCGCGGAGGGTCGATGCGCGGGCGTTGCTGGCCCCGTTCGACCCGCTGATCTTCGAGCGGGCCCGCACCGAGGCGCTGTTCGGGTTCCGGTACCGCCTGGAGATCTACGTCCCCGCCGCCAAGCGCGTCCACGGCTATTACGTCCTGCCGTTCCTGCGCGGCGAGCGGCTGGTCGCCCGCGTCGACCTGAAGGCCGACCGGGCGGGGGAGGGACGGCTGCTGGTACGGGCGGCGCACGGGGAGACGAGTGTGGGCCGGGGGCGCGCGGCCGGCGCCGCGAAGAACACCGGCGACGACATCGCCGCAGACCTCGCCGCCGAGCTTCGGCGGATGGCCGGATGGCTCGGGTTGGCCGATCTCGTCGTCGAAGGGCGCGGCGACCTGGCGGCGGACCTGAGCGCAGCGGTCGCCGGGTGGTCCGTATAACGCCTCCGGTCCGGTGGAGCGCCGGGAGCGCCGAGAACCGGCCACCGTTCGGCCGTGCTGGCGGTGCGACGCGACGGAGGGACCGATCTGGGTGCTCCCGCCGTCGTCGTCGGTGATTCTCGGGGCCGGCGGGGGCGGGGACGGTCCGCGGGCCGGACAACGTCTACGCGACCCGCCTGGACGGCCTGCGACGGCTACCCTCCGCCCGTGACCGCGACGTCCCTTCCGCTGCCGCCGCCCGACCTGCGGATCGGCGATCTCGACGGTCGGCGGGTCGGCGTGTGGGGCGCGGGTCGCGAGGGTGCCGCGGCGGTGGGTGCGCTCCGGCGGTACGCGTCCGCGGCGACGGTCGTCGTGGTGACCAGCGACCCGCCGCCCGACGGGCGCGACGACTTCGTCGTCGATCCGTCGCCCGGGGAGGAGGGGCACGTGGCCGGCGATCCGGTCCCGTGGCTGCACGGCGAGGCCGGTCTCGAGGCGCTCGCGTCCTGCGAGGTGGTGATCCGGTCGCCCGGGATCCCGGTCCGCGGTGCCGATGCGGACCGGCTGCGTGCGGCGGGCGTGACCATCACCGGAGGGACGGCGCTGTGGCTCGCCGAGCGGGCGGCGGACGAGACCGTCGTCGGGGTCACCGGGACCAAGGGCAAGAGCACCACCAGCTCGCTGTTGCACCACCTCCTCGGGCACGCCGGGATCCGCAGCCGGCTCGCCGGCAACATCGGCGTGCCGCTGCTGGAGCAACTCCGGCCGGACGATCCGCCCGAGGTGTGGGTCGTCGAGTTGTCGAGCTACCAACTCGCAGACCTCCCGCGGGCTCCGACGATCGCCGTGATCACCAACCTGCGACGCGACCACCTGCCCTGGCACGGCGACGAGGCCACCTACCACCACGACAAGCTGCGGATCCTCGGCGGTGCGACACCCGATGACGGGCCGCGGATGGCCGTGCTGTCGGCGGCCGACCCGGGTCTCGTGCAGGCCGGCGACGCGTACGCGGCGCGTGGCGGCGTCGTGCTGTGGACCGACCGGCCGACCGGGTTTCACGTTGCCGACGGTGCACTGTGGGACGGGTCGCGAACGGTCGCGCGGATCGACGATCTGCCGGTCCGCGGGGTCACCGGGGCACGCGACGTCGCGCTCGCGCTCGAGGCGGTCCGCGCGCTCGGGCACGACATCGCCGACCCGGTCGCGGCGCTGCGCGGATTCGCACCGCTGCGTCACCGGCAGGAAGTCGTCCATGACGCGGCCGGCGTGCGCTGGGTCGACGACTCGATCTCGACGACCCCCGACGCGACGCTCGCCGCGCTCGCGGCGTTCGCCCCCGGTCCGATCGTGCTCCTCGCCGGGGGCGTCGACCGGGACCAGCATCCCGACGAGCTGGCCGCGACCCTCGCACACGGACGGGTCGCCGGCGGCGTCCTCGGGGAGCCGGACCGTGATCTGCGCGTCGCCGGCATCGTCGCGCTGCCCGGCACCGGACACGCCCTGGCCGACGCGGTCGAGGCCGCCGCGGCGGACGCCGGGCGTGCCGCGCCACCGATCCGCCGGATCACCGCGGCCGGTGGCCCCGTCACCCCGTCGCCTTCCGCCCCCGCCACCCCGTCGCCCCCCGCCGTCCCCGCGCCCGGCGTCGCCACCATGCGCGCCGCGGTGGACGCCGCACGCGCGCTTGCCGCGCCCGGCACGACGGTCCTGCTGTCGCCCGCCGCGCCCAGCCACGGGCTCTTCCGCGACTTCGAGGATCGCGGGCGGCGGTTCGCCGACGCGGCACGTGACACTCCGGACGAGGCGTCCGATGCGTAGGGTGACCGACGATGTGGTTGCGGTCTCAAGGTGTCGTGGCGCTTCTGGCGGCCGTGACGCTCGTCGGTTGCGGGTCGGACGAGTCTGACCCCGGCCCCGTTCCCGAGCCACGTCCGCCCGTGTCGGCCGAGCCGCTGGCCGACGTCGCCGGCCGCGGTGCCGAGATCACCGTGCGACTGCTCGCCGGTGGTTTCGACCGGCCCACCGGGCTCGTGCAGGAGCCGGGCCGCAACGGGCGGATCCTCGTGCTGGAGCGGCCGGGCACCGCGCGGTGGCTCGACGGCCCGGCACCTGCCGCCGGCCCGCCGTTCGTCGACCTGACGCAGGTCACGGCGAGCGAGGACGAGCAGGGGCTCGTCGGCCTGGCGTTCCTCGACGGCGGCCGGCGCGTGGTGATCCACCGCACCGACCTGGAAGGCTCCACCGACGTCAGCGTCTACCCGGTCCGCGACGGGCGGGTCGACACGACCGCCGGGCGTCGGTTGCTCACCGTCGAGCAGCCCTACGGCAACCACAACGGCGGCCAGATCGCGATCGATCCGCAGGGGCGGGTGCTCGTCGGCATCGGCGATGGCGGGTCGGCGTTCGACCCGCGACGCAACGGCCAGAACCTCGACACCAAGCTCGGCAAGCTCCTGCGGTGGGATCCCCAGCATCCCCAGGCGGGCTGGAAGACCGTCGCCTACGGGCTCCGCAATCCGTGGCGGCTGACGTTCGACGAGCAGACCGACGAGCTGTGGATCGCCGACGCCGGCCGCCAGGTCGACAAGACGGTCGTCGAGGAGATCGACCGTGTCGCCGCGCGAGAGCTCGACGAGCCCGAGCCGCTGAACTTCGGCTGGTCCGCGCTGGAGGGCACGCGGCGCCTGCAGGGCCGCGACCTGAACCCGAAGGGGCGCCTGGTCTGGCCCGTTGCGTCGTACGGCCGTCACTCCGGGTGCCTGGTGATCGGGGGAACGGTGCCCCGACGCAGCCGGCTGGCGGACCTCGCCGGCCGCTACGTCTTCGGCGACGCGTGCACCGGCCGGGTGTGGTCGGTACCCGCGGCCGGCCGGATCGGCAGCCTGCGTCGCGAGCCGGTGATCGTTCCCGAGCAGTCCGGGTGGCTCCACGACCGCAGCGGCCGGATCCTCGTCACCGACGACAACGGGCTCGTGTCGGAGCTCGTCCGCGGCATCCCCGGACGCCGCTGACCGGGTCCCGGCCGGCGGCCGCGCCGCCGCGTCGATCTGCCGAACCCGCGCCGACCGGGCGCCGGGCCCGCCCGCCGCCCGCTGAGGCCCGTGGGGTCTACAGGCCCTTGGGATGCACGACGTGGAACCCGCCCATGCCGCGCGAGCTCGTCTGCCAACGCGACCCGGTGTCGCCACCGCGGCCCGAGGTGTCGAACCGCAGGCCGGCGACGTACATGAACGCGTGGTCGGCGTGGGCATAGATCGTCACCCACTTGCCGGGGCCGGGCGCGAAGTCCGACGCCATCTGGCCCGACACCATCGGATGGTCGATGAGTCCGGCGGCGGCCAGCGCGTAGCTGATCGATCCGGAGCAGTCGTACGCACTGTCGACCCAGACCGAGTCGGCGAACCGGCCGTGCCCTCCCCCGTAGACGTAGGGCTTGTGGGCGACGGCGTTGCCGGCCCGGATGATCGCCTCGACCTTCGGCGGCGCGTCGACCGGCACCGTCGCGAACCCGTCCGGGGTGAGCGTGGCCTTGCTGACCAGGTCCTTGGTGCTCGCCTTGCCGCCGCTCAGTCGCATCGACTCGCGCAGCTCGGCCTCGATCTCGGCGTCGCCCGCGGCGCCCGACGGCAGACGGCCGTCGTCACCGGGGGCGGGGGCGGCGTCGGCCACGGCGGTCTCGACGTCCTGCGGCTGCGCGGC
>JBFWKS010000279.1:0-5592 GCA_050252545.1 Solirubrobacteraceae bacterium
GTCGCGCAACTCCACGCGCACCTCGAACCCGAGGTGCACGATCCGTTCGACCGTCACCGGCACGGCATCATCGACCGGCTCGTGCGAGATGACCAGGTCGTGCGGACGCACGAGCTCGCCGCGCAGTCGCGCGGTCGGTCCCAGGAAGGACTTGACGAAGTCGTTGGCCGGCGTGTCGTAGACCTCGCGGGGACTCCCCCACTGCTCGATCCGGCCCTCGTTCAGCACCGCGATGTGGTCGGCGACGTCGAGTGCCTCCTCCTGGTCGTGGGTGACGAGGACCGTGGTCACGCCCGTCTCGGACTGGAGCTGGCGCAGCCATTGGCGCAGGTCCTCCCGGACCTTGGCGTCGAGAGCGCCGAACGGCTCGTCGAGCAGCAGGACCTTGGGCTGCACCGCCAGCGCGCGCGCCAACGCCATCCGCTGCCGCTGACCACCGGAGAGCTGCGACGGGTAACGCTCCTGATAGCCGGCGAGGCCGACGATCTCCAGCAGCTCGTCGACCCGACGTCGGATCTCCTCCTTGGGCTGCTTGCGGATCGACGGCCCGAACCCGACGTTGTCGCGGACGTCGAGGTGCTTGAACGCGGCGTAGTGCTGGAACACGAACCCGATCTCGCGTCGCTGCGGCGGGACGTAGGTCACGTCGTCGTCGCCGATCAACACCCGACCGGCGTCCGGGGTCTCCAGGCCGGCGATGGTCCGCAACAGCGTCGACTTGCCCGATCCGGACGGGCCGAGCAGCGCGGTGAGCGATCCGCCGGGAATCATCAGCTCGATGTCCCGCAGCGCGTGGTAGGCGCCGTAGTGCTTGTTCAGGCCACTGACCGCGATGGTGTGCGACTCCGCGACGAACGCCGCGGACTCGCCGACCAGCTGGTGGAGTCCGGTGGCGCCGGGGACCCCCGCGCCGTTGTCGCCGGGCCCGTCCTGTAGGTCGGTCATGCGTGTGTCCCGCCTTCGTCGTGCAGGTTGGTCATGCGTCGTGCCCCGTCGCCGTCGTGTACGTCGGTCATCCGTCGTGCCTCTTGCGGTCGAGGACGGTCATCAGCAGCAGGGTGATGATCGCCAGGATCATCAGCAGGGTCGACGCTGCGTACGCGCCGTAGGTGTTGTGATCGTCGATGTAGCGGGCGTGGACGAGGAGCGTGAGGGTCTGGGACTCGCCGGCCACACCGGCGGACACCATGATCACCGCGCCGAACTCGCCGAGCGAACGGGCGACGGTCAGCACCACGCCGTAGGTCAGGCCCCAGCGGATCGCCGGAAGGGTGATCCGCCAGAACGTCTGCCAGCGCGATGCGCCCAGCGTTGCCGCGGCCTGCTCCTGCTCCTCGCCGATCTCGTGCAGGACCGGCTCGACCTCGCGGACGACGAACGGCAGCGTCACGAAGATCGTGGCCAGGACCATGCCGGGTAGGGCGAAGATCACCTTGATCCCGGCGTCGTCGAGGAACCCGAACCAGCCCTCGGCTCCCCACAACAGGATCAGCGACGCACCGACCACGATCGGTGACACGGCGAACGGCAGGTCGACGATGGCCTGCACGATCCCTCGTCCGCGGAACCGGCCACGGACGAGAGCGAGCGCGGTCGCCAGCCCGAAGACGACGTTCAGCGGCACGACGATGACGACAATCAGCAGCGAGAGCTGCAGGGCGGAGATCGCGGCCGGCGTCGTGATCGACTCGACGAACGCGCCGGGACCGCCCTCGATGAAGGTGCGGTAGAGGATCAGCCCGATCGGCAACGCGACGAGGATCCCCAGGTAGGTCAGCGCGATCGTCCGCAGCGTCAGGCGCGTGGCCCGGCGCGGCCCGACGGCGGTGCCGACGCGATCGTGGACGGGCCGGCTCATCGTGCCTGCTCCTCTCGGCGCGTCACCCTGCTGCTCACCAGACGCAGGAGCAGCAGGACGACGAAGGCGATCAGCAGCAGGGCGACCGACACGGCGGCCGCGTTGGCGAACCGGTCGATCTCGATCTGCTTCTGGATGTACTGCGATGCGACCTCGGTCCTCTTCGGGATCCCGCCGCCGATGAGCACGACCGAGCCGTACTCCCCGATCGCACGGGTGAACGCCAGGCCGGCGCCGGTCAGGATCGCCGGCATCAGCGTCGGCAGGATGATCCGGCGGAAGATCGTGAGGTTGCTCGCCCCGAGCGACGCGGCGGCCTCCTCGACCTCCTGGTCGAGCTCGATGAGGACGGGCTGGACCGCACGGACGACGAACGGCAGCGTGACGAACAACAGTGCGACGACGAGGCCCGGACGGGTCGCGTTGAGCTGGATGTCGAACGGGCTCGACGGCCCGTAGAGCGAGAGCAGCACGATGCTCGCCACGATCGTCGGCAGCGCGAACGGCAGATCGATCAGCGCGTTGACGAACCGCTTGCCCGGAAACTCGTCGCGCACCAGCACCCACGCGATCAGGGTGCCGAGCACGACGTTCACGAGCGCGACGACGAGGGAGACCCCGACGGTGACCAGCAACGCCGCCCTGGCCGCGGGCGCGTCGATCGCGTCGACGAAGCCGCCCAAGCCGTCGTCGAACGCCTTGACCGAGATGGCCGCCAGCGGGAGCAGGACGATGATGCTGAGCCACAGCGTGGCGATGCCGAGCCCCATGGGCCCGACGCCGCCCGCGGCCCGCCGACCGAAGCGTCGCTGGAACGCCCGGTCGGCGGGAGGCGCGGTCGAGGCTTCCATCGCGGTGGATCAGCCCGTCGCGTCGTCGTAGATCTTCGCGATCGATCCGGTCTCGGGCTCGAAGAGCTCGTCGTTGACCGTGGACCAACCACCGAAGTCGTCGATCGTCCAGAGCTTCTCGGGCTCCGGGAACTTGTCGGCGAACTCCTTGAGCAGCTCCGGGCTGGACGGGCGGAAGCCGGCGTCGGCCCAGATCCGCTGGCCCTCGTCGCTGAGGTTGAACTCGAGGAACGCCTTGGCGGCCCCGGGGTTCTCGCTGTTGTTCAGGACCGCGACCGGGTTCTCGATCTTGAACGTGTGCGGCGGCGTGACGAACTCGACGTCCTCGCCCTGATCCTGGAGGAAGATCGCCTCGTTCTCGTAGCTCAGGAGCACGTCACCCGTGCCCTGGAGGAACGTCTCGGTCGCCTCACGACCGGACTTCGGCTGCACCTTCACGTGCTCGCCGACGAGCTTGCCGATGTAGTCCAGGCCGGACTTGACGTCCTTGCCACCGTCGCTCTTCAGCGCATACGGGGCGAGGAGGTTCCACTTGGCGGAACCCGAGCTGAACGGGTTGGGCGTCACGACCTCGATGCCCGGCTTGATGATGTCGTCCCAGTCCTCGATGTTCTTGGGGTTGCCCTTGCGGGTCACGATGACGACGGTGGACCCGAACGCGAGCCCCGTCTGGTTGGCGTCGCTGTTCCAGTCCTCGTCGACGATCCCCTTCTCCACCAGGCGGGTGACGTCGGGCTCGACGGAGAAGTTGACGAAGTCGGTCTTCAGCCCGGACTCGACCTTCCGCGACTGGTCGCCGGACGCGCCGTAGGACTGCGCGAACGTGACGCCCTTGCCTGCCTCGGTCTTCTGGAACGCGGGGATGACCTTGTCGAAGCCGACCTTCGGCACCGCGTAGGCCACGAGCGACAGGCGTGCGCCGTCACCCGCTGTGGAGGAGTCGTCGCCGCCCTCCGTGCTGTCGCTGGCCCCGCCGCACCCGACCAGGGCTGCCGCGGCCAGCGCGACGACGGGAGTGATGAATGCCCTAGGGGTTCGCATCTCATGCCTTTCTGTGGAATCCCGATCGGCTTTCTAATGCTGATCGGAGTTCGGCAATATAGAGAACGGCGCGGCGGAGCGCACGGCCTCCCCGTCGGAGCACCCCGAACGGCGTGCCCCCGAGCCATCCATCTGCCGGCGTGTGCGCGGCGCCGACCAGGGTCCGCAGCGGTCGCGGCGGTCCCGGCCGCTCAGGCGGGCGGGCGCATCCGACCGAGCCAGCGACCGATCGCCTGGGCGATCGGGTCCTCGGCGTCCAGCCGGGCCAGCTGCGGATCGACCTCGGCGGCGAACCGTCGCAACGCCTCGGCCAGCGGACGCTCCGCCGCGCTGAGGGCCCCGTCGAACGTCGGATCGAGCAGGTGGCCGAGAGGGTCGACGGCCAGCATCCCCAGCGCGTCGAGGGTGATCTCCAGGCGCCGGGCCGCCGGAGCGGTACCGGCGCGGCCGGGCCCGTCGTCCTCGCGGCGCGTGGGGACGACGTCGAGCTCGCCGCGCCACAGGTCCGCGGCGACGGTGTGGCGCGACGGCGACAGGCTCGTGGCGTACGCGCCGTCGGCCCCGCGCACCGACTCGGTGGCCGCGACGACGCGTCGCACGTCGTGGGCGATGCGGTGGAACGTCTCGTCGCTCAGCCCGAACCCGACGAAGAGCATGTGCCGCGTGAGCAGCAGCGCCTGGACGATCCCCGCCAGCGCGTTGCGCTCGGCGCCGAACCGCATGTAGTCCTCGCGGGTCAGGACGACGCCACGGAGGCGTCCGCCGCGCACCGTCCCGTGGAGCTTGACGATCCAGTGGTCGGCGCCCGCGGATCCGTCGAACGGCAGGACCGCGACCCGCCCCGCGCCCGCGTCGCGCCACGCCCGCTCGAACAGCTCGTCCCAGTTGGTCGTCGCGGCCTCGGCCACCGGCAGCGACGCCAGCAGCTGGTGCTGCAGAGCCACCCGTGGGGCACGAGAGATCCGGTGCAGCAGGATCCGCTCGAGCTCGCCGGCGCCCAGTCGCGTCTGGATCAGCGCCGCGCGATCGCGCAGGTCCAGGCGACCCAGCGCCTCGCGGTCGCCCTCCATCCCGGCCTCGGCGATGAGCTCGTCGAGCAACCCCACCCACGACGGCAGCCCCGCGCCCATGCTCACGCCGGCACCGACGAACGGCACCAGCCGGCCGGCACGCGCGTGGGCGGCAAGCCGGCGGGCGTGCGCGATGAGGTCCTCTCCGGCCCGGGCGGCGAACGTCGCCTCGGCGCCCGCCGCCCGCCGGGCCCGCTGGGCCGCCGTGTAGTGCTCCTGGTCGAAGCAGACCAGGACGACGTCGGCCTCGCTCCTCGACCCGCCCGGCGCGCGGAGGTGCTCGTCGACGGCGGCGAGCTGCCCGGCCAGGACGGCGCCACGGACGTCGCGGCCTCCCCCGCCGCCGACCCCGACGGTGGGCAGGGCCACCAGCGGTCGGGTGCGCGGCAGCTCCAGCGTCCGGGTCGGGGTGGTCCCGGCGTCGGCGACGATGCGCTCCAGGTGCGTCACCGTGCGGACGGCGGCGGCCGCGCAGGCGGCCACATCGCCGTGGGCGGCCGCCGTGTCACAGGCGACGACCCCCGGTCCGTCGCGGCCGGGTGCGCGCAACACGACGAACCCGTCGGCGTGGACGGCGGTCCGGGCCGCGTCGTCCAGGCGCCCGCCACCACCGTCGCCGTTGCCCCGGCCCACGGCGCGCAACGCCGGGACCCACGCGGCGGTCACGCTGCCGTCGCGATCTGTCGGCAGCGCCCATGCGTCGCAGTGCAGGGCGGTCAGGTCCCCGCGGGTGACGAAGAGGTGCCGGTCGTCCGCCATCCCCCCAGGGGTA
>JBFWKS010000280.1:0-5579 GCA_050252545.1 Solirubrobacteraceae bacterium
TCCGGGCGGACGATCATCGTGAGCCTCATCGTGGGCCTCGTCGTCACGCTCGTCGCGAGCTGGGCGCCGGCCCGACGGGCGACGCGGGTGGCCCCGGTCGAGGCGCTTCGCGACGCCGCCGCACCTCCCGGACGCGGCGCGGTGCGCCGTGGGCCGGTGATCGTCGGCGTGGTCGCGGCGGTGCTCGGCGCGGCTGCGGTCCTTCTGGCCGTCGTCGCCGGGGCGAGCACGGGCGTCGCCGGAATTGGGGCCGGGCTGCTCGTCCTCGGGGCGATCCTCGTCTCGCCCGCGCTGGTCGGACCGCTCGCTGCGGTCTTGGCTCGTCCGCTGCGCGCGATGTTCGGACTGCCCGGCCGGCTCGCCGGCGACAACGCGGCCCGTCAGCCCGGCCGTACCGCGGTCACGTCGGGGGCGCTCATGATCGGCCTGGCGCTCGTGGTGTTCGCCACGGTGTTCGCCGCCGGGCTCAAGGACACGCTGCGCGGTGACATCGAGCAGGTCACCGGCGCGCCGGTGGTGGTGCAGGAGGCCGACGGTGGGTTCAGCGGGCTGTCGCGGTCGCTCGTGCGGGCGATCGACGCGGTGCCGGGGACCAAGGCCGCCGGCGGGGTCGGGTTCGGCAAGGTCGCGATCGACGGCCGCAGCGCGCCGATCACCGTGATCGACGGGGCCGCGCTCGACAGTGGCCTGGCCCGGCTGGAGCGCACCGACGGCGGCGATGCGAAGCTCGGCGACCCCGGGGACGGGCGCGTGTACGTCACCGACGGGACCGCCGATGACTTCGGCCTGGAGGGCGGGGACACGGTGGACGTCACCGGGGTCAACGGCACCCGCCGCACGGTCACGGTGGTGGCGGTCGTCGAGGGCACCGCGTCGGCGGTGTCCGGGATCGTGATGAACGAGCGGACCGCCGCCGAGCTGGGCACCCGCGAGCCGTACTTCGTGCTCGTCGACGGTGACCGTGACGCGATCGCGGCGGCGCTGAAGACCGACTACCCGGCCGCCGAGGTCCTGACCCGTGACGACTGGATCACCGACCAGGTCGGCCAGGTCAACCAGATCCTCGGGCTCGTCTACGCGCTGCTGGCGCTGTCGATCGTCGTGGCGCTGTTCGGGATCGTCAATACGCTCGGGCTGTCGATCCAGGAGCGGATCCGGGAGCTGGGCCTGCTGCGCGCCGTCGGGGCGACCCGCCGGCAGGTGCGGCGGATGATCGTGCTGGAGGCGGTGATCACCGCGTTGCTCGGCGCCTTGCTGGGCGCGGTCCTCGGCTTCGTCCTCGCCGCGGCGGTGGGTACGACCCTCGACGGGTTTGCGGTGTCGGTGCCGATCGGCCAGGTGATCGCGCTGGTCCTCGCCACGACCCTGCTCGGCGTCCTCGCCGCGATCCGCCCGGCCCGCCGTGCGGCGAACGTCGACGTGCTGGTGGCGATCGGGGAGGAGTAGCGCCGACGCCGCCGGTGTGGGGCCCCGGCCGGCCGTTGGGCCGGATCGTGCCTGCCAGGGCCTGTCGGATCCGGCCCACGCCGTGCCCGTGGCCCGACCCGGCGTCGCTCGCCGGACACGGTCCGAGACGTCGAGGGATCCGGTCCGGTTCGGCGTCGTCGGGCGGCATCGGTCGGCCGAGAGGCCGTGAACCCCGGTTCACTGTCGTACCACGACGGTGAACCGGGGTTCACGGCGGAGGTCAGCCCCGGTGGGCCTCGGCGGTCACCGGTCGACGGAAGACGACCGCCAACATCGCGCAGAGTAGGAACGTCGCCGCCGTGTAGCCGACCTCGGCGCAGAGGAGCGCGTCGTCGATCGGGCCGACGAGCATCCACACGACGAACGCGCCGCCGGCGACGAGCCACGCGGCCGCCGCCGACGCGGCGTGGCCGCGGGCCAGCGCCGCCTGGTTGATCGTTCCCGCGGTCAGGTGCGCGCCCATCCCGACGGCGACGATCGCCAGGCCGCCGACCGGCGGCTCCTGGCCGGCGAAGAGCAGCGGCATGACCCAGCCGCCCAGGACGAGCAACCCGACCGCGACCGCCCCGGCGAACGCCGCGATGTAGCCGACGGCCTTGCGGATCGCGACGGCGATCTCGTGCGCGGACCCGGTCGCCACGAGCGCCGCGAAGTGGGGGAGCAGCGTCGTCTGGATCGCCTGGAAGAGCTGCAGCGGGGCGCGGGTGACGAGCAGCGCGCTGAAGATCACGGCGGCGACGGCCTTGTCGGACGTGAGGAGCACGCCGGCGTTGACGAGGGTCTGCTCGCCGAGCTGGATCAGGGCGACGCTGACCGCGAACGCCCCGCCCCGGCGCAGCGTGCGATCGCCGCGGGACGCGCCGCCGCCGACCGGCACGACGCTTCCCGCCTCGCCCGCCTCGCCGCTCTCGGCCACGTCGCCCTCGTCCCGTGCGGCCGCGTGCGCGCCACGTCGCGAGGCGCCACGACCGTCGGCGAGCTCATGGACGGCGCGCGGTGAGACGTCACCGGCGTCGTCGGTCGCCACCCGGCGTGGCGCGTCGACTCCCGGCGCGATCGGCCCCACGACCGGAGCGGGCCGCGCCATCCGCACCGTGGTCGAGCGGATCGCCCACGGCACGACGGCCAGGGAGGCCAGTGGCGCGGCGAGGATGCCGACCGCGACCGCCGTCTGGCCGCTGGTGATCCCGATCACGGCCGCGATCGGGAAGAGGATCCGGGCCAGCGACTCGAAGAGCACCAGGCCGCCGTACAAGCCGAACCAGCCGTGCCCGGCCACGAACCCCCGGGCGAAGTAGCTGGCGCCGTAGGCGACGCCGGCGGCGACGAGGATCCAGAACAGCTCCGACGAACCGAGCTCGTCCTCCAGAGGGCCGCGCGCGACGAGCGCGACGATCACGAGCAGGGCGGCGAACCCCGCCTGGATCAACAGCGGCTCCCGCAACGACGGATGATGGTCGCCGCGGGCCCGTGCGGTGGCGATCGACCGCGACAGCAACTGCTCCACGGGGCGGTACATCACCGACATCGCGGTGAAGAGGATCGCCCACATCGTCGCGATCTGGCCGTACTGCTCCTGGCCGACGGCGTCGTCGCCGAGGGCGTGCGACGCGACCGAGAAGAAGAGGAAGGTCAGCAGCCCCGTCGACGCGATGCCCAACGACAGGATCCGGGCCCCGCTCCCGTAGGAGCGGGTGGCGCCGGACGACGGGTCCGTCCCGACCACGCCGCTCGTCGTGGCGGTGCCATCCGTCCCGGCCACGTCGTCCGTCCCCGCCGCGTCCCGCGCAGCACGCCGAGGGCCCGCCCCGGGCGAATCGGTGCCGTCCGGAGGCCCGGACGACCCGCCGCTGGGGCCCGCCACCACCGGGGTCGCTCAGCCGCCGAGGCGGACGAGCAGCTGGGTCCACGGGAACGGCGTGCGGGTCTCCACGACCTCGCCGTGCTGCGACAGCATCCGCTTGAACGAGCGGGTCGACCAGTGGTTCAGGTGGCCGGGGGTGTTGCCCCAGTCCTTGATGTACGCGCCGCGGGCCATGTTGACCGCGCGCCAGATCGGCTCGCGCGGGACCGACACCAGCAGCCAGCGCTGCGCGACCCGGGCCATCTCGGCGACGGTGTGCTCGGGGTCGGGGACGTGCTCGAGGACCTCGATCGCGGTGGCGACGTCGAACTCGTCGTCCTCGAACGGCAGGTTCTCGGCCCGCATGATCCGGTAGTCCAGGTTCGGGGCCTGGCGCTGCGCCCAACCGGCCTGGATCGACGGCTCCTCGAGGTCGATGCCGACGACGCGGCGCTCGCCGAGCTGCTGCGCCCACTGGTGCACGAGGACGCCCTCGCCGCACCCGACGTCGAGCAGGCTCTTGGCGTCGGCGCGGGCGAACAGATCGCCCAGGTCGCGCTCGAATCCGGCCATCAGGCGCCGGACGACGGGGTTCTGCGACCCGTACTTGTCGTACGTGTTGCCGGTGATGATGCCGTCGTCGCTGGTGGTGACGTTGACGGGGTTCCCGCCCGCCCCACCGGAGGGGTCACGCGTGACGGGGTTGTCGTTGGTGCTCACGGTCGGATCGCCTCGCGCTCGTCGGTGGTGGTGGCGGGTCCATCGGTGGCCGGACCGTCGTGGACGGGGCCGGCGTGGGCGCCGGTCGTCGGATCCTGACCGGTCGGGCGGGCGCCGGGCTCGTAGTGGCTCGGCGGGATGTTCAGCTCCAGCTCGATCCGTCGGACGCGTTCGAACACCCGTTGGGTGAGGATCCGCTGGCCGTGCAACAGGTCCCCGAGCACGGCGATCGCGCCGACGGTCACCGACGCCATGAACAGGACGCCGCCGAAGATCAGCGACTGCACGTGGCCGGCGCCCTCGCCCTGGACCCAGGACACGAAGAACCGCAGCCAGGGGATGCAGGCCAGCAGGAAGAGCACGATCGCGGCGGTCATGAAGACCCGCATCGGCTCGTACTGGGCGTAGATCCGGAAGATCGACACCGTGTTGCGGCGCACGTACGCCCACATCGAGGGAAAGAGCCGCGACTCGCGCAGCTTCTCGTTCGTCGCGACGGGGACGTGCTTGGTCGCCACCAGGAGCTTGCCCGCCTGGATCAGCGACTCCAGTGTGTAGGTGAACCGCGACACGACGGCCAGCTGGATCGCGGCCTCGCGGTTGTAGGCGCGAAAGCCGGACGTGGCGTCGGCGATGTCGGTCTCGGACGCGCGGCGCACGACCGCCGAGCCGAGCTTCTGCAGTCGGACCTTGAGCGGCGAGAAGTGCTCGATCTTCTCGACCTGGCGGTCGCCGACGACCATGTCGGCCTCGCCGGCGAGTACCGGGGCGACGAGCGCCGGGATGTAGGACGCGTCGTACTGGTTGTCCGCGTCGGTGTTGACGATGACGTCGGCGCCGAGCTTGAGGCACGCGTCGAGGCCCGCCTGGAACCCCGCGGCCAGTCCCTTGTTGTTCGTGAGCTTGACGATGTGGTCGACGCCGTTCTCCCGCGCGACCGCGACGGTGCGGTCGACCGACCCGTCGTCGATCACCAGCCACTCGACGGTGGAGAAGCCGGGAACCTCGCGGGGGAGGTCCGCCAGCGTCAGAGGAAGGGTCTCCTCCTCGTTGAAACACGGGATCTGGTTGATCAGCTTCATGGCTTCGCGAGGGTGGTGGCCCGCCCGCGGCGGCGGGGCCGTCGGGCTCGGCACGGTCGGTGGTCACGCGTCGACCGGCGATGATCGACGACGACGATCGTCACGTCGAACCCGGTGAGTATTCCAGAGCACGGGGACGGGAGCCGCGCCGGTCGGGCCCGGCTCCCGTCCACCGTCGAACGCGGGCGGCGGCGGCTCGGCACGTCGGTTCGGGCCCGTACACTCGCCCGCGACGTGCCCCCGACCGACGCCCAGACGCCTGACCGGCGCGCCCGTCTCGCCCGTGTCGTCCCGGCGGCCGCCTTCGTCGTCCTCTGCGTCGGACTGCTCGCGCTGTACGTCGCCTACCCGACGTACCCCAACTACGACAGCTACTACGGGCTGATCTGGGCGCGGGAGATCTGGGACGGGCAGCGCCCGGTCTTCGACGTCTTCCGGTCGCCGACGCAGCACCCCCTGACGATCCT
>JBFWKS010000281.1:0-5563 GCA_050252545.1 Solirubrobacteraceae bacterium
TGTCGCGTCCGTCATCGCCCACCTATTGTTGCACTGGCAATCGGTATCGGCGAAATCCCGCGCCGTGCGCTATAGTTGCAGGCGCAAGCAACAGGAACTGATCGAGGGTCCCCATGAGCACGAAGATCGCCGTCGTCTACTACTCCTCCACCGGCTTCGTCCACCAGCTCGCCGAGGCCATCGCCGCCGGCGCGGAGGGCGAGGGTGCCGAGGTGCGCCTGCGCCGTGCCCCCGAGCTCGCGCCGCCGCAGGCGATCGCCGGCAACCCCGCGTGGCAGGCCCATCACGACGCCACGAGCGGCACGGTGCCCGAGGCCACGCCCGACGACATGGTCTGGGCCGACGGCTACGCCCTGGGCACCCCGACGCGGTTCGGCAACCCCGCCGCGCAGCTCAAGCAGTTCATCGACACCCTCGGCGGCCAGTGGCAGTCCGGCGCGCTGGCGAACAAGGGCGCCACGGCGTTCACGTCGGCGATGAACGTGCACGGCGGCAACGAGTCGACGATCCTCGCGGTCGAGAACGTCTTCCACCACTGGGGCGCGATCATCGTGCCGCCCGGCTACACCGATGCGTCGATCTTCGCCAACGGCGGCAACCCGTACGGCACCGCCGTCGCCAGCGGCGGCCTGCAGGACGGCAAGGTCCCCGAGGGCCTGCTCGACGTCGCCCGCTACCAGGGCGCCCGCCTGGCCAAGGTGTCGGCGCTGCTGGGGCCGCTGCGCGGCTGATCCCCTCGGCGCGGCTCGTCGCCCTCCGTGGTCCGCGCGCTCACGGGCGCGACGGGCCACCCTCGATCATCGTCCGGCCGGTCATCGCGTCCGGCTGGACGACGCCCAGCAGGTCGAGCACCGTCGGGGCGACGTCGGCGAGGATCCCCTCGTCGCGCAGCGCCAGTCCCTCCCGGGTGACGACGAACGGCACCGGGTTGAGCGAGTGGGCGGTGTTCGGCGAGCCGTCGGGCTCGAGCATGTTGTCGGCGTTGCCGTGGTCGGCGGTGACGATGCAGACGCCGCCGGCCTCGTGAACCGCGGCGACGACGTCCGCAAGGCAGCCGTCGACGAACTCGATCGCCCGGACGGCGGCGGGGATCGACCCGGTGTGGCCGACCATGTCCGGGTTGGCGAAGTTGATGATCCCGAAGGTCGGGCCCTCGTCGTGCCACAGCCGCACGAACGCGTCGGCGGCCTCGCGGGCCGACATCTCGGGCTTGAGGTCGTAGGTGGCCACGTCGCGCGGGCTGGGGACGACGTCGCGCAGCTCGTCCCGGTGCTCGGTCTCGATCCCGCCGTTGAAGAAGTACGTGACGTGCGGGTACTTCTCGGTCTCGGCGACGTGTACCTGCGTGCCGCCGGTGGCCTCGATGACATCGGCGAGGGTGACGTCGGGGTTGCGGGGCGGGAACGCGACGGGATAGGGCCACTCCGCCTTGTACTGCGTCATGCAGACGTAGCGGGCGGGGTGCACCGCGGGCAGCGCCGGGTCGACCGGCACCGTCGGGTTGCCGTCGGCGTCGACGGTCGGCGCGGCGGCCTGTCGGTCGACGTCGAGGAAGCCCGGCTCGGCGAGCGCCCGGGTGATCTCGCGAACGCGGTCGGGTCGGAAGTTGAAGACGACGACGGTGTCGGCCGGGCGGATGCGGCCCTCGTCGCCGACGACGGTGGCGGTGACGAACTCGTCGGTCTCGTCGCGCGCGTAGGCGTCGCGAACGGCCTGCACCGCCGTGTCGGCGCGGTGCGGCGCGGCGCCGTGGACCATCACGTCGTAGGCCTGCTGGACGCGCTCCCAGCGCTGGTCGCGGTCCATCGCGAAGTAGCGGCCGACGACGCTGCCCACCCGCACGCGGGTGGTGTCGTCGGTGGCGGCGGCGCACCACTCCTCGAGCGTCTGCAGGTATCCGGCCCCGGCGGTCGGCAGGGTGTCGCGGCCGTCGGTGAAGGCGTGGATGACGACGTCGGGCGTGCCGGCCGCGGCGGCGGCGTCGATGAGGGCCCGCAGGTGCTCCATCGACGAGTGGACGCCGCCGTCGGAGACGAGCCCGACGAGGTGCAGCCGACGCGATGCCGAGGGCGCCTCGGGCCGGGCGGCGGGATCGGCGCCGGCCGAGGTCGACGTGCTCGCGGCATCGGCCACACCGGGCCGCAGCCGCCCGGCGAGCGCCTCGCGGATCGCGTCGACGTCGCGGATCGAGCCGTCGGCGACGGTGTCGTCGATCCGGGCCAGGTCCTGCTTGACGACCGCGCCGGCCCCGAGGTTGAGGTGGCCGACCTCGCTGTTGCCCATCTGCCCCTCGGGCAGGCCGACGGCGGGGCCGCAGGCGATGAGCCGGGCGTGCGGGTAGCGGTCCCACAGACCGTCGAAGGTCGGGGTGCGGGCCAGGCTGACGGCGTTGCCGGGGCCGTCGGGGGCCAGGCCGAACCCGTCGAGGATGATGAGCGCGACGCCGGGCGACCAGTCCTCGCGGGTGACGCCGACCATCGCCGTCAGCGACTCGGCGAGCGACGAGCGCTCCGGGTCGATGCCGTTGGCGGATGCCGCCCCGTCGCTCGTGCTCATCGTGCTTCCCGTCGTGTCCGGTCGCTCACTGGCGGTCGGGGCCGCTCAGCCGCGGGCGCCGTCGATGATCCCGGCGAGCGACGTCGGGTCGAGGGCGGCGCCGCCGACGAGCGCCCCGTCGACGTCGGGCAGGCCCAGCAGCTCGGCGGCGTTGTCGGGCTTGACCGATCCGCCGTACTGGATGCGCAGCTGCGCTGCCTGGTCCGGCGAGCGCTCGGCGATCACCGAGCGGATGAACGCGCAGGCGTCCTGGGCCTGCTGCGGCGTGGCGACCTTGCCGGTGCCGATCGCCCAGATCGGCTCGTAGGCGATCGTGACCTTGGCGAGGTCCGCGTCGGCGACGTCCGCGAGGTCCTCGACGACCTGGTCGCGCAGCACCTGCTCGGTCTCCCCCGCCTCGCGCTGGGCGTCGGACTCGCCGACGCACAGGATCGGCTCGAGGCCGGCGGCCAGCAGCGCCGGGACCTTCTTGCGCAGGTCGGCGTCGGTCTCGCCGAAGTACTGGCGGCGCTCGCTGTGGCCGACGACGGCGCCGTGGACGTCGAGCTCGTCGAGCATCGCGATCGACACCTCGCCGGTGTAGGCGCCCTTCTCGGCCCAGTGGACGTTCTGGGCGTAGACCTGGACCGCCGATCCGCGGGTGGAGTCGACGACGGCCTGCAGCGCGGTGTACGGCACCGCCAGGCCGATCTGGACGTCGTCGACGTCGCCGGCGAGCGGCAGCAGGCCGCTGATGAACTCCTCGGCCTCGGCGATCGTCTTGTGCAGCTTCCAGTTGCCGGCGACGAAGGGGGTGCGGGACATCGGGTGGCTCCGGGTTTCGGTCGGGGTGAGGGTGTGGCTCGGCGGGCGGGGCGTGGGTGCCGCTCAGCCGCGGCGGAGGACCTCGACGCCGGGGAGCGTCTTGCCCTCGATGAGCTCCAGCGACGCGCCGCCGCCGGTCGACAGGTGGGTGACCTGGTCACCCAGGCCGAACTGCTGCAGGGCGGCGGCGCTGTCGCCACCGCCGACGACGGTCGTCGCGTCGGTCTCGGCCACCGCGTCGGCGACCGCGCGGGTGCCGGGCGCGAACGGGTCCAGCTCGAACGCGCCCATCGGCCCGTTCCAGAACACCGATCCGGCGCCGAGGATCTCGTCGCGGTAGGCGGCGGCGGTCTTCGGTCCGACGTCCAGGCCCATCCAGCCGTCCTCGACGTCGACGCCGTCGAGGTCGCGTCGCTCGGTGTCGGCGGAGAACGCGCGGCCGAGGGTCAGGTCGACGGGCAGCAGCAGCCGGCAGCCCTTGGACTCGGCGTCGGCGAGCGCACGGCGGGCGGGCTCGACGCCCTCGGCCTCGCAGAGCGACGAGCCGACGTCGTGGCCCTGGGCCTTGAAGAAGGGGAAGCACATCGCGCCGCCGATGAGCACGGTGTCGGCACGGTCGAGGAACGCGTCGATGACGCCGATCTTGTCGGTGACCTTGGCCCCCCCAACGATCGCCACCAACGGACGGCCGGGGTTGGCGAGGATCCCCTCCAGCGTCTCGACCTCGCCCTGGAGCAGCAGCCCGGCGGCGGCGTGCTCGACGTGGCGGGCGACGCCCTCGGTGGAGGCGTGGGCGCGGTGCGCGGCCCCGAACGCGTCGTTGACGAAGATCCCGTCGCCGAGCGCCGCGTAGGCACGGGCCAGGTCGTCGTCGTTCTTCGTCTCGCCCGCCTCGTAGCGGACGTTCTCGAGCATGAGGATGCGCTGGTCGGCGACGCCGGGGCGCAGCGACGCCGACAGCCGGGTGGCCTCGTCGCCGACGACCTCGGGCGCCACGTCGACCTTCTCCCCCAGGAGCTCGGCGAGCCGGTCGGCGATCGGCGCGAGCGACAGTGCCGGATCGATGCCCTTGGGCCGGCCGAGGTGCGCGGCGAGCACGAGCGCCGCACCCTCGTCCAGCAGACGCCGCACGGTCGGCAGCGCGGCCCGGATCCGGGTGTCGTCGGTGATCGTGCGGGCGTCGCCGTCACCGGCGAGCGGCACGTTGAAGTCCACGCGCACGAAGACCCGGCGTCCGTCGACCTTCAGGTCGTCGAGGGTGCGGATCGGGGTCGGGGCGTCGGGCATCGGTGGGTCTCCTGGGGCGGAACGGCGACGGTGGAGGGTCGGCGGCACTCGTCCGGACGTGCGGGACGGGGACTGGTCCGGACGTGCGGTGGTGGGCCCTGGGTCCGCCCCCTCCCCGTCGCGCGGCGCGGACGGGGGCGGGCGACCGGATGTGGCGGGCCTAGAGGACCCGGCCGACGAGGTCGACGACGCGGTTGGAGTAGCCCCACTCGTTGTCGTACCAGGACACGATCTTCACGAGCGTGTCGTCGAGGACGGCGGTGAGCTGCGCGTCGACGATCGAGGAGTGCGGGTTGGTGACGATGTCGCCCGACACGATCGGGTCCTCGGTGTACTCGAGGATGCCCTTCATCGGGCCCTCGGCGGCGGCCTTCAGCGCGGCGTTGACCTCCTCGACGGTCGTGGCCCGCTCTGCCTCGAACGTCAGGTCGACGACGGAGCCGGTCGGCACGGGCGCGCGGATCGCGAAGCCCGACAGCTTGCCGTTGAGCTCGGGCAGCACGAGACCGACGGCCTTGGCGGCACCGGTCGACGCCGGGATGAGGTTGGTCGCGGCGGCGCGGGCGCGGCGCAGGTCGCTGTGGGGCGCGTCGAGCAGGCGCTGATCGCCGGTGTAGGCGTGGATCGTCGTCATCAGGCCGTGCTTGATGCCGACGGTGTCGTTGGCCACCTTCGCGAACGGCGCCAGGCAGTTCGTGGTGCAGGACGCGTTGGAGATGACGTGGTGCTTGGCCTTGTCGTACTGGTCGTCGTTGACGCCCAGCACGAGGGTGATGTCCTCGTTCTTCCCCGGCGCGGAGATGATGACCTTCTTGACGTCGCCCTTGAGGTGGGCCTTGGCCTTGTCGGCGTCGGTGAAGAAGCCGGTGGACTCGATGACGACGTCGGCGCCGACGGCGGCCCAGTCGATGTCGGC
>JBFWKS010000282.1:0-5501 GCA_050252545.1 Solirubrobacteraceae bacterium
TCGCTCGACGCCCCGTGCGGGTAGCCGACGTTGGCCACGTGGTGGTCGGCGGCGTTCGCGTCGAGATCCGGCTCGACGTGCACGTCACCGACGCGGTGGTGGGGGTACTGGTCCTGCTGCGTCTGGCCGGCCTCGGCCCGGGCCGTGATCGCCCCCAGACGGAAGTACGGGTGGCGTCGGAGCAGCGCCGCGGCGAGCGCCCCGGCGAACCCGGACGCGCCGAGCACGGCCACCCGGGGACCGGCCCGGTCGGGCGGGGGTTCGGCGGGCGTCAGCGCCCGGGCGGGGGTGATCGGGTCCTCGTCAGCCACGTAGCGTCGCTCCGGCCTCGGTCGCCAGGGCGGCGACGATCGCCTCACGGACGGTACCGATCTCCTCGTCGGTCAACGTGCGATCGGCGGCGCGCAGGCGCACGTGGAGCGCCAGCGACACGTGCCCGTCGGGGATGCCGGTGCCGCGGTAGGCGTCGAACACCGCCACGTCCTCCAGCAGCGGGCCGGCGGCGCCGCGGGCGATCTCGAGCGTGGTGCGGGCCGACACGTCGTCGGCGACGACCACCGCCAGGTCGAATCGCGCGTCGGGGAACTGGCCGACCGGCCGCACCGGACGCTGCTCGGGGGACCGGGGCAGCGTCTGGTCGAGGTCCAGCAGGCAGACCGCCGTTCGCGGCAGGTCCCAGCGGTCGGAGACCGTCGGGTGGACCTCGCCGAGCAGTCCGACGGTGTCGTCGCCGATCACGATCCGCGCGGCGCGGCCCGGGTGCAGGAACGCGATCTCGTCGGTGGGCTCCAGCTGCCAGTCGTCGATCCGCAGCGCCCCGAGGACCGAGGCGAGCAGCCCCTTGACACCGAAGAGGTCGTCCTGGACGAGGATGCCGAGCGCCGCGTGCTCGAACGGCATGTCGGCCCGGTGCGGGTCGGGCGCGTCGCGGAACACGGTGCCGGTCTCGAAGATCCGCACGTCGTCGGCGCCGCGGGTGCGGTTGTGGCGGGCGACGTCCAGCAGCGACACGAGGATCGTGGGCCGCAGCACGGCCTGGTCCTCGCTCAGCGGGTGCTCCAGGCGCACCGCCGCGGCCCGCGGATCGCCGTCGGCCAGGCCGAGCCGTCCGGCGGCGCCGGCGTCGGTGAACGACCAGCCGACGACCTCCTGGAGGCCGCGGCCGACGAGCACGTCCTCCACGCGCCGACGGGCCCGCTGGGCGGGGGTGAGCGTCGCCGCGGTCAGGCGGCGGCGGACCGGCAGCGTCGGGGCCAGGTCGGCGACGACGCCGAGCCGGGCGAGCTCCTCGATGACGTCGATCTCGCGGCCGACGTCGACGCGCCGCTCCGGCGGCACGACGACGTGGAGGGTGCCCTCCCCGGCCCCGGCCGACGGGTCGGGATCGGTGACGCCGAACCCGAGCGTCTGCAGCAGCCCGGTCTGGCGCGCACGGCCCAGCGGGGTGCCGAGGAGGCGCTCCACGCGGGCCTCACGGACGACGATCGGATCTGGGGTGGCCGCGAGCGCGTCACCGCCGATGTCGATCGTGCCGCCGACGCGCCGTGCGCCGACGATCTCCTGCAACAGTCGCGTGGCCAGCGCCTGCGCCCACGCCGTCTGCTCGGGCGCCAGGCCCTTGGCGTTGCGGGACGCCGCCTCGCTGAAGAGCCCCAGGCGCTGGGCGGTGCGGTGGATGGTCGGCCCGTCCCACGATGCGACCTCGAGCAGCACGCGGACCGTGCCGTCGTGGACCTCGGACCGGTCGCCCCCCATGACGGCGGCCAGCGACGTGGGGCCGTCGGCGTCGTCGATGACGAGCTCGCCGGCGCGCAGGGTGCGGGTCTGGTCGTCGAGGGTCGTGAGCGTCTCGCCGTCGCGGGCCTCGCGGACGACGAGCGATCCCCCGGCGACGCGGTCGGCGTCGAACGCGTGCAGCGGCTGGCCGGTCACGAGCATCACGTAGTTCGTGATGTCGACCACGTTGTTGATCGACCGCTGCCCGGCGGCGGCCAGGCGGGCCTGGAGCCACAGCGGCGACGGCCCGACGACGACATCGGCGAAGAGCCGGGCGCTGAACCGGCGGCAAAGCGGGGTGTCGACCCGGATCGAGAACCCGTCGATCGCGTCGCCGGCGGGGTCGGGATCATCGGCGCCGGCCCACGGCGCGGGGCGCAGCGTGGCGCCGGTGGCGGCGGAGACCTCGCGGGCGATGCCGTACAGGCCCAGGCAGTCGGGCCGGTTGGGGGTGATCTCCAGCTCGAGGACGTCGTCGGCGTGGGGCAACACGTCCGACAGAGGCGTTCCCGGGGCGATGGCGCCGGCGCTGGACAGGTGATCGTCGAGGGCCAGGATGCCCTCGTGCTGCTCGCCGATCCCGAGCTCGCGGGCGGAGCAGATCATGCCCTCGGAGACCTGGCCTCGGAGCTTGGCGCGCTTGATCTTCATGCCGTCGGGCATCACCGTGCCGATCCGGGCGACGGCGACGACCTGGCCTGCGGCGACGTTCGGCGCACCGCAGACGATCTGGACCGGATCGTCCTCCCCCGTGTCGACCCGGCAGACCCTGAGCCGGTCGGCGTCGGGATGCGGATCGGCGGTCAGTACGCGGCCGACGACGACGGTGTCCGGGGTGCGGACGCCGTGGTGCAGGAGCCGGTCGAGCTCGGTGCCGGTGACGTTCAGGCGGTGGGCGACCGTGGCCGCGTCCAGCGCGGGTGGGCCGTCCAGGTCGACGAGCTCGCCGAGCCAGCTCAGGGGCACCTTCATGCGAACTGTCCCAGCAGTCGGAGGTCGTTCTCATACAGCGGACGCAGGTCGTCGAGGCCGTAACGCAGCATCGCGATCCGCTCGATGCCCATGCCGAAGGCGAACCCCTGGACGCGCTCGGGGTCGTACGCCGGTCGTCCGACGGCCCCCAGGACGTTGGGGTCGACCATTCCGGACCCGAGGATCTCGATCCAGCCGGTGCCCTTACAGAGTCCGCAGCGCGGGTGCCCGGCAAGGTCCTTGCGGTACCCGGAGCCGCCGCAGAGGTGGCAGCTGACGTCGATCTCGACGCTCGGCTCGGTGAACGGGAAGAAGTGCGGCCGCAGGCGGATCTCGCGCTCCTCGCCGAAGATCGCGCGGGCGAAGCTCAGCAGCACCCCCTTGAGGTCGGCGAGGGTGATGTCGACGTCGACCCAGAGCCCCTCGATCTGGTGGAACTGCGGGGTGTGGGTGGCGTCGCTGTCGGGACGGTAGACGCGGCCGGGGACGATGACCGCCACCGGCGGGTCCTCGCGCTCCATGATCCGCACCTGCATCGGCGACGTGTGGGTGCGCAGCAGCCGGGTGAGCGGGCTGCCGTCGGCGGTCGTCGGCACGCCGGTGCCGGCCGTCAGCGGCGGCAGGACCGGCGACGGGGCCAGGTAGAACGTGTCGCCCGGGTCGCGCGCCGGGTGGTTGGGCGCATGGTTGAGGGCGTCGAAGTTGTGGTGGACCGTCTCGGTCTCCGGGCCCTCGACGACGTCGAAGCCCAGGCCGAGGAAGATGTCCTCGATCTGGCGTCGCACGCGGGTGAGCAGGTGCAGCCCGCCGACGGGCTCGGGGCGACCCGGCAGGGTGACGTCGACGCGCTCGGCCCGCAGGCGGACGTCGAGCTCGGCGGCGGCCACGGCCGAGACCCGCTCGTCGATCGCGGCCTGGATCGCCTGCCGCGCCTCGTTCGCCGCCTTGCCGGCCGGGCCGCGCTGATCGGGCGGCAGGTCGCGCACGCCGCGGAGCAGGTTGGGCAGCTCGGCCTTGCGGCCCAGCAGCCCGACGCGCAGCTCTTCGAGCGCATCGGTGGTGGTGGCCGCCGCGACGGCCCGTAGGCCCGCCTCCTGCAGCTCGGAGATCTGGTCGATCATCGGGGGCGGATGGTACGAGAGACGTGGCCCCGCCCGCCGGGCGCGCCCCGTCGGAGGACGGGTTGGAGTCCCGGAGTCAGCCGCGTGCGAGCTCGTAGAGGGCCGTGGTGGCGGCCATCGCCGCGTTGAGCGACTCGGCGCCGCCGGGGATCGGCAGGTGCGCGGCGTGGTCGCAGGCGGCGATGACGTCGTCGCGGAGCCCCTCGCGCTCGGCGCCCACGAGCAGCGTCACGCCCGAACCGCCCTCCGCCAGGGCCGGAGCGATCCAGCCGGCGTCGGCACGCAGCACCTCACCGTCGCGCAGCACGAGGGCGACGGTGAGCCCCGGCAGGTCCTCCGGCCGTGGGGTCCGGGCGAGCGGCAGCCCGAACAGCGAGCCCATGCTCGCCCGCACGGCCTTCGGCCCATACGGGTCGGCGCTGCCGGGACCGAGCGAGACCGACGACGCCCCGAGTGCGTGGGCGGCCCGGATCGCGGTGCCGACGTTGCCGGGATCACGCACGCCGTGCAGGTGCAGGCAGCGCGGACCGACGGCGTCGGTCTGCCACCGCTGGCGGTACACGCCGATGACGCGCGTGCCCGACCCGAGCGACGAGACGTCGGCCAGCAGGGCGTCCTCCACTCGCGAGACGACCCCACCGTCGGGATCGACCAGGCCGCCGATCGTCAGGGTGTCGGCCGCGGAGTCGGCGACGAGCAGCTCCTCGGCGGGCCACCCGGCGACGGCCGCGGCGATGATGAGGTCCTCGCCCTCGGCGACGAACAGGCCCGTCGCCTGACGCTCCCTGCGGCGGCCGAGCAATCCGCGGACGCGCTTGAGTCGCGGGTTGGCGGCGGAGCTGATGACCACGGGCGGGTTGATACCAGTCGGCGGACCTGCGCAGTGTGCGCCGGGCCCGACAACGACGAAGGGCGCCCGGTGGGCGCCCTTCGTCGAAAGCGGATGCGGCGGCGTTCAGGCCTTGGCGGCGAGCGCGTCCTTCGCCATCTGGGCGATCGCGGTGAACGCCTCGGCGTCGCTCACGGCCAGCTCGGCCAGGTTCTTGCGGTCGACCTCGACGCCCGCGAGCTGCAGCCCGTGGATGAGGTTGCCGTACGTGGTGTCGTTGAGGCGCGCGGCGGCGTTGATGCGCGTGATCCACAGCTTGCGGAAGTCGCGCTTGCGGTTGCGGCGGTCACGGTACGCGTAGACGCCGGCCTTGAGCTGCGCTTCCTTCGCGCGACGGTAGTTGTGGTTCGCCTCGCCGCGGTAGCCCTTCGACCGCTCGAGGGTGGCACGCCGCTTCTTGCGGGCGTGGACGGAACGCTTTACGCGGGTCACTTGCCTTCTCCCAGCAGACGCTTCGCCCGGGGCGCGTCGGCACCCGAGAGGATCGCGTCCTTGCCGAACTTGCGCTTGCGCTTAGGCGACTTCTTGCCAAGGATGTGCGAGGACATCGCGTGGCGGGCCTTCACCTTGCCGGTGCCGGTGGTCTTGAAGCGCTTCTTCGCGCCCGAGTGGGTCTTCTGCTTGGGCATGCGAAGAGGGCATGATGCCAGAACGCCCCGCGTCGTGCGGCGCCGCTGCGGATCGCAGCGGCCACCGCCGTCGAGGGGCGCTCGTGGCGTGCTCAGGCGTCGCCGGAGACCGAC
>JBFWKS010000283.1:0-5449 GCA_050252545.1 Solirubrobacteraceae bacterium
TGGCCAGGACCGCGTCGAGGACGCCATCCGAAATCTGGTCGGCAACCTTGTCGGGATGACCCTCAGAGACAGACTCGGAGGTGAACAGGTACTCGTTCTCGGCGTAGTGGCTCATCTGATCGGACAATCCAGTGGGGGAGTCGGGGCTCGATGGTTGGGGCGTCACGCTCGACGGGAGCCTCCGGTTCGGCGAGGCGCAGGTGTCGGGGTCGTCGGATTGCACCGTCGCGGTCGGGCACGACGGGCACCACGCCCGTTGAGCGGGGATCACCCTCCCGAACGGACAGCCGCGGGGCCCCCGGGCGCCGCACGGAGGCCCGATCGGGTAGGCACCTCTCCCTGAACGGGCGGGGTCGGAACGGCGCAACGTGTCTAGGGTCGCCCCATGCCGGTCGATGGTGCGTTCGTTCGACACCTCGACCTGACGGGGGCGGTCTGCACGTCCCGGTCCGGCCGCCGTGTCGTTGCGCACTTCGGGTCGCCCGGGGGTGAGCTCGCGGCCTGCCTGACGCGGGCCGGTCTCACCGTCCGAGCGGATCTCGCCGCGTTCTCGCTGACGGCCGACGCTTCACGTCTGGAGCTGCTGGCCCGGAGGATGACGGCGCTGGATCTGCGCCCCGGAGGTGTCTCGTTCGTCGGTGGCACGACCGCGTGGTGCCGTACGGCGGACGGGAGCGCGTTGCGTGTCGTCCTGCCCGCTGCGCGCGCGGCGTCGGGGCGTTCGGCGCTGACGAGCGAGGCGGTGCACCGGGTCGGGGGCGTCCTGGGCCCGCCGCTCGCCGTCCTCCAGCTCGTCGGCCCGACGGCGTCGGCCGTGCTCGCAGACCTGGGAGCGTTCGGTCCGTCGCGCGACCCGTCGCGGGGAGCTCCTCACGTGGACCTCGTGCTCGCCGGGCGTCCGGCGTTCGTCGTGGCGGAGTCGATGTCGAGCTTCCTCGTCGTCGTCGAGGACGATGCCGCCGTCGACGCCTGGCGGGCGATCGGAGACGCCGGCCGTCGACATGGCCTCTGTCCCGTCGGCGTCGAGGCCGTGCGGCGATCCGCGGTGCACGCGCGCCAACGGGAGCGGTTGAGCGGCCCGTTCACGGTGCCGGATGGTGGCTCCTGACGGCGTTCGACGGCGGCGCTCCGGACGTCGTCCCGGCCGTTCGGCAGGGGAAGACCTCCTGACCGGGCGTCGTCGGGAACGACGCGGAACGGGAGAGTGACCGCGATGTCCGGCAACGCCCTGCTCCGCGATCCGATCCGCTACGAGGTGCTGCCCTTCCCGCGGGCCGAGCGCGAAGCGGCCCAGACCGACGGTCCGCTGTCGTTGACGGTGACCTGCTCGCCGCGCCACGGGATCGACGCCTCACTCGACGTCGCCGAGCGCCTACGGGCGATGGGGCACCGGATCATCCTCCACCTGGCCGCGCGGATGGTCCGCGGCGAAGGGCACCTCGGCGAGATCCTGAGACGACTCCGTGGCATGGATGCCGACGATGTCTTCCTCGTCGGCGGTGACGCTCCGGAGGCGTTGGGGCCCTACCCGTCCGGCGTGGCGCTGATCGAAGCACTGCGCGCGCATGCGCTGGCGCCCAGGGTGATCGGTGTCCCGGCCTATCCGGAGGGGCACCCGACGATCGACGACGACGTGCTCGCCCGCGCACTGGCGTCGAAGGCCCGGTACGCCGACTACATGACCACGCAGGTGTGCTTCGAGCCCGACGTCCTGCTGGGGTGGATCGCGCGGACACGGGCCGCGGGCATCGACCTGCCGGTCTACGCCGGGGTGCCCGGCGCGGTCGAGCGCCGGCGACTGCTGGAGGTCTCGCTGCGGGTCGGGGTGGGCGCGTCGGTCCGGGCGTTGCGGCGGCAACGCGGCGTACGGCGCCTGGCCACCGGCGCGGCGTCGGCCCCGCTCATCCAGGCGATCGACCCGTTGATCGGCGGCGACCTGGGGATCGCCGGGTACCACGTCTTCACCTTCAACGACCTCGTCGGATCGGTCCGGGAGATGCCTCCCGCTCCAGGGGCGGGGCTGTCCACCCGGTCGTCGACGTCCGCCGGGGACGCCGTCGGACGCGCCGCTTCGGCGCGGTGAAACGGGCCGGGTCCCTATCCGACCGGGCAGTCCTTCCCTCCCGGCGAGGAGGCGGCGCGGAGGGGACCCTGCGCATAGCGTTGCGACGTGATGCCTTCGGTCTTCGCCATCCCGACCGGCTCGACGGAGCGAGCCGACGGGCCCGTCGTCGGAGGACGCCGGCCCGCCACCGACGACGCCCGGCATCCCCGTCGCGTCGTTGAACGCACGGGGCGCGGCGCGCGGGCCGGGACGGTCGCGTCGTGACGTCCGTGGAGGACCCCGAGGCCATCGAAGCGCGCTCCGAGGCCACCCGGATGCGCCGGGCGGCTGACCTGGCGGCCGTCGCGGCCCGGCGCTGGCCGTGGCACGAGGATGGGCCGGGGATCCGGGTGGTGGCGGCGTCCATCGCCGATACCCTCGCGCTCCTGGAGGGGCGCGAGGCCATCGTCGACCTGCGGAGCCACCGGCATGACGCCGATGCCGGTCGTACGATCGCCCGCAAGCGCGCCGGCGACGCCGCGTGACGCGCGACAATGCGTGGCCGATGAGTCCTTCCGCTCCGCCGCGCCACTCTTCGACCGGGGCATACGGGCGCGTGACGGACGCGCTGCAGTCCGGTCGGTGCGTCATTCTGGACGGCGGGGTCACCACGGAGCTTCCCGCGGGAGGTGACCCCGACGACCGTTCGTGGGGGGTGCGGTCGGTCGTCGAGGATCCGGCGGCCGTCGGACGGGTGCACCGTCGGTACGTCGAAGCCGGAGCGGACGTCATCACGACGGCGACGTGGGGACTGCTACCCGCCGCGTCGTCTCCGCGGGCGTTCGGCAGCGGGCCGGTGCACTGGTTGGACGTGGCACGCTCGGCGGTCCGCCTGGCGCGGGAGGCGGCGAGCGACGGGAGCGCCGCGGTCGCCTTCTCGCTCGGCGGTGACGTCGAGGGCGACGGGCGTGCCGAGGAGATCGAGCTGCTGTCGAAGGCGTTCATCGACGAGCCGCCCGACCTCGTCCTCGTCGAGACCCTGACGCTCGTACGACCGTCGCTGCTGGCCGCGGTCGAGCGGCTGTTGGGGCTGGGCCTCCCGGTCTGGCTGTCGTTCCGTCGGTGCCGTCACGGCCTGTGCGGTGCCCACGGCGAGCACTGGGGTGGCCCCGAGGGCGATGCGTTCGGACGGGCGGCGCGGCAGTTCGAGCGGCTCGGGATCGAGGCGCTGCTGGTGAACTGCGTCCCTCCGGATCACATCGACGGCATGGCCAGCTACCTGCGCGACTTCGTCGACCTGCCGCTCGGCGTGTACCCCAACCTGGGCTATCCCACGGAGGGCGGCTGGCACTCCTCCACCGGGGTCTCGGGCGAGGAGTACGCCGAGCTGGCGCTCCGGTGGCGTGCGGAGGGGGCGCAGATCGTCGGCGGCTGCTGCGGCGTGGGGCCGGATCACATCGCGGCCGCGGCCCGGCGGCTGGCGGGCGCGCCGGTGGGGCGACGGCGTCCGAGCATCGGGCCGCCGAGCGATGCCGCGCCCGCGCCGGCAGCCGATCCGTGGCGGGACGGCCGCGGGCGGTCGCTCTACCCGCTGGACTTCCCCGATCTGACCCGGCTGCCCGGGGTGTTCGCGCCGCGGGGCGGAAGCCTGCTGGCGTGGCGTCACATCTTCGCGGAGAGGATCGGCGTCGGCCAGCGCTGCCTGGACGTCGGTACCGGCACGGGGTTGCTGGCGGTGCAGTTGGCGCGCAACGGTGCGACCCACGTCCACGCCATCGACCGCGACGCCAGGGCGGTGCGCAACGCGGAGGAGAACGCTCACCGCAACGGTGTCGGTGATCGCGTGAGCGTGTCGGTCGCCGATCTGTACCGGTGGCGCCCCGAGGAGCGCTACGAGGTCGTCGTCGCCAGCCTGTACCAGCTGCCGGTCGACCCGTTCCGGGCGCCGCCGGGTCACCGACCGGCGGACTACTGGGGCCGCAACGTCCTCGATGAGCTGCTGGATCGGCTGCCCGACGCCCTCGCGCCCGAGGGGGTCGCCTTCGTGGTGCAGATCTCGCTCCTGGCCCGCGAGGCGACGGTTGCCCGGTTGACCGAACGCGGCCTGCGCGCCCGCGTCGTCGGGTACGAGCTCTACCCCTTCCCGAGCGAGTTCGCCGAGAACGCCGACCAGATCCGCCGGGTCGAGGAGCGCTCCGACGCCTACCACCTTCGCGTGGGCGACCAGGACCTCGCCGTGGCGTACCTGCTCGAGATCGGCTGGGCCGACGACGTCGACGACGGGCCGCCGTGGGACGAGGCGGCATGAGGCCCGAGCCGGCCCGGGACGCCGGCGGCCGGCTGCTGGCCGTGCTGGCGCGGTGGGCAGAGGTCGGTCCGGTGAGCGAGCTGCTCCACCACGCCCCCGAGGACGTCGCCGTCGCGTTGCCGGCGGATCGCGTGGTCCTCAGCAGCGTGCGGGACGGCGGGCTGCACGTCGTCGCGGCCTGGACCGTGGACGGGGACGGGGAGCGCCTGACCCGCGAGCTGGCGGCGACCCCGGCGCCGCTGGACTACCCGTCGTCCGAGGGGGACGCGCTCCGCCGCCGCGTGCCGCAGCTGCAGCAGCGCGGGTCCGGCGACGCGCCGGCCCGGCACGCGTGGGCCGAGGTCATGGAGTGGCACCGCTACGTGATCGCCCCGGTGGTCGTCCAGGGCCGGGTGTCGGGGTTCCTGCAGGCGGACCGTCGACCGGACGGGCCGGCCGTGGACGAGGCCACCCGGGATGACCTCGGGGCGGCGGCACTCGCCCTGGCCCTGGTGTTCGAGCGGGCGGTGCTCCGTCAGCGGCTGCGTCTGCAGCAGCGCGAGATGCAGCGCGTGGCCCGGTGGGTGGGGGATCGCAGCGCCTGGTTGAGCGAGGGCGTCGGGTCCCTGGGGGACGGCATCGAGTCACGGGTCGAGCAGTCGGAGTCGACACCGCCACCGGGGGCTCCCGCCGGCAGTGCGCTGCGTGATCTGCTCACCCGACGCGAGCTGGAGGTCCTCGAGCTGATGGCCCGTGGGTCGAGCAACGGCGAGATCGCCCGCGAGCTCGTGGTGTCGGAGGGCACGGTCAAGTTCCACGTCAAGAACGTCCTGCGCAAGATGCGGGCGAGCAACCGCGCCCAGGCGACATCGCGGTACCTACGGCTGGTCATGCGCGAGCGCGGACCGGCGAGCTGACCCGACGGCGGCCTCTCCCTTCGGGGGGGCGATCCCTCCCCGGCTGCAGGCGCGGCCCCGCGAGATCGCGCCGTAGCGTCCCTGCGGATGACGATGACCTCGGCGGGCCGCCTCGACGACGCCCTCACCGCAGCCGGCGCACGCTTCGCCGGGCGGGTCGCGGTGGACTTCGGCTCGGTCGGCGGTGAGGTCGCCGCATGC
>JBFWKS010000284.1:0-5442 GCA_050252545.1 Solirubrobacteraceae bacterium
GGTCGCCGTGCAGCTCGAAGATCCGGGCCCGACCGCCGACGCGATCCAGCACCGCACGCTCCTCGTCCGTACGGCGGTGGCGTGAGGGCCGGTCGCGCACGTCGAACGCCGCCCGGATCGCCGAGCGCGCGCCGCGGGTGACGTGCATGAAGTGCAGCTCCATCTCGCGTGAGAGGCGCTGGCAGGCGGCGACGCCGCGCACGCTGTTGCCGTGGGCGTCCAGCCGCGGCGAGTAGATGGCGATCCCCAGCTGTCCCGGCAGCACGGCGATGATCCCGCCGCCGACGCCGCTCTTGGCGGGCAGCCCGACGCCCGACACCCAGTCGCCGGCGGCGTCGTACATGCCGCAGGTCGTCATGACGCTCAGGACCCGCTCGACGACCAGCGGATCGAGCGCCTGCTCGCCGGTCCGGGGGTGCACGCCGTTGCCGGCGAGCGTGGCCGCCATCTGCGCCAGGTCGCGGGCGTCGACGCGGATCGAGCACTGGCGGAAGTACCGCGCGACGATCGGCTCGGGGTCCTGCTCGAGGATCCCGACGGTGCGCAGCATGTAGCCGATGGCGCGGTTGCGGTGCCCGGTGCGCAGCTCCGAGCCGAACACCTCCTCGTCGATGTCAAGGTCGCGCCCGGCGCAGCGCGAGTAGAGGTCACGCACGCGGGCGAAGCGCTCCTCATCGTCGTCGCCGGCCACCAGCGACGCCGACGTGATCGCGCCGGCGTTGATCATCGGGTTGCGGGGGCGGCCGCTGTCGGGCTCCAGGCTGATTTCGTTGAACGCGTCGCCGGAGGGCTCCACGCCGACCTTCGCGTCGATCGCCGCACGGCCGTGGTCACCCAGCGCCAGGCCGTAGGTGAACGGCTTGGACATCGACTGGATCGTGAACGCGGTGCGGGTGTCGCCGACCTCGTAGAGGTGCCCGTCGGCCGTGCAGAGACAGATCCCGAAGGCGTCCTCGTCCACCTGGGCGAGCTCGGGGATGTAGTCGGCCACCGCGCCGCCCCGCTCCTCCACGAGCGACGCGTGAACATCCTCGACGTACCGCTGCACCACCGAACGCATGCGCGGACGGTACCCGTCGGGGCGCGCAGGCACGGACGGACGCACCATCACGACCGATTCGGCACGCGACCGCGGCGGGCTACCGCGGCCCGCCGCGGGGTCTCCGCGGGGTTGCCGCGGGGTCGCCGCGGGCCAACGGGTGCGATTCACCCGGTATGCGCGGGTGAATCGCACCCGGTCACGACGTGCCGAGGCCCGGGTCCGTCTGCCGCCCCGACCGGTGGATGACGACGCGGGTGCGCACCTTGCACGCCCCATCGACCACGCGCACGGTGCCCTTGGCGAGCATGTACATCCGCTGGCTCCGTGGCGTATTCCGCTGGGCGGGCTGCTTGCGGTACAGGTTCGCCCGCACGGTGACGGTGTTGGTCCCCCGCCCGTCCCCACCGGTGGAGTTGTGGTACCAGCCGGCCGTCCACCGCAACCGGATCTTGCGGTTGCGCACTTTGACCGGCTTGAACCCGGGCACGTTCTCGGCGCTCAGCACGGTGCGGCGCTGGTGCCGCTGACCGGGGCAGCGGTAGGTCAGCTCCGCGCCGTGGATCCGCTTGCGGGAGTCGGTGTAGAGCCCCAGGTAGCCGCCGATGTACGTCCCCTTCCTCGGGTCCAGATCCTGGCCGGTGTCCCCCTGGTAGCGGTATCGGGCCTGCATCACCGGCCGTCGCGACGCCGCGAGGAGCAGGGCGGCCGGGCGCGGCACGCCGCGGTACTCCCGCATGTTGTCGGCCCGCCTCGCGTACCGCACGGTCACCCGCATCTCGAACCGGTCGCCGACCCGGTTGGCGCAGCGCAGGACGTAGGTCCGCCGGCCGCTGCGGCGGCGCCCGCTCGTCGTGCGACAGGTCATCCGGTCGAAGGCCCCGTACTCGGGAACGCCGACGCCGTCCTCGGCCGGCGGCGCCACGTTGACGGTGACCCGGCGCGGGAGGGCTCGCGGGAAGCGGGAGATCCCGATGTGCTTGGAGTCCGTGATCCGCATGTCGCGGCAGTCGAACCGTCCGCCGACCCGCCACGTCGACGAGTACACGCGGTTGGGCTGGGTGTTGACCCGCCCGCCCCCGTTGACCCGGCACCGTCGCAACGCCACGCGATACCGGCGCTTGCTCACCCGCCGGACGGTCACCGGGCGCTCGGTCGAGTCGACGCGGTACTCCGCGATGCTCGCGTACTTGCCGGTGCGCAGATGGGTGCGGCAGAGGCGGAGGTGAGGGTTGGCCGGCCTCACCGGCGACTCCGACGCGACCGACGCCGGGCACAGCACCCGGGCCTTGCCGTACCGCTTGCCGCCACGCCGAACGAGGTCGGCGCGCACGAGCGACACCGCCTCCGCGCCCGTCAGCGGTTCGATCTCGTCCTGGCCCGGGTCGTCCTGGGCCGCCGCTGGGCCGGCCGTTGCCAGCACCGCCGAGGCCGCCAGGAGGGCGAGCGCCGCCCCGATCGTTCGCTGTCGCATCGTGTCCCCTTCTCCTGCACCCGTCCGAGGCCCCGCCTCCCTGCTGGGCGGAGCACGCGGGCGCTCGGGATTCGACCCTATGCCGCCGGTGAGTGCCCGGCGCCCGGGAGACCCCCCGGGTTTTACGCCTGGCCGGCGCAGCCCCCGCGTGCCGGCCGCGTCGCCCGCCCACCGGATCCGTGATCGACCACCCACCCCCGCGCGGGCCGACCGGTCTGAGAGCATCCCCCGCGTGGGGGCCCGCCCCGTCCCGGGAAGCGTCACCGACCCGTCGCCGGACGGGCCACGGCCGACGACGCCCTCAGCCCGTCCTTCCCTCGTCGAGCGCGGCGCGGCCGTCGCCACGATCGACGGGGCGCTCGACGCCCTGGCCGATGGCCGGGGCGGACGGCTGGTCGTCGAGGGACCCCGCGGCACCGGACGCACGCGCCTGCTCGGCGAGGCGGCACGGATGGCCCACGCGCGGGGCCTCACCGTCGCCTCCGCCCGCGCCGTCGTCCTGGACCGCGAGCTGCCGTTCGGCCTCGCCACCCGCCTGCTGCGCGGCGCGATCCGTGCGGCCCCCGGCGACGCCCCCGAGGGGCAGGCGCTGCGGCGGCTCCTCGACGAGGGTCGACCGGCCACCGACGCGCCGCTCCTGGAGGGTGGGCTGGCGTCGATCCACGCTCTGGCCCGGGCGGCCACCGAGGTCATCGACGCGCACGGCCCGATCGTGCTGGCCGTCGACGACGCGCACCGCTCTGACCCGCTCACCTGGAGGCTGCTGTCCTACCTCGGGGCGTTGGCGCCAGACCTACCGGTGCTGGTCCTGGTCGCCTGGGACACCGCCGCACTGGAGCCCGCGACGGTCGCCCGCTCGGTGATGGCCGCGGCCCCGCACCTGACCCTGACCGAGCTGGGCCCCGATGGCTCGGCCGCCCTCGTCCTCGCCCGGTTCGCCGACGCGTCCCCGTCGTTCACGTCCACCGCCCACGTGCTCACCGGCGGCAACCCCGCACAGCTCACCGCCCTCCTCGACGCGGCGGTCGAGGCCGACCTGCGGCCCGATGACGGTGGCGGTTCCGCGCTGCGGTCGCTGGCGACGACCGGCCTGGTCGTCGAGCGGCTGGTGTCCGAGATCCGGGCTTCGGGGCCGAATGCGCTGGCGCTCGCCCGTGCGGTGGCGTTCCTCGACGACGGTGCGCCGCTGCGGCTCGTCGCCCCACTCGCCGGACTCGATGCCGAGACGGCCGCCGCCACCGCGGACCGACTGGTGCGCGCTGCGGTCCTCCGCGAGGATGGCGGACCGGCGTTCCGCCATCCGCTCCGCGCCGAGGCGTTGCGGGAGGACCTCGGTGCGTTCACCCGCGCCCGCTGGCACCGGCGAGCGGCGATGATCCTCGCCGCCGACGGCGAGACCGAGCGGGCCGGCGCCCACCTCCTGCGTGCCGACCCGGAGGGCGATGCGTCCGCGGTCGACGTGTTGCGGGCCGCCGCCGACGCCGCGGCGAGGCGTGGCGACGGCGAGACCGCTGCGCGCCTGCTGCGCCGTGCCCTCGAGGAGCCGGTGCCCGCCGACCAGCGGTCGGCGGTGCTCATCGGTCTGGCGCGCGTCGCGGTGGCCCGGGGCGAACGGGCCGCCCTGGGGCTGCTGGAGGACGCCCTCGCCGCCACCGCCGACGCGGGCGAGCAGGCCGAGGTGCTGCGCGACATGGCCCGCCTGCACTACGCCAGGGGCGACGTCGCGACCGGCGCCACGCTCGCCGCCCGCGCCCGCGACGCGGTTCCGTCGACCGGGCCCGCCGGCGCCCGGATGCAGGCGACCTGGTTGCTGTGCGCGGGGATGGATGCGGCGACGCATCACGAGGTCCGGCGGATCCTCGACGAGCGGGTCGGAGTCGACCCCGATGCCGATGCCGATGCCGAGCCCGAGGTCGACGCGCTGCTGGCCCTGCACGCGTTGTCGATGCTCGGTTCGCTCGACGGTGCCGTGCGGCGCGCGCGGCGAGCGCTCGACCGCGACGCGCGACGCGACCACGACGGGCTGCACTTGGCGCACGAGCCCGGACTCAGTGCGCTGCTGCACGCCGGGCGCTTCGACACGCTGACGGACGCCGCGACGAACGCGCTGGCCCTCGCCGAGCGGCGCGGCTCGGTGATCGACGCGGCGTCCGCGGCCTACTGGCGTGGTCTGGCCCGACTGCAGCAGGGCGACGTCGCCGAGGCGGCCGGCGACATCGAGCTCGTCCGCCGCCCGGCCGAGCTCGGCTGGCACCTGCACACGCCGCACGCGGCGATGCTGACCGCCCTCGTGGCGATCGCCCACGGCGACCTCGACGCCGCGCGAGCCGCGCTGGCAGACCCGGAGGCATCCTGGACGCACCATCCGCTGCACCGGCTGACCGTCGCCGAGGTTGCGCTCCTCGCCGGTGACGCGACCGTCGCCCGGCGCGCGGCGTTGGACGCCGGCACGCTGCTCACGGACGGGTGGGGCGTGGTGAGTCCCGCCGTCGCTCCGTGGCGGTCGGTGGCCGCGCGCGCCGCCGTGGCGGCCGGTGACGTCGACGCCGCCGTGCCGCTCGCCGAGGACGAGGTGCAGCTGGCCGACCGATCGGGCGTACCGGTGGCGCGGGCTCGCGCGTTGGGCGCTCTCGCGCTGGTTCGCGGCGGTGAGGAGGGCATTCGGCTGCTCCGGGACGCCCACGCCCTGGTCACGGACGGCGAGGCGAACGTCGAGCGGTTGCGGGTGGCGGTAGACCTGGGGTCGGCGCTGAGGCGGACCGGGGAGCGACGTGCGTCCCGCGACGTCCTGGCGCCCGCCCGTGCGGAGGCCGAGGAGCGCGGACTGATCGCCCTGGCCACCCGCGCCGCCGACGAGCAGCGCGCCAGCGGCGCCCGCCCGCGGCGCGAGGCGACGTCGGGCGTCGACGCGTTGACCCCGAGCGAGCTG
>JBFWKS010000285.1:0-5405 GCA_050252545.1 Solirubrobacteraceae bacterium
ACGCCGCCGACCCTGCCCTCGCCTTCCGCACCGACGGCCTCGGTCTTCCGGGTCCCGCGGTGATGTGGACGACGTTCATCGCCACCACCGTCCTGGCCTGGACCACCGCGATCCTCGTCGGGCCGCGCATCACCCGCCGCTTCGATCACGCGCGACCGGCACGCTGGGCCAGGTGGGCGCGACCGCGCGACCTCCACCCGCTGTTCGTCGGGTCCGGCCAGCACGGCGACCGCACCATCCTCGGCACCGTCGCCGGGCGGCTCGTGGCTGCCGAGCGCCAGGTCTCCACGATCGTCATCGCCCCGACTCGGTCGGGGAAGACGTCGGGATTGATGATCCCCGCGATCCTCGAGCACCACGGCCCCGTCATCGCCACCTCGGTCAAGGGCGACCTGCTCGCGACCGCCGCGTATCGCCAGAGCGTGGGGGAGGTCCGCGTGTTCGACCCCACCGGATCGACCGGCTGGCCCGCCTCCGGCTGGTCGCCCGTCGAGGCGTCCCGTACCTGGCTCGGCGCCCGGCGCACCGCCGACCGCCTCCTTCGACAGGCCCGACAGGGCACCGGCACCCACACCGACTTCTGGCAAGGCATGGGCATGCGCTTCCTCGCACCCCTGTTGTTCGCCGCTGCCCATGGCGGCGCCACCATGCGAGACGTCCTCCGCTGGGTCGAGCTCGTCGAAGAGGACCAACCCCGCGCCGCACTGGAATCGGTTGCCGGCACGGCCGAGGGGTTCGGGGCGCTCACGTCGCTGGAGTCGCTGTGGAAGGAGGACCACCGCATCCGTGGATCGGTCGTCCAAACCGTCGCCACCGCCCTGGAGGCCTACCAAGACAGCGGGGTCATGCAGGCCGCCTCCCGACACGACATCACCGCCGACTGGCTCCTCGACCCTCACCGCCACAACACCCTCTACGTCATCGCCCCCGCCGACGACCAAGAACGCCTGGAGGGCGTCTTCGCCGCACTGCTCACCGACCTCATCGCCGCCGCCTTTACACGGGCCACCGCCCAAGGACGGCCTCTGGACCCGGTCCTGCAATGCGTGCTTGACGAAGCACCGTACATCGCTCGGTTGCCGAACCTCGCGCGGATCGCGTCCACCGGTGCCGGCGAGGGCATCCGCCTCCTGACGGCCGCGCAGACGATGTCGCAGCTCGTCGAACGCTGGGGCCAAGCAGAAGCCGAGACGATCATCGCGGGTCACCCGTCGAGGATCTTCGGGTCGGGCCTCTCCGACCCCACGAGCCTGTCGTATCTGCGCACCGCGCTCGGCGACGAGGAGATCCAAACCACCTCGCACCGCGGCGGCCTCGGCCAGGTCAACCGCACCCACGCCACCACGTTCCGGCCGCTCGTCGACGGGCCCACCGCCCGCCAGAACGACCGCACCAACGCGATCCTCGTCTACGGCACCCTCCCACCCGCCAGACTCAGGTTGCGGCCGTGGTTCCAGGACCGACGACTCCGACGGCTGGTCGAAGGCATGGGCATGGGCCCTTCGTCCCCTGCCTGCGCGTCGCACTTCGCTAGTGCGGTGGGGGAGAGGACAGACTGATGCACGAGCAGCGCTGGTCCTACGCCACCGGAGCGGGAGCGCCGCTGCCCAAGGCCGAGATCACCGAGCGCCCACCGCGCGCCGTCCGCCGCCCCGTCCCGGCTCGCGCGCTGGCGCCGACCCCCCAGCCTGGCGACGCGGCCCAGCACGCCGCCCGGACCGTGGCCGCCACCGAGGACCTCCCGGGCCTCACGCGCGACGACGTCATGTCGGTCCGTGAGGTCGCCGACCTCCTCGACGTCACCACCCGCACCGTCTATCGACTCGTCCGCGACGGCCAGCTGCCCGGCGCCCGCCGCATCGGGCGGACCGTCGTCGTGGTCCGTCCGGTCCTCGAGCATTGGCTCCTGACCGGCGACCGCTGAGAGGAGCGGACCACGCGTCCTGCCAGCTGGAGGACGCGTCGAGGCCGTGAGCGGGCGGTCGGCCGTGGCCGTATCGGAACGGGAACGCCCGCGCGCGTACGGCTGCGCCAGGTCATCGCCGGCTCGTGGCCGAGACGAATGGCCGAAAACGTTGAGCATCCGAGGGCAGCTCCCTCCCCGGGGAGTGGCCGACTGCCCCCGGGAGGTGGAATCCTGCCAGCGCGTGTTCTGCCCTGCTGTCGCCCGCTGGTGTCGGCACGTCCGCGGAACGTTTACTACGCCCTCGTACTACGCCCCCCGAGCGGTGGGCTGCCCGAAGCCCTTCTCAAGCGCCCCCAGAACGGCGAAAGCCCCGCGGTTGCGGGGCTTTCGTGTGTACCGCTGAGGTGGAGCTAGACGGGCTCGAACCGTCGACCTCCTGCATGCCATGCAGGCGCTCTTCCAGCTGAGCTATAGCCCCGCGGACGCAAAAACTAGCACGGGCGGGTGGTCGGAGGACGGCTCGCAGGTGGGCTGTCGCGGCGTTCCGTGGCGGATCGTCCCCGAGGGGTGGTGCCGAGCCGCCACGCGTCGTGGGGCGGCGGTCGCAGGGTGCCGTTGGCGCGGCGCACCGGCGGCGCCCGCCTGGCACCACGTCCCCGTGCAGGCTCAGCCGCGGCGCAGGAACTCGGGGGGCTCGAGCGGATCGTCGCCGTGGCGACGGGTCGTGCGGGCGCCGTCGCGCAGGGCCGGTGCCGGGGCGGTGGGGGCTGGGGCTGCGGGTCGTGCGCCGACCCCACCGGGCGTCACGCGATCGAGGGCGCGGACCAGGGCCTCGTGGCCGGCCTGCACATCGCCGAGCAGCAGGCGGGCGTTGGCGCCCATCGAACGGCCGAGCTCCTCGAGGTTCTGCGCGAGGGTGTGGCCCTCGGAGAGCACCGAGTTGGCGGCTGCGCGAGCCGCGGCAACCTGGGCCTGGGCGCGGCGCATCGCCTCGTCGGTCAGACGCTCGGCCTCTCGGGCGGCCTGCTCGCGGATCGCGGCCGCATCGTCGGTGATCCGCTGAGCGGCCTCGGCGGCCCGCGCACGGATGTCCTGGGCGTACGCATCGGCGTCGCCGCGGACCTTCTGGGCGTACGCGTCGGCCTCGGACTGGGTGCGCAGCGTGTACTGCTCGGTGGAGCGGGTCGCCGTCTGCTGATCGCGATCGATCGTCTCGTTGGCGTCGCGCAGCAGCCGCTCGGCGCTCAGGCGGGCGTCGGCGAGCAGGTCGTCCGCCTCGGCCTCCGCCGCACGCATGCGCTGCGTCGCGGCCCGGTCGGCCTCGGCGATCCGCTCGTGGGCGCGGTTCTCGGCCTCGGTCCGGATCCGCACCGCGGCCGCCTCGGCGGCGGCGACGATCTCGGCCACTCGCGTGGCGGCGGCGGTGCTGTCCATCGCCCGGGAGCGCGGGGCGTCCAACGGCGGCGGCGGGGCACCACCGGTGCCGGCCGGCGAGTCGGCACCGTCGGGCGGGGCGGGCGCCGGGTCCCCCGGGTGGGGGACGGCGTGCAGGTGGGGGTCACCGGCCATGACCTCCGCAGGATCGCACGGACGGCCCGGCGCCGACACGGCTGCACCGTGCGGTTCACCGGATACCGGCCGGAGCACGCGGCGGGCGCGCGCGGCCGGTCATACACTGGACGGCCGCCCATGGAGCTCCGCTACGACCCCCGCCAGATCGAGCCGCGCTGGCAGCGCGTATGGGAGGACGAGCGCACCTGGCAGGTCTCCAACGACGCGGTCGCCGACGCCGGGGACGACGCGGTGTACGTGCTGGAGATGCTGCCGTACCCCAGCGGCGAGCCGCACGTCGGGCACCTGAAGAACTACGCGATCGGCGATGCCGTCGCGCACTTCAAGCGGCGCACCGGCAAGACGGTGCTGCACCCGATGGGCTTCGACAGCTTCGGGCTGCCGGCCGAGAACAACGCGATCAAGACCGGACAGCACCCGCGCGAGGCGACCGAGGCGTCGATCGGGTCGTTCCAGCGCCAGTTCCGTGAGTGGGGCGTGTCGATCGACTGGTCGCGTGAGATCGCGTCGCACCGGCCCGACTACTACCGCTGGACCCAGTGGATCTTCCTCAAGCTCCGCGAGGCCGGGCTGGTCGAGCGTCGCAGCGCCGCGGTCAACTGGGACCCGGTGGAGGAGACGGTCCTCGCCAACGAGCAGGTCATCGATGGGCGCGGCGAGCGGTCCGGGGCGCTGGTGGAGATCCGCCGCCTGGAGCAGTGGTTCCTGCGGATCACCGACTACGCGCAGCGGCTGCTGGACGACCTGGACGGCATTGCCTGGCCCGAGCACGTCAAGACGATGCAGCGCAACTGGATCGGCCGGTCGCAGGGCGCGCGGGTCGTCTTCCGCTCCGAGGAGCTCGACACCGACTACGAGGTCTTCACCACCCGGCCCGACACGCTCTTCGGCGCGACGTTCTTCGTCATGGCGCCGGAGCACCCCGACGTGCTGCGGATGGCCGAGGGCACCCCGCAGGAGGACGAGGTCCGCGCCTACGTCAACAAGGCGCTGACCGCCGACCGGTCCGAGCGTGGCGCGGCCGACAAGGCCAAGACCGGCGTGGCGCTGGGCCGCGAGGTCGTCAACCCCGTCAACGGGGAGCGGCTGCCGGTCTACGTCGCCGACTACGTGCTGATGGACTACGGCACCGGCGCGATCATGGCCGTGCCCGGGCACGACCAGCGCGACTTCGACTTCGCGCAGACGTACGGCCTGCCCGTCAAGCGCGTGATCGTGGGTGCGGATGAGCCCGCGCCGGAGGGCTTCCCCGGCGGCGACGCGGTCTGGACGGTTGCGCCGGACTCGCTGCCCTACACCGGTGAGGGGCCGCTGGTCGACAGTCACCCCGACTTCGACGGCACCCCCAACCGCGAGGCGCTCGACGCGATCACCGCGTGGCTGGACCGCGAGGGCAAGGGCGAGGCGACGGTCAACTTCCGCCTGCGCGATTGGCTCGTCAGCCGCCAGCGCTACTGGGGTTGTCCGATCCCGATCGTGCACTGCGACGCGTGTGGCGTGGTCCCGGTCCCCGAGCACCAGCTGCCGGTCGTGCTGCCCGACGTCGAGGACTACAAGCCCAAGGGCCGCTCGCCGTTGGCCGCAGCGGAGGAGTGGGTCGCCACGACCTGTCCGACCTGCGGCGCCCCGGCCCGTCGCGAGACCGACACGCTCGACACGTTCGTCGACTCCTCGTGGTACTTCCTGCGCTACACCGACGCGCGCAATGACACGGCGCCGTGGGATCAGGCCGTCACCAACGCCTGGATGCCGGTCGACCAGTACATCGGCGGGGTCGAGCACGCGATCCTGCACCTGCTCTACGCCCGGTTCTTCGCCAAGGCGCTGACCGACGTCGGCGTGCTGGGCGTGCAGGAGCCGTTCCAGGCGCTCTTCACGCAGGGCATGATCACCATGGACGGGGCGAAGATGTCCAAGTCCAAGGGCA
>JBFWKS010000286.1:0-5396 GCA_050252545.1 Solirubrobacteraceae bacterium
TGCCCCGCGCCGGCGCGGGGCACCTACGACACGCGGAACCCTGGCGTAGGCTCCCGCCCCATGTTCGACCGCATCGACCATCTGGGCATCGCCGTGGCGCCCGAGGATCTCGACGACCAGATCGCCCTCTACCGCGACACCCTCGGGTTCGAGCTCGTGCACCGCGAGACGGTCCAGGACCAGGGCGTCGAGGCCGTGCTCTTCGACGTCGGCGAGAACCACGTCGAGCTGATCTCCCCCCTGGGTCCGGAGACCGGCGTGGCCAAGTTCCTCGCCAAGAACGGCCCCGGCCTGCACCACGTCGCCTACCAGACGTCCGACATCGACGCAGCGCTGCAGACGCTCAAGGACCGCGGGGTGCGGCTCATCGACGAGACCGCCCGCACCGGCATCCGCAACAGCCGGGTGGCGTTCCTGCACCCGAAGTCGACCGGCAAGACGCTGACCGAGCTCACCGAGCCCGCCCACCACTAGGCCCGCGCGGCCGACCATCTAGGCTCACGACATGTCCGACGAGAAGCTCCGCGTGTCGATCGGCCTCGACAGCGCGCCGCCGCTGTCCGTGCGCCTGACCGCATCGCAGCTCAAGACGCTGCGCAAGTCCCTCACCGACGGGGGCTGGACCGACGTGGAGGCCGACGACGCCGAGGTCCACCTGAACCTCGACAAGGTCGTCTTCATCCGCGTCGACAAGGAGGAGTCGAAGCTCGGCTTCGGACTCTGACCCACGTCGCCGGCGTCACCGACGTCCGGCCAGGGAGCGTGTTGCGCTTCGGACGTGGGGCGCCGGTTCTCGCAGCGTGCCCGCAGTGGATGGGCCGCTACCGGATCGTGCAGCGGTAGCCGGCGTCCTCGAGGCACCGGGTCAGCTCGCCCCGGGCGTAGCGGCCCGCGGGCGACGGGTCGCGCTCGACGACGCGACCGTCGGTGCGGTCCAGGCAGTCGTAGTAGTCGTCGTCGTCCTTCGCCGTGTAGACGCAGTAGCGCGTCACGAGCGCCAGGCGACTGCCGGACCCGCCGCGGGTCGGATCGTCGACCGCGGGCGGTCCCGACCACAGCGAGTGCAGGACGACCATGAAGACGACGATCATCGGGATGAACCCGAAGAAGAGCAGCAGGATCAGGCGACTGCGCGACCGGGACCGGGCCGCCGGGTCGTCCGGACTGACGCGCAGGTGCGGGGGCAGCGGCCCCTCGGTCGGATCCACGGCGCCCGGGAGCTCCGCCGGGTCGGAAGCGCCCGCGGTGTCCGAAGCGTCCGCGGTACCGGGAGCGTCCGCCGCGCCCGGAACGTCCTCGGTGCCGGAAGCGTCCGCGGTGTCCGGTGCCTCGCCCGAGTGATCGTCGGGCGGCTCGTCGATCACGACCGGTCCTTCCCGTCGGCGGGCACGATCATCTCGACCGGTCCGAGCGGCCGGACGGTGACGTCGCCCAGATCGCGTACGTCGCCGTCGACGTTCCACTGGCGGTCGGGGTCCTGGTCGACCACGATCTCGTGTCCCTGGAAGACGCTCACGCCCCCGCGACGTCCGCCGTGGCGCATGCCCCACGCCCGCCGTACGAGCGAGAGCCGGTGGCCCGCGGGTAGCACGAACGCCTCGAGCTCCGGCGTGTCGGGATCCGACACCGGGAGCTGCGCCCCGCCACCGAACGCGCCCGACGCGCCGACGAGGATCTGCCAGACGTCCCCGGCGAAGACCTCCTCGCCGTCGACGATCACCCGGGCGTACGTCGCCCGACCGGCCACCGCCGCCCGCAGCGCACCGACCGCGTAGGCGACCGGGCCGAGCATGGGCTTCATCGGCGCGGCCGCCTCCGCCGCGTACACGCCGAGTCCGATCGAGGCGACGTTGACGAACGGGTGGTCGTCGATCCAGCCGCCCCACGCCGGCCGGTGCGGGGCATCGGGATCGGCGGCGAGGGGTAGCGCGTCGGCGACCGTTCCGGGCACCTCCATCGCGGCGGCGAAGTCGTTGGCGGTCCCGGCGGGGAGGAGCGCCAACGGCACGCCGTGGGCCGCACAGGCCGCGAAGACCGTCCCGACCGACCCGTCGCCACCGGCCACCACGACCCGGTCGGCACCCGACGACGCGGCGGCGTCGGCCTCGTCGAGGGTGAAGGGCTCGACCTGCGCGCCCGACGCCGACAGATCGCGGACCAGCTCCTCGACGGGAGGGGCCGATCCGGACGCCGGGTTGGCGACGAGCGCGATCTTCACCCCACGCATGTTGCCCGACCGACCCACCCGGCAGCACCGTGCCACCTCGCCGACCCGTCCGTCGTCGCCCGACGACCGTCCTCCGTCACCCCGGCGACCCGTCCGTCGCCACCGGTCGGACCGCCCCACGTCACCCCGCCGAGTCGTCCGTCACCACCCACCCGCGGGACCGTGCCGTGCCGTCACCGCCTACCCTGACCGGGTGCTCCGTCCCGGTCGCCCGACCTCCGACCTGCGCCTGCGGCGCGAGGCCCGCGACGCCCGCCGCAGCCTCCTGGCCCGGGCGCTGCGGGGCCCGCATTGGCGCGCGCTGGCGCGCGCGGACCTCGCCGGCATGCGCCTGATCCGATCCGCCGCACCCTCGGACGGTGCGGCACGGGCGATCGTCCGGTTCTCGCGCAGCGGCGAGCACGGTGCGGTGTGGATCGCGCTCGGCGCCACCGGCGCGCTCCTCGACCGTCGCCGCCGGGCGCGGTGGCTCGAGGGCATCGCCGCGGTCGGTGTGGCGTACGTCGCCAACACCACCGTCAAGCAGGTGGCCCGCCGACCGCGCCCGCAGCTGCGCGACCTGCCGCCGTTGATCCCCACCCCGACCCAGCTGAGCTTTCCCAGCTCGCACGCGGCGTCGTCGTTCGCCGCCGCCGCGGTCTACGGCGACCTGCTGCCGCGGACGCCGCTGGTCATCGTCGCCGGCGCGATGGGCACCTCCCGCGTGTACCTCGGGGTGCACTACCCGACCGACATCGTCGTCGGTGCCACGCTCGGCACGCTCTCGGGCCGGGCGACGAAGGCCATCCTGCAGCGCGTCCGCCACGCTCGCCGGCCCTCGCCCGATGCACCGGCATGGTCGGCGGCCGAGGTCAGCGGCTCGTCGCCCACGCCGGCCGCCACCGACCGCGCGGTCGCGACCTCGGGGATGCAGCCCGCGGCTCCCGCCGCCCACGCCTCCGCGCACGGCACCGGTCGCGGCGCGTCCTCCGCCGCGGACCCCGGTCGACGCACCGCCCCCTCCTCGGCGGCGACCCGGTCGAGCACCGACCAGGACGCCCCTTCCACCCCGTCCGAAGGACCCTCCGCATGAAGATCGGGATCGTCGGCATGCCCAACGCGGGCAAGTCGTCGCTGTTCAACGCCCTGACGAAGTCCGGGGCCGAGGCGGCGAACTACCCCTTCACGACGATCGAGCCGAACGTCGCGGTGGTGCCCGTCCAGGACGACCGCCTGGACCGGATCGCGGAGCAGATGGGCGCGTCGGAGATCGTCTACGACCACATCGACTTCCACGACATCGCCGGGCTCGTCGCCGGCGCCCACAAGGGCGAGGGGCTGGGCAACAAGTTCCTGGCCAACATCCGCGAGACCGACGCGATCGTCCACGTCGTCCGGGCCCACGACGACGCGAACATCATCCACCCGGACGGGTCGGTGAACCCGCTGCGCGACGTCGAGACGATCGAGACCGAGCTGCTGATGGCCGATCTGGAGCAGGCCGAGCGTCGGATCGAGCGGGTGACGAAGCAGGCCCGCGGGGGCGACGCCGAGGCGAAGGCCGAGCTGGCGTGGCTGGAGGAGCTGATCGCCACGCTGAACGACGGTCGCCCCGCACGGCTGGTCCCGGCCCCGGACGAGCACCCGCAGGTCGTCCAGAACCTGCAGCCGCTGACCGCCAAGCCGGTGCTGTTCGTCGCCAACGTCGACGAGAACGATGCGTCGGGCGACGTCCCGGCCGCGCTAGCGGAGCACGCCGCGTCGATGGGTGCGGTCGCGGTGGCGGTGTCGTCCCGCCTCGAGGCCGAGCTCGTCGAGATGGACGACGACGAGGCCGCGGCGATGCGCGAGGAGATGGGCTTCGCCGAGTCGGGGCTGCAGCGGATCGCGCGGGGCGCGTTCGAGCTGCTCGACCTCATCACGTTCTTCACCGTCGGGTCGGGGGTGCGCGGCCAGTCGTGGCACCTCGAGCGCGGCCTCACCGTGTGGCACGCCGCCGGCGAGATCCACACCGACATCCAGAAGGGCTTCGTCCGCGCCGAGGTCGTCGGCTGGGACGAGCTGCTCGACGCCGGCGGCTACTCCCACGCGCGCGACCGCGGCACGCTGCGGATCGAGGGCCGCGACTACGTGATGCAGGACGGCGACGTCATCACCGTCAAGCACACCAACTGAACGACCGGATGGTGGGCGGCCGGGCGACCCGGGCGGGTTTGCCCGGGGGTGCGGCCGACCCCCCACGTGTCGCGTCGGCAACGGGGTCGGCCCGGCGCGGCAGGACGTCGGCCGGATCCGACACGCCCCAGCGCGCAACATCCGGCCCGCGGAGCGTCTGCGGACCGACCGGGGCTCAGCGTGCCGCCGCGCCGCCCTGCAGGGCGGCGACGCGCGTCGCGCGGGGCCGAGGCCTTGCGCCGGGGCTTCGTGACGGCGATCCGGCCGCCCTCGCCACCGCCTTGCGCGCACCCGCAGCCCGCACCCGCAGCCGGTAGCGCCCGCCCACGGCGGGCTGAGCGCGCTCGCACGGCCCTGATCGCAACCGCCCCGAAACGATGGCGAGATGATCCAGGCTACGGCCCCCGCCTGCAGCGGGTTCGACACTTCTACTTGACTTGCAGTAAAGCTGCGATGTAAGGTCGCCTGCGACGCGATGGCCGACCTCCTCCGGGGGCCCAACGTTGGCCCGCGACGCAGGAGTACTCCTCAGCATCGGAGGCGGAGAGCATGGGAACCATCACCTTTATCGAATACGACGGCACGTCGCACGACGTGGATCTTGTCGAGGGCGCGTCGCTCATGGAGCTCGCGACGAGCAACGGCATTCCCGGTATCGACGGCGATTGCGGCGGAGAGGCGTCCTGCGGGACGTGTCACGTCATCGTCGACGACGCCTGGGCTGCCAAGACGGGGACGCGGTCCGAGCAGGAGAGCCAGATGATCGAGATGTCGCCGGAGTGCGCGCCGAGCTCGCGTCTCGCCTGTCAGCTGAAGGCGTGCGCGAGCCTCGACGGGCTCACCGTCCGCCTTCCCGAGTTCCAGATGTAGCCGGCGTCCCGGCGTCCAAGGCAAGCGGAGAGAGAGCGATGACGACCACCGACAGCGTGATCAACAAGGCGAAGACCGCGGTCACCGCCAAGGTCCAGGCGACCGTGCCCGTCCCCCGCCAGGTGCGGGCGGCGCACCTCGCCGA
>JBFWKS010000287.1:0-5385 GCA_050252545.1 Solirubrobacteraceae bacterium
CCGCGCGGGACCTCGCCCTCGTAGGGGCATCCGAAGGCCACCGAGACCGAGGCCGCGCAGCGCAGCCCGGCCTCACGGACCCGCGGGATCAACGCCACGAGCCCGGTGAGCGACTCCTCGATCGAGCGGTTGATGTTCGCGCGGTTGTGGGACTCGCTGCCGCAGAGGAACACACCGACGCCGTGGAAGCGGTCGCGGACCTCGAGCGCCCGCTCGAACCCGCGGGCGTTGGGGAGCAGCACCTGCAGCTCGACGTCGTCGGGCACGTCGATGCCGGCGAGCACCGCGTCGCCGTCGGACAGCTGCGGGATGACGTCGGGCCGGACGAAGCTCGCGACCTCGATCCGCTTCAGCCCGGTCCGGGCCAGCGCGTCGATCAGGCGGATCTTGTCGGCGGTGTCGATCCGCTCGGGCTCGTTCTGGAACCCGTCGCGCGGGCCGACCTCGCGGATTCGGACGGACTCGGGGAAGGCATCGGACGGCATGGTCGCTCCAGGGGTCGGCGCACGGCGGCGGATCGAGGGGACCGTCCGATTCTGCCGGACGGCCCCGTTGCGCCCATCATCCCGCAGACGGAGCCGCATCCCCCGGCGGACGTGTGGCGGCCCGTCGGGTCGACCGCCGGGCGCGACGCGGGCGCGGTACGCGCACCCTCACACGCACCAGCGGCTGAGGTAGGCTCGGCGGTGACGGAGATCGACGCGTGCCGGTCGCCGCCACCGGGGAGGGGGACCAAGCGTCGCTCGGATCCCCGCGACGAGGAGGAGATCAGAGTTTGTCCGTGACCACGAAGTCCCGGGGGGCCGACGCCCTCGACGCCGAGGTGGCGTCGCTCGCCGCTTCGACGCGCGCTCTGCTCTCGACGGATCCGGCCGACCCGGACCCCGAGGCCGCCGGGCGCCTACTCGGACGACTCGGGACGACGGTCGAGCGGATCAGCGACGCGTTCCTGGAGTCCGGGACCTCGGCGACACGGGCCGCGGATCTCTGCGAGCGGCTGGTCGAGGTCCACGAGCTGCAGTCCGACCTGCGCGAGCACACCCTCGGCCTGCGGTTCCAGACCCTCACGCGTATCCACGACACGCTCGCCGAGCTGCGCCGGGTCGAGACGCCCGCCGAGCTGCTCGACGCGGCGCCCGCCGCCCTCTGCGCGTGCGGGGGCTTCAACCGCGCGCTGCTCTCGCGGATCCGCGGATCGACGTGGGTCCCGCGCAAGTTCCACGTCGTCGACGATCCGGACTCCGCCGTCAACCGCGCGGTGCTCGAGTTCCTCGACGGCCGCGAGATCCCGCTCAACCAGACGTTGCTGGAGGCCGAGCTCGTCCGGCGCCGGGCGCCCGCGCTGGTCGAGGACGCACCGGTCGACCAGCGCACCTATCACCCGCTGATCGAGGTCTCCGGATCGCACGGGTACGTCGCTGCGCCGATCGTGACGTCCGGACCGGTGATCGGTCTGTGGCACGCCGACACCTACGGGACCGGCCGGCGCCTGACCACGTTCGACCGGGACAACCTGCAGACGTTCGCCGAGGGCTTCGGCCTGATCTACGAGCGCGCGGTCCTCGTCGAGCGGCTGGAGACCCAGCACCGGCACATCACCGAGGCGTTCGCGTCGACGGACAAGGTGCTCGCCGACCTGCGCGACACGCACGTCCACCTGGCCCGTCGGGCCGTGGAGTCGCGCGTTACCGCGTCCCCGGCGCTCATGCTGTCGGCGCCGGAGTCCCGCATCCAGGGCGTCCTGACGCCACGCGAGCGCGAGGTGCTCGGGCTGATGGCCGGCGGGGCGACGAACAACCAGATCGCCGATCAGCTCGTGATCTCGGAGGGCACCGTGAAGTCCCACGTGAAGCACATCCTCCGCAAGCTGCGGGCGTCGAACCGCGCCGAGGCCGTTTCGCGCTACCTGCGTCTCGCCCGCCACAGCCAACGTCCGGCATGAGCGCCGTCGAGAAGGGGCCCACCCCGACCCGGGCCTTCCCCGGACCCACCCGTGGCCCGGGCTGGCGGCGCCGCGAGTCCGAGCTGGCGGCCCGCGTCGCGAGTGCCCACCAGGCGGTGGCCGAGCTCCTCGACGGCGAGATCCCGCTGCCGCTGCTGGACCGCACACGGCCCGGGCAGACCGCGGAGATCGTCTCGGCGCTGACCTGGTGCTGCATCGAGCGGCTGCGCGGCTGCGACGGCAACCCCGAGCTCGCCCGCCCGCTCTGCGAGCAGGTGCTGGAGCTCCAGCAACTCGCGCTGGAGCTCCACGAGCACGAGCTCAGCCTGCGCACGCGACGCCTGGCCGACACCGCCGCCGGGCTCGCCCGTCTGCGCACGCTGCCCACCTCGGCGGACCTGCTCGACCAGGTGTGCGAGGAGCTCGTCACCCGGTGCGGGTTCGGTCGCGTGGTGCTCTCCCGGGTCGAGGACGGGCTCTGGAAGCCGTGGATGGCGCACTTCAGCGAGAGCATCGACGAAGCGTGGTTCTCGCGCTGGATCGATCGCGGGATCCCGCTCGACGACCTGCCGATCGAGCGGCAGCTCCTCGTCGAGCGCCGACCCGCGGTCGTCTACGACACCGCGATCGCCGAGGTCCACCGGCCGATCATCGTCGACGACGGGGAGTCCAAGTCCTACGTCGTCGCCCCGGTGATGCCGGGCGACACGGTCGTCGGGTTCCTGCACGCCGACTACGCCCGGTTGGACCGCCGGGCCGACGACGTCGACCGCGACGTGCTGTGGGCGTTCGCCGAGGGGTTCGGCCACATCTACGAGCGGCTGGTCCTGCTGGAGCGCCTGCGCGCGCAGCGCGACCATGTCCGCGAGACGCTCGCGTCGACCGAGCGGCTGATGGACGACCTCTGCGACTCGGGCATCGACCTGGCCCGCCAGGCGGACGCCGACACCGTCGTGGCCCGCAGCGCGGTGACGGCGCTGTCGGCCGACCCCGAGGCGCTGAGCGAGCTGACCGCCCGCGAGCGCGAGGTCCTCGAGCTGATGGTCGCCGGTGCCACCAACGGCGGGATCGCCGAGCAACTGGTGATCACCGAGGGGACCGTCAAGTCGCACGTCAAGCACATCCTCAGGAAGCTCGGGGCGGTCAACCGCTCCCAGGCGATCGCCCAGTACCTCGGGATCGCCCAGATCGGTATCGACTGACCCCGGCGGGGGCAGCATCGCGGATGCCGCCCCCACCATGCGTCAGGTCCTCGGCGCGTCGGTGATCGAGGGGCGGGCCTCGATCGGGTTCGCCGTCGCTGCGGTCACGCCGGCCGGCTCGCGCTGCTCGACCGGCGCGGCCGGCAGTGGCGGCTGCGCGTGCATGTCGAGCGGATCGCGCGGGTCGTCCATCGCCGAGTCACCACCGGCGATCCGGGGCAGGAACAGGCTGGCGCCGCGGATGAGGACGACCGCCAGGCCCAGGCTCAGCAGCGTCGCCGCCAGGGTGATGCCGGTCTTGGGGTCATCCAGGTGCAGCGCGATCGCGACCGGCCCGCCGGCACCGGCGTTGGCCAGGTAGAACGTCGCCGGGAACAGCGCGAAGAGCCCCAGCAGCCCCCAGTTGCTCGACACGCGGGTGCGCAGGTACGCCGCACCGACCGCGAAGCACGCGACCTGGGCGCACTCGAGGACGCCGCAGATCAGGGGGTACTCGAGGATCCGCAGGACGTGCGGACCGTAGTACTCGTACGCCCCGGCGTTGATGCCGTACATCTCGAAGATCGACGAGAAGATGAACTCGACGGCGACGATCCCGTACAGCGCGTGGCGCTTGAGCATCCCGTGCCGGATCCGCCAGGTGTAGTGGACCGCCGGCACCGCGTAGAGCGTGATGTACCCGCTGTGGGTCCAGTTCGGCTGCGGCGTGTCGTACGACGTGAAGTGCGTCCACATGTCTCCTTCGGAGTAGAAGTAGAGCATCATGATGTGGTCGTACAGCGGCTCCGCGAACGCCCCGACGCCCGCGGCGAGGACGATGAGCGTGTAGAACGGCGTACGTTCCTTGACCCCCATCCGGATCGTGACGATCAGCAGGATGAGGGCGATTCCCCAGCTGCCGAAGGTCAGCACCGACTGGGTCGTGAGGTTGAGTGGCTCGGTGATCGGGGCGTCCATGGTCCTCGGCCGGATGTCGTGGGTCGGGGGCGAGCACCACCCACCGGCGGTCGGACGGCACTCGCATCACGACGCTACGGCGGTCGTCATCGGCCGACCTCTCCCCCAACGGTGAATTTTCGACTCGAAGGTGGCAGAACGTCCCCGGAGGTGGGTGCCGTCGACACCGCAGTGTGCGGGCCCGGGGCGGGAGGGGCCGACGGGCGGTGACGTCAGTCCGCCCAGGTCTCGGCGACGCCGAGGCAGCGGGCGATCGCCTGCGAGCGATTGACCACGTCGAGCTTGCGCAGGATGTGCTTGACGTGGGACTTGACGGTGCCCTCGGCGATGACGAGCTGCTCGGCGATCTGCGCGTTGCGGGCACCGGACACGATCAAGGCCAGCACCTCGTGCTCGCGCGGCGTGAGCTCGGCGAGGCGCGCCGCGGCGTCCGGGTCGGCGACGGTCACCGGCGTCGCCGCATGCCGACCGGCGGCGTCCGACCCCGCGACCAGCCGCAGCGGTCCGTCGGCGAGCCCGTCGACGGCGGCCGACCCCAGGACCAGCAGGCGCTCGACCTCGGACCCCTGGGTCCGCAGGCGCTCGGTCAGTGCCGCGCGATCGTAGACGCGCCCGAACCCGTCCGCGAGCGTCCACAACGCGTCGCGGTCATGGACGTCGCACGGGTGGCCGTCCGCGCGGTGGTCGGCGTGCAGGAACCCGACGACGCACCCGGCCAGGACGATCGGCGTGACGACGTAGGAGGTCGCCTCCCCGGCGCGGATGATCGGGTGGACGTCCGGACCGGCCGTGTCGAGCACGAGCAGCGGCCGGCGCTCCTCTCGGACCCGGGATTCGACGGTCATCTCGTCGAGCGGGATGACCCGGTCCGCCCAGACCCCGAACCACGCCTCGGAGCGCACCGCGTCGTTGACCATCCATGGGAGCCACCGACCGTCGCTGACGCGAGACAGGAGGACGCGCTCCAATCCGCACGCCCGGGTGACCTCATCGCACAGACGGTCGATCAGCGCCGCCGTCGACCCGACCTCACCGAGGCGCTCGAGCGCCCGGGCGACCTGCTCGCGCCGGGCGGCGCGCTCGGCGGTCGCGAGGTCGTGCGCCCGCAGACGCAGATCCTCGGCCGCATCGATCAGGGCGGCGAGTCGCACGATCCGGCCCCGGCCGGGGCCGTCCACCCGCGCCGCGAGGCAGCGGTCCGAGAGCGCGGCGGCCAGCGCGGCCGCGGCGGCCGGGCCACCGTCGGTCGCCCCGGCCGGCGCACGACCACCGTCCACGGCCGCC
>JBFWKS010000288.1:0-5327 GCA_050252545.1 Solirubrobacteraceae bacterium
ATCACCTCGGACCCGACGCGATCGGACCGCCCGACGACGGTGAGTCGTTCCTGGTCGGCCCGCCCCGCGACGGCGGGCCCAGCCTCGTCGACCCGCCGGCCGGCGGGTCCCGCACCGCGGTCGCCCTGCCGATCACCCGTGTCCGCCCCGGTGCCGAGGAGACCTCCGATGACCGCTCCTGAGTCCGTTGCCTCCCGCGTGGCCGCGGCCGGCACGCCGGGGGTGACCGCCGACCCGGTCGCCGCCGGGTACATCGCCGTCGGCGCCGTCGACGACGTGCCGATGCTCGAGGGTCGCCGGGTCACCGTCGACGGCCGTCGGATCGCCGTCTTCAGGCTGCCGGCCGGGTTCGCCGCCGTCGACGCCGACTGCCCCCATGCCGGCGGGCCGCTGCACGACGGGCTCGTCGCCGACGGCTGCGTCACCTGTCCGCTGCACAACTGGCGGATCGATCTCGGCGACGGGACCGTCGCCGGGCAGGATGCGCAGGTCGCCGTCCACGATGTCGTCGAGCACGGCGGGCGGATCTTCGTCCGGCTCGGGGCCGACCGGGCCGTCGCCGGTGATGGTGGCCACCGAGCGGCCGACGGGGCCGCCGCGTGAGGAGCACCCCGACCGAGCGCACCGTCCGCACCGGGTGCCCGTACTGCGGGGTCGGCTGCGGGCTGCGGGCGACCGTCGCCGACGATCGGCTGGTGCGGGTCGACGGCGATCCGGATCACCCCGTCAACCGCGGACGCACCTGCGCCAAGCCGCTCGCACTGCCGACCGCGGTGCACGCCGCCGACCGGGCGACGGCGCCGATGCGGCGCGAGCACCGCGACGGTCGCTGGTCGCCGCTCGGTTGGGACGACGCGATCGGCTGGGCGGCGGGGCGGATCCGCGAGATCCGTGACGAGCACGGCCCCGGATCGATCGCCTTCTACGTGTCGGGTCAGCTGCTGACCGAGGACTACTACGTCGTCAACAAGCTCGCCAAGGGGTTCCTCGGAACGAACACCGTCGACTCCAACTCGCGGCTGTGCATGAGCTCCGCGGTCGCCGGGTACAAGGCGACGTTCGGCAGCGACGGTCCGCCGCCCTCCTACGACGATCTCGACACCGCGGAGGTCATCCTCCTGCTGGGATCGAACGCCGCCGCCTGCCATCCGATCGTGTGGCAGCGGATCCGGGCGCGCACCGGCACCGGCGATGCACCGTTCCTGATCGGCGTGGACCCGCGGCGGACCTCCACCACCGACGCCTGCGATCTGCATCTGCCGGTGCGGCCCGGTGGGGACGTCCCGCTGCTCCTGGGCATGCTGCACGTCATCGAGCGCGACGGCCTGACCGACCGGTCGTTCATCGCCGGTCACACCGACGGATGGGAAGAGCTCTTCGAGCAGATCGTCGAGTGGCCGCCGGAGCGGGCGGCCGAGGCGTCCGGGGTCGACGTCGCATCGATCGAAGAGGCGGCGCGACGGTTCGCGCGGGCGGGCTCCGCGATGGCGCTGTGGACGATGGGCGCCAACCAGTCGTCGGTCGGCACCGACAAGAACCGGGCGCTGCACGCGCTCTGCCTCGTCACGGGACAGATCGGCCGGCCGGGCGCCGGCCCGCTGTCGCTCACCGGTCAGCCCAACGCGATGGGTGGCCGCGAGGTCGGCGGCCTGGCGACGCTGCTGCCCGGGTACCGCGACGCCCGCATCGCGGAGGATCGCGCCGACGTCGAGGCGTACTGGGATCTGCCCGACGACGCCGCCGGGATCAGCGAGACCCCGGGGCTCGTGGCGACCGACCTGATCGACGCACTCCACGACGGCACCGTCAAGGCGGTGTGGGTGATGGCGACGAACCCGGCGGTGAGCCTGCCCGACAGCGCGAAGGTCCGCGAGGCGCTGCAGCAGGCCGAGCTGCTCGTCGTCCAGGACGCCTACCACCCGACCGAGACATCGAGCCTGGCGCACCTCGTGCTGCCCGCCGCCCAGTGGCCGGAGAAGGCCGGGACGATGACCGGTTCGGAGCGACGGGTGACGCTCATGCGCCCGGCCCTCTCGCCTCCTGGCGAGGCGCTGGAGGACTGGCGGATCATCGCCCGGCTCGGGCGGGCGTTGGGTTGGGAGGACCACTTCGCCTGGCGCGACGCCGCCGCGGTGCACGCGGAGTTCGTCGGGCTGACCGCCGGACGGGTGTGTGACCAGTCCGGGATCACCCACGCGCGTCTCGGTCGCGACGGGAGCGTGCGCTGGCCGTTCACGCCCCGCGACGCCGCCCGGGCCGATGCCGCCCGGGGCATCGACGACGGTGCGTCGGATCCCGTCTCCGTGGAGCCGCTCGACGTCATCACCCACGCCCCGCGGCTGTACGCCGACGGCCGGTTCTCGACCCCGACCGGCCGGGCGCGTCTCGGTCGGCTGGATCCGGGACCGATGGCGGAGGCCCCGGACGACGAGCATCCGCTGGTGCTCACCACCGGACGCGTCGGCGGTCAGTGGCACACGATGACCCGGACCGGCAAGTCCCCGGAGCTGCTGGCCGCCGACCCCGAGCCGTTCGTGGAGCTGCACCCCGACGACGCGACGCGCGCCGGGATCGTCCACGGGGAGCGGGTGCGGATCGTGTCGCGGCGGGGCGACGTCGTCGTGCGCGCCCGCATCGTCGACGACGGTCCGGTGCCGCCCGGCGTCGCGTTCGCGGCGTTCCACTGGGGTGCGCTGCACGCTCCGGCCGGCGCCGGGCAGGTCAACGCCGTCAGCCATGACGTGACCGACCCGGTGTCCCGACAACCCGAGCTCAAGGCGATGGCCGTGCGCGTGGAGCCGCTGGTGGCGGAGGTGGAGCGTCCCCGCAACGCGCGTCGGCCACGGCGCGAGCGGCTCGTCATCATCGGCGGCGGGATGGCGTCGGTCGCCGTGCTCGACGCGGCGTTCGCGCACCGCCCGTCGTCGCAGTGGGACACGACCATCCTCGCCGGCGAGTCCGACGCGCCCTACGACCGGGTGCGGATCTCGCGTCTGGTGGGACCCGACCCGAAGGTCGACGTCGTCCTGCGACCGCCGGAGTGGTACGCCGCGCACGACATCGACCTGCGGCTGTCGACGTGGGTCAGGTCGATCGACACGGATGCGCGTGAGGCGATCCTGCGCAGCGGCGAGCGGGTGTCGTACGACAAGGCCGTCATCTGCACCGGGTCGCGGCCGGCGATGCCACCGATCCTGGGCCTGGACCTGGCGGGCGTCGTGCCGTTCCGCACCCGCACGGACGCCGCCCGGCTGAACGCCGAGGTCCGTCCGGGGGCGATGGTGACCGTCATCGGCGGTGGCCTGTTGGGTTTGGAGGCCGCCGCCGGCATGGCCGCGCACGGAGCGTCGGTGACGATCGTGCACCTCGGCGACCGGCTGATGGAGCGCCAGCTCGACCGCGGCGCCGCACGGCTGCTGGAGCGACGGATCCGCGAGCTGGGGATCCAGCTGCTCCTCGGTCAGCAGACCGAGCGGCTCGTCGGCGGGACGCGGGTGAGCGGGGTGCGGTTCGCCGACGGTGACGAGCTCGCCACCGACCTGGTGGTGATGGCGACCGGCATCCGCCCCGAGATCGGTGTCGCGCTGAAGGCGGGGCTGGAGTGTCGCGGGGCGATCGTCGTCGACGACGAGCTGCGCACGAGCGCCCCGAACGTGTGGGCGGTCGGTGAGTGCGCCGAGCACCGCGGGACGATCTACGGCCTGTGGGCGCCGATCGCCGCGCAGGCCAGGGTGGCGGGCGCGACGCTGGCCGGGCAACCCGCGGCGTACCAGGGGAGCTCGCTGGCGACGACGCTCAAGGTCGTGGGGATCGATCTGTTCGCGTGCGGGCGTCCGTGGTCGGACACCGACGACGACGAGGTCGATGAACTCATGTCGATCGACACGCGCAGCGGGATCTACCGGCGGGCGGCGCTGCGCGAGGGGCGCTTGGAGGGCGCGGTCCTGCTGGGCGACCTGGAGATGGCGGGCGCCCTGACCGAGCTTGCCGGCGGCGGCCCGTCGCCGGACGGCGGACCGACGATCGGTGAGCCGGTGCCGGACGATGTCGTCGCGGCGATCAGCGGAACGTCGGGCGGAGCGGGCGGTCTCGCCGAAGTGCCCGACGACCGCCTGGTCTGCGCCTGCAACGCCGTGCGTGCCGGGGCGATCCGCGCCGCGGTGCAGGACGGTTGCACGACGCTGCCGATGGTCCGCGATCGGACCGGTGCGTCGGGTGGCTGCGGCGGGTGCGCGTCACGGGTCGAGGCGCTGCTCACCGTGCGTCCCACCGTGGCGGCCGACTGATCTGGGGCCGACCGGTCACCGACGTCGTCACGTGGGCGGGGTCGTCGAGTCGTGCTGCGGTGCGTGAAGCCCGGTGCGTGAAGCCCTGGGCCGCGCGCGTGAGGCCCGCGGCCACGGCCCCGGTGGCGGCGGGCCCACCGCCACCGGGTGCGGGCGTGCGATCAGTCGGCCGGAGCGGGCGCCGGTGCGGTCGGCGTCGTCGGCTGCGGCTCGGGCTGCGGGGCCGGACCGGGCTCGGGCTGCGGCTTGACAGCCTCGAGCGCCTCCTCGACCTGGCCGGTCGTGCGGTCCAGCTCGTCGGCGAGCGTCTCGACGAACGCCTCGGTGCCCGCCTCCTGCGCAGACGTGAACGCGTCGGTCACCTTCGACACGTCGACGCCGAGCGCGTCGGCGAACGCCTTCACGAACCGCTGGAGCTGGTCCTGATCGGGCTGCGGCGGGGTCGGCTGCTCGTCGCCGGGAGTCCCGTCATCCGGCTGTCCCTCGCTCCCCGGCGTGGGCGTCGTCGCGTCGTCCTGCGGCGCGTCCGGCGCGGGCTCACCGTCGGTCGGCGGCGTGGCGGGGTCGCCGCCCTCGAGGCTGTCCTTGGCCTCCTGGAACGCCTGGAACAGCTGCCACTTGTTGACGCCGAGCTCCTTCGCAAAGGTCTCGAACGCCGCCTCCCCGGCCTCGGGGAACGCCTCGCGGAGCGCCGAGCGCAGCTCCCGCTTGCTGACGTCGAGCTCCTTGGCCAGGCGCTTCAGGTCCTGCTTGTCGCCGTGGCCCTTCCCGGGCACCTGGTCGTGCTGGGCGGGGACGTCACCCGGGGCGGGCGCGCGGTCCGGGGTCGCGAGCGCCCCGGTGGCACCGAGCGTGCCGGCGGCGGTGGCGCCGGCGGTCAGCAGGGCCAGGGTCTTCGTGCGAGCGGTCATACGGAGTACCTCCTCCGATCGTTCGTGCGAAATACGGCCGACGACGAGGTCCGTCGATCGACCGCGTCACACCTTGGGGGCCACACCTGAATCCGAGGTAACCGGTCCGTCAAATCCCGTTGGGGCCATC
>JBFWKS010000289.1:0-5316 GCA_050252545.1 Solirubrobacteraceae bacterium
AGGGTAGCGATTGCGATGCCGCCCGCGCTTCGTGCCTCGGACGACACGGGACGACTCAGCCGGTGGGATCCCGCTCGCGGGTCGGAACGGGCTCGCGGGTCGGGTCCGCCGGGTGCGCCGGGCGGCGCGACGGACCCGGGACGCGATCGGCCAGGCGGCCGGGCTCACGCAGGCGCGTGCTCGCCGGCCCCGCCGTCGGCAGGGGCACATCCGGTGGGACGACGGCGCCGTCAGCGTCGTCGCGGGGGCCGCGGCCCGGTCCCGGACGCTCCTGTCCGCCGTCGCCGCCGTCGCTGCGCCACCACCCGCGCAGCTCGTCGCGTGCCCCGCGCGGGAGGAGGCGCCAGCCCAGGAAGATGCCACCCACCACGTGCGGCAGGAAGATCGCGATCAGCCCCAGGCTCTCGCCGTCCATGGCCCCCAGCGTACCGGGCCCACGGCCGGGTCGAACGGGTCGCGGGCAGGCTCAGCCGTCGAGCGAGCGTCGGATCGCGACGAGGCTCAGCACGGCCTCGGCGGCGTGGCGCCCCGAGTCCCGCTTGTCGCCGCCGGCGCGGGCGATCGCCTGCTCCATCGTGTCGACGGTCAGGACGCCGAACGCGGTCGGCACGCCCGTCGTCAACTGCACGTCCTGGATGCCGCGGGCGGCCTCGCCACAGACGTAGTCGTAGTGGTCGGTCTCGCCACGGATCACCGCACCGACGCAGATCACGCCGGCGTAGCGGCCGGTGTCGGCGAGCAGCTTGGCCGCCATCGGGAGCTCGAACGCGCCGGGCACCTCGAACACCTCGGCCCCCGGCTCGCCGGCCTCGGCGAGCACGGCCCGGGCGCCGGCGATCAGGCGGTCGGCGAGGTCGCGGTAGAAGGTTGCGGCGACGATCGCGTATCGCTGGTCGGTCATCGCGGCCAACCTACCGGCACCGGCTCCTGTCCGCTCGGCCACAGCGGAGGGCACCCCGAGGGCTCCCGGTGACCGGGAGCCGTTCACCCGGCATACGCGGGTGAATCACACCCCGTCACGTCCGCGGGGGTCCGCCCTCCACCCTCCGCACGACGCGACGGGGCGACGACGGGCGCCGGGCCCGGACCTCCGCGCGTCACGCGGCGCCCGGGCCGCCGTCGGGGCGGTGCTCCTGGCGGGTGGCCCGGTGGTCGCGGGTCTGCTCGGCGTGGAGCATCTCCTCGTCGAGCGGCGCGCCCTGGTGGTGCAGCAGGTGCCCCATCCGGTCGCGCTTGGCGCGCAGGTACGCCTCGTTGTGCGGGTTGGCCGCATGCTCGATCGGCACCTGTGCCGTCACCCGCAACCCGTAGCCCTCGAGTCCACGGATCTTCTTGGGGTTGTTGGTGAGGATCCGCATCGACCCCAGGCCCAGGTCGACGAGGATCTGCGCCCCGATCCCGTAGTCGCGCAGGTCCGCCGGAAGGCCCAGCTTGAGGTTGGCGTCGACGGTGTCGTAGCCCTCCTCCTGCAACTTGTACGCGCGCAGCTTGTTCAGCAGCCCGATCCCGCGACCCTCCTGCGACAGGTACAGCAGCACGCCGCTGCCCTCGCGCTCGATCATCGCCAGTGCGGACTCCAGCTGCTCGCCGCAGTCGCAGCGCAGCGAGTGGAAGACGTCACCGGTGAGGCACTCCGAGTGGACCCGGACGAGCACGTCCTCCTGCCCGTCGACGTCCCCCTTGACCAGGGCGACGTGGTGCTTGTCGTCGACGAGCGACCGGTAGCCGACCGCGGTGAACGTGCCGAACCCGGTCGGCAGGTTGATGTCGACGACGCGCTCGACGAGCCGGTCGTTCTCCCGCCGGTAGGCGATGAGGTCCGCGACCGTGATCATCTTGAGGCCGTGCCGATCCGCGTACGGGATCAGGTCGGGGACGCGGGCCATCGTGCCGTCCTCGTTCATGATCTCGCAGATCACCCCGGACGGGTTGAGTCCGGCGAGGCGCGCCAGGTCGACCGACGCCTCGGTCTGCCCGGTCCGTTCCAGCACTCCGCCGGGCTTGGCCTTCAACGGGAACATGTGACCGGGGACGACGACGTCGCGCGGGCCGGACATCGGATCGATCGCGACCTGGACGGTGCGGGCGCGGTCGGCGGCCGAGATGCCGGTCGTGACGCCCTCGCGGGCCTCGATCGACAGCGTGAACGCCGTCTCGAACGGCGACTCGTTCTTGGCCGCCATCAGGTCGAGGCCGAGCTCGTCGCAGCGCTCCGGCGTCAGGGTCAGGCAGATCAGGCCGCGCCCCTCCTTCGCCATGAAGTTGATCGCGGCGGCGTCGGCGAACTCCGCGGCGACGACCAGGTCGCCCTCGTTCTCGCGGTCCTCGTCGTCGCAGACGATGACCATGCGGCCCGCTCGGATGTCCTCGATCGCCTCCGCCACCGCGTCGAAGGGATTGTCCAGGGAACGGGGGCTCATGCGCGATCCTTTACGGCGAGCAGCTTCTCCACGTGCTTGGCCAGCACGTCGACTTCGAGGTTCACGGGGTCGCCGGGCCCGATGCGTCCCAGGGTCGTGCGCTCGAGGGTCTCGGGGATGAGCGACACCTCGATCCAGGCGTCCGCGATCGCCGACACGGTCAGCGAGACGCCGTCGAGCGTGATCGAGCCCTTCTCCACGACGTAGCGCAGCACCGCCGGATCGTCGGGAGCCAGGCGCAGCACGCGCGAGAATCCGTCGGGGCGCAGCTCGACGAGGCGGGCGACGCCGTCGACGTGGCCCTGGACGATGTGGCCGCCGAACCGTCCGTCGGCCGACATCGCCAGCTCCAGGTTGACCCGGGCACCGGGCGTCACCGCGCGCGCCAGGCTCGTGCGCCGCAGCGACTCGTGCATGACGTCGGCGGAGAACTCCGCCTCGCCGGCGTCCTCCGCCGGGACGGGATCGCCGACCGCGGTCAGGCAGCAGCCGTTGACGGCGATCGAGTCGCCTGGGCCCAGCCCGCCCGCGAGGGTGGTGCGCACGCGCAACCGCACCCCGTCGGGCTGCTCGTCGACGTCGGTCACGGTGCCGAGGTCCTGAACGATGCCGGTGAACATCCTCACCACTCCTTGATGCGCGCCACGGTCAACAGATCATCCCCGACCGCGGTCCGGGTCAGCTCGACGGGGTGCACGGCGTCCGCGATCCGCTCGATCCCCTGCCCACCGATGATCCCGGGGGCCTGGCGGCCACCGACGAGCACCGGGGCAACGAAGAGCCGCAGCTCGTCGATCACGTCGGCGTCGAAGAACGCGCCGGCCAGGTGCGACCCGCCCTCGACCATCAGCGACGTGACCCCCCGCCCACCGAGCATCTCGAGACCCGCACGGACGCGCGAGTGCTCGTTCGCACCGGGCGCGATCAGGACCTCGACGCCGGACGCCTCGAGCGCATCCGTGGCCGACCGCGGAGCCGCGCGCGACACGACCACGGTCACCGGGGCCTCGTCGACGGTGCTCACGAGCCGACCGGCGATCGGCAGGCGGGCCTCCGAGTCGAACACCACCCGGCGCGGCTGACGCACGACGTCGGGGATCCGCGCGGTCAGTTGCGGATCGTCGGCGAGCGCGGTGCCGATCCCGACGACCACCGCGTCGACCTCGGCACGCCAGCGGTGGCCGAGCTCGCGCGACGCCGATCCGCTGATCCACTGCGAGTCGTGGGTGTGGGTCGCCAGCCGCCCGTCGAGCGTCGCGGCCGCCTTGAGCATGACCCACGGGATGCCGGTCCGGGCGTGCTTGCGGAACGCCTGGTTCTGCAGGCGGGCCGTCCGGCCGATCCCGGACTCGGGCGGCGCCACGTCCACCGCGATCCCTTCGTCGCGCAGGATCCCCAGACCTCGACCCGCGACCTTCTCGGACGGATCGCCCGATGCGACGACCACGCGCCGCAGGCCGGCCTCCAGGATCGCGTCGGTGCACGGCGGCGTACGGCCGTGGTGGCAGCACGGCTCCAGCGACACGTACATCGTGGCGCCGGCGAGGTCGGCGTCGCCGCAGGCCGCGATCGCGGCGCGCTCGGCGTGTGGACCACCGGCGCGCTCGTGCCAGCCCTCCCCCACGGTGGCGCCGTCGCGCACGACGACCGCGCCGACCACGGGGTTGGGGCTCACGCTCCGCCGTCCGCGTTCGGCCAGGTCCACTGCCCGCTGCAGCAGGGCCACGTCGCGTGCGTCGATCGGCATCGAGCGATGGAGCATACGGTCCCCGCTCGCTCATCCCGCGGTGGCCGCGGTGGCGCACTTCCCGCCGCGCAGCCGGTACACGGTCATCAGCGCCCCGGGGCGCTCGTACTCGCGCGGGTGGTAGTCGAACGAGAAGTCGAAGTCGAACGGCACCGGGTCCGCCCCGGCGCGGTAGGGGGACGCCACGAACACCCTGTCGGCCCGTCGCTCCAACTCGGCGTAGTAGTCGATCGCGCGCGGCACGAGGGTCGGCTGGCGCTCGGCACGCCCGCGCTGCGTGGACCCGGTGATGACCCAGCACCAGCCGCCCCGCTCGTAGCGGTCGATCAGGCGCGGATCGAGCGACCGGGTGTAGTTCTCGAGCGTCACCGAGAACTTGCCGTCCGGCGCATCGTTGCCCTCGAAGTCCCACGGGCTCGGGCTGATCGGGTACCGCTCCCACCGCATCCCCGGCCGGCCCGGGTCGCTCAGCCACTCGGTCGGGACGACCGGCTCCAGCACGATCCGGGCGTCGGCCTCGATGTTCTCCGTCATCCATTCGCGCGTGAGGTTCCGGGTGTCCTCGCGGTGCAGGACCGCACCGACGTGGACGCTGGCGATGACGCCCTGCCCGCAGAGCAGGATGCCGCCGACCGCCAGCGCGGTGTGGCGCCACGAGGGGAACCGGGCGGCGACGAGCGCCACGACGCGAGCGACGCCGTACCCGGCCAGCAGGGCGAGCATCGGGTAGATCGGCAGCAGCCAGCGGGCGAAGTAGCGGCCCTGGGAGCTCATGAAGAGCAGGAACAGCAGCGGCGCCGGGGCGAGCACCAGCAGCACGCGCCGGTCGTCGCGCCAGAGCGGCGCGATCGACCCGACCGCCGCGATCAGCGGCACCACCCCCAGCCCCCAGGTGACCGTCCACAGGTAGAACGGCAGGGCGTGCTCGTGGGTGTTGCCGATCTTGCCGACGGTGCTCTCACCGGCCGCCTCGGACTGGAACGAGATCCCGAACCAGAAGTCGTCGAACGCCAGAAGCGCGTAGGGATTGGCCGCGATGAAGCCGAGGACGAACGTCAGCAGCGCGAGGAGGATGCCCCGCAAGGCGGGGACCCGCCCGCCGGGTGCGGCGGCCTGGATCGCGGCGGCCGCGACGAGCGGCAGCAGGAC
>JBFWKS010000290.1:0-5315 GCA_050252545.1 Solirubrobacteraceae bacterium
CGCGCGCCACCGCCGGGCCGGCGACCGTCAGCACCGACAGCCGCGACGCGGGCTCGACCGGGGCCCTGTTCGTCGTGGTTCCCGGCGCGCGCGTCGACGGCGGGAGCTTCGCGCGCGAGGTGCTGGCGGCGGGGGCGTGGGGCGTCCTGGTGCGGCCCGAGCACGCCGCCGATCTGGACGGCACCGCGGGTGCCGTGCTGGTGCACGACGACCCGGTCGCCGCACTCGGTGCCCTCGCCCGTGGCTGGCGCCGCGAGCTGACCGCCACCGTCGTCGGGATCACCGGATCGGTCGGGAAGACGTCGACGAAGGACCTCCTGGCGGCGATCGTGGGGCGTGAGCGGCGGACCGTCGCGACCGTCGGCAACCTCAACACCGAGGTCGGGCTACCGCTGACGGTGCTGCGCGCACCGCGCGGCACCGAGGTGCTGGTGCTCGAGATGGCGATGCGCGGGCCCGGCCAGATCGCCGAGCTCGCCCGGATCGCCGAGCCCGACGTCGGCGTCATCACGAACGTCGCCCCGGTCCACGTCGAGCTGCTCGGGTCGGTCCGGGCGATCGCCGACGCCAAGGCCGAGCTGCTCCACGGGATCGTGCCCGGGGGCGTGGGCATCCTCCCCGCCGACGAGCGCCTGCTGGACGCCCACCGACCCGTCGGCGTGCGGATCGTGACCTTCGGACCCGGCGGCGATGTCGAGGACGCCCCTGCGGGACTGATCCTGGAGGGTGAGGTGCCGCCGACGGTCCTGCGCAATGTCCCCGCGGCGGTCGCCGCGGCCCGAGCGATCGGCGTCGAGCCGGCGGGAGCCGTGCGTCCGACGATCTCGGCCCTGCGCGGCGAGCGTCTGGCGCTGGATGACGACGTCGTCGTCGTGGTCGACTGCTACAACGCCAACCCGATGTCCGTCGCCGCCGCCCTCGACGACCTCGCCCTCGCGGGCGGTGGGCGCCGCGTCGCGGTGCTCGGAGACATGCTCGAGCTCGGTCCCGACGCGCGCCGCCTCCACGCCGAGATCGGCGCCCACGCCCGCGACGCCGGCGTCGAGGTGCTCGTCGCGGTCGGCGAGCTCAGCCGCCACACCGGGCCGGGCTTCGGCGGACGAGTCCACTGGGTCCCGGACGCGGAGGCCGCAGCGACGCTGGTCCCGACCCTGTTGGAGGCCGGGGACCGCGTGCTGCTCAAGGCGTCGCGCGGGATCGGGCTGGAGCGCGTGGCCGAGGCCCTGCGGCGGCGGAGCCCCGACCGATGACGGAGATCCTCGTCGGCGGAGCGTCGGCGATGCTCATCTGCATCTTCCTGGCCCCGAAGTTCATCGAGTGGCTACGGGAGAAGTCGTTCGGCCAGTACATCCGCGAGGAGGGCCCGGCCGGGCACCAGAAGAAGGCCGGCACGCCGACGATGGGCGGGCTGATCATCTTCGTCGCGATCTCGATCCCGTTCCTGATCCTGTCGGAGTACGACTGGCGCGCCGTCGGGGTGTTCGCCACCGGTGCGGGGCTGGCGCTCGTCGGGTTCGCCGACGACGCGACCAAGGTCTTCCGCAAGCGATCGTTGGGCCTCAGCGGCAAGGCCAAGCTCGTGTCGATGGTCGCGGTGTCGCTGCTGCTGTGGTGGATCGCCACCGAGCAGGCCGGGCTCGACCCGACGATCCGCCTGCGGATCATCGACGTGACCGTCGACGTCGGCGTGCTCTACCCGCTCTGGATCTACCTCGTGGTGGCGTTCGTCAGCAACGCCGTCAACCTCACCGACGGCCTCGATGGCCTGGCGGCGGGGGTCTCGGCCATCGTCCTGACCGCCTACATCGGCATCACGTACATGGCGTTCGGGGCGGGCGACATGATGCTCTTGGCCGCCTGCGCCACCGGCGGCTGCGTGGGATTCCTCTGGTACAACGCCCACCCCGCCACGGTGTTCATGGGCGACACGGGGTCGCTCGGCCTCGGCGGCCTCGTCGCGGGCCTCGCGATCGTCACGAAGACCGAGGAGCTGCTGCTCATCATCGGCGGCGTCTTCATCATCGAGGCGCTGTCGGTGATCATCCAGGTGCTGTCGTTCAAGACCACCCGCAAGCGCGTCTTCCTGATGGCGCCGCTCCACCACCACTTCGAGATGAAGGCGTGGTCGGAGACCAAGATCATCCTGCGGTTCTGGATCGTCGCGATCGCCTGCACCGCGATCGGGTTCGTGATCTACCTGCAGAGCATCAAGATCTAGCGCCCTGCTCAGGAACGTCGAGGGCAGGAGACGGCGGGTGCGAGTCGAACACGGATCCGATGCCGCCTGCCCGCTCCGCCGAACCGCGTCGCGCGTTCGATCGTCTGCTCGGCGTCGTGCTCATGCTCGTCGTGATGGGCGCGATCGCCGTCTACAGCGCGTCGAGCTCCGAGCAGATCATCCAGAGCGAGGGGGGCGACGGCACCGGGTTCCTGATCCGGTACGTGGTCTTCGGCGCACTCGGGTTCTGCGCACTCTGGCTCGCCGCGCGGTTCGGCGTGCGGGGCCTGCGCAAGCTGACCCTGCCGCTGCTGGCCGGCGCCGTGGTGCTGTGCATGGCGGTCCTCGCCCCGGGGGTCGGCATCGAGGTCAACGGCGCCAAGCGCTGGATCGGGAGTGGCGCGATCGGGTTCCAGCCGTCGGAGCTGGCGAAGTTCGCGGTCGTGGCCTTTCTTGCCCTGACCCTCTCGCGACGCCGGACGCCGATGCGCACGCTGCGCGACGTGCGCGTCGAGCTCGGGGTGATCGCGCTGTTCGTCGCGATCGTCGGAGGCCTGCAGAGCGACCTGGGCACCGCGATGGTCATCGGTGTCGCCGGGATCTGCATCCTCGTCGTCGCCGGCATGCCGTTGAGGTTCTTCGCGCCGATCGGGGCCGCGGTCGGCGGGGCGGTCGTCCTGATGGTCCTCGCGGCCCCGTATCGCGTGGCGCGCCTGACGTCGTTCCTGTCGCCGTGGGCGGACGCCGCCGGCAACGGCTACCAGTCGACGCAGGGCCAGCTGGCGATCGGCACGGGCGGGTTCTTCGGCAACGGGCTGGGCAGCTCCGTCCAGAAGGCGGAGTGGCTGCCCGAGGCCCACACCGACTTCATCCTCGCGATCATCGGCGAGGAGCTCGGCGCCATCGGCGTGCTCGGACTGCTGGCGCTCTACGCGATGCTCGCCCACACCGGTCTGCGGATCGCCGACCGCGCGCCGGGGCCCTACCAGCGGCTGCTGGCGACCGGCATCGTCGGGATCATCGTCTGCCAGGCGCTCCTCAACGTCTGGGTCGTGCTCGGCATCTTCCCGCTGACCGGCGTGCCGCTGCCGTTCATCTCCTACGGCTCGACGAACCTCGTGATGCTGCTGGCCGGCATCGGGATCCTGCTGAACATCGCTCGCGGGACGGTCGAGGAACCGGCCGCCGCGGCGGCGCGTGGGGTGGGCGGGGGTCCCGACCCCGACGGTCCGCCGCCCGGGCGGGCTCCGCGGCCGCGGCGAGAGCGTCGCCGGCCGGCCGCCCCGGCGCCCGCTCCCGTGCCGGCCGGTCGCCCGTTCCTGCGGCCGGTCCCGGATCCCGAGCCGGTGTTCGCCACGGCCCGTGAGCGGGCCCGCGCGGCGGAGCGTCGGGTCGGTGCGCAAGGATCCGCCGGTGACTCGACGGAGCATCGTGATCGCCGCGGGCGGGACGGCCGGGCACGTGGTGCCGGCGCTGGCGGTCGCCGACGCGCTGCGAGCTGACGGCCACCGCGTCGTCTTCATCGGCGGTGACCGCGAGGAGGCGCGGCTCGTGCCCGAGGCCGGGTTCGAGCTGCACCGGCTGCGCGTCCAGGGCCTGAGCCGCACCAACCCGCTCAAGGCCGCCCGCGCCGCCGGGCAGGCCGGACGCGCGGTCTGCACCGCCCGCCGGATCCTGCGGGACGTGGCGCCGGACGCCGTGATGGGCGGTGGCGGGTACGTCGCCGGGGTCGGCGGCGCCGCGGCGGCGAGCCTCCGGATCCCGCTGGTGCTGACGGAGGCCGATAGCCACCTGGGCGTGTCCAACCGGCTCCTGCACCGCCGTGCGGCCCGCGTCTGCCTGGGCTTCCCGATCGAGGGCCGCGACGAGCCGACCTTCCGCGTGACGGGCCGGCCGGTCCCGCCGCCCGACCGCGACCGGGCGGGGGCCCGCGCGGCGTTCGGCCTGGCCGACGACGTGCCCACGGTCCTCGTGTTCGGAGGGTCGCTCGGCGCCCGGTCGGTCAACGAAGCGGCCGTGGAGGGGCTGGCCGATCTCCTCGTTCCCGGCCCGCCGGGGCCGAGGCGGGTGGCGGTCCTCCATGCCACCGGCCGCCGTGACCACGCCGATCTGGCGCGGCGGTTCCCCGATCGGGTGGCGGAGGCGCCCGCGGCCGCGCGGGCGGGGTCCGTCGGGCCGGCCGCCACCGTGGGACCCACCGTCGAGTACCGCCTGTACGACTATCTCGCCCCGCTGAGCCGCGCGCTGGCGGCCTGTGACCTCGTCGTCGCGCGCTCCGGCGGGTCGATCGCCGAGGTCACCGCCCACGGCCGTCCGGCGGTCCTCGTGCCGTACCCGCACGCCGCGGCCGACCACCAGACCGCCAACGCCCGCTGGATGGAGCGTGAGGGTGCCGCGATCGTCGTCGCCGACGACGCGCTGACGGCCGAGGGCCTGCGCACGACCGTCGCCGACCTGCTCGGCGACCACGACCGCCTCGGAGCGATGGCCGCAGCATCGGCCGCCCTGGCACGGCCCGACGCGGCCCGGACGATCGCCGACGAGGTGCTCGCGGCGGCCGGAGCGGACCGGGTCGCGTAGCCTGCCCGCCGTGCCCGACGCCGCCGCCCACGGACCCGCGCCCTGGAAGGGCCGACGCCTCCACGTGCTCGGGATCGCCGGGGCGGGGATGAGCGGCCTCGCGGTCCTCGCCGCCGGACTCGGCGCCGAGATCACCGGGTCGGACCGGTCCGAGAGCCGCTACCTGCCCGCGGTCCGCGAGGCCGGGATCGACGTGCGGATCGGCGAGGATCCCGCCGATCTGCCCGACGGTGACGACCTGGTCGTCGTCAGCTCGACCGCGATCCCCGAGACGCATCCCCAGCGGGCGGAGGCCCGACGGCGTGGCCTGCCCGACCTGTCCCGCCACGGGCTCCTCGGCGAGATCTGCGCGGTCCACCGCGTGATCGCCGTCGCGGGCGCCCACGGCAAGACCACGACCTCGGCGATGGTCGTGCACGCGCTGCGGGGCGCCGGTGGCGACCCCTCGTACCTCGTCGGCGGCATCCTGCAGGCGACCGGTCGCAACGTCCACGTCGGCACGTCCGGGTGGCTCGTC
>JBFWKS010000291.1:0-5295 GCA_050252545.1 Solirubrobacteraceae bacterium
CGCTGCGGGCGAGCGAGCGGCTGCTCGACGCGGCCCGCCACCGCGAGCCGCCGGCCCAGCTCCTGGAGGAGACCGGCACCCGTCTGCAGGCCTACGCCGCCGATCTGCTCGGCGTCCGCGACGAGGTCGGGTCCCGCCGGGCGGCGACACGGCCGATCGATCCCGGGACCGCCCGGCCGCGGACCCTGCGCGAACGCGGGGAGGCGCTCACCCGGCTGGCGTACGACACCCGGTACGAGGAGCCGCAGCATCCGGCAGCGGCGCGGATCCTCAGCGAGCTCGCCCCGGACGAGGCGCTGATCCTCATGGCCCTGCGCGACCAGGGGCCCCAGCCGGCGGTCGACGTGCGGGTGGCGACCAACCTGTACACCAGCAGCCGCCTCGTCACCGACACGCTGACGATGATCGGCAGCGTCGCCGGCGTCCACTACGTCGAGCGCGTTCCCGCATACCTCATCAATCTGGAGCGCCTGGGGCTGACCCGCAACCTGCGCGAGCCGATCAGCGACCCGTCGCGGTACATGATCCTGGAGGCACAACCCGACGTGCTCGAGGCGCTCAAGTCCTCGCGCGGCACCCGGACGGTGCGCCGGAGCATCCTGCTGACGCCGTTCGGTGAGGAGTTCTGCCGCCTGGCACTGCCGGAATGGGCCGGCCCGGGCGACCCCCACCGGGTGCGCCCGAGCGACCACGGGGCCTGAGAGCGCCGACCGGACGCCGGCCGCGTGGCCGGCGGGTGGGCGATCGGCGGTCTGTTGCGGGCGGGCGACCTGGCGGGCGGCCGGCGGTCGGGGCTCAGTCCCGCGGGTCGGCGTCGGTCGGCTGTCGGCGGGTCAGCCGGTCGGCCAGGGTGCTCAGCCGGTCGGCCGCCGCCTCGAGCGGCTGCAGGACCGGCGTGCTGCGCTCGACCATCGGCAGGCTGCCCGACAGCTCGGCGACCCGGGCGCTCAGCTCACGCGCCTGCCCGGCCAGGTCCGCGGCGTCACGGTGGAACTCGACCGCGCGGTCCTCGACCCGGCCGCCGATCGCGAGGATCTCCCCGCTGCGACCGGCCACCCGGTCGCCGACCTCGAGGATCGAGCGGGCGTGGTCGTCCAACCGTTCGCCCAGCTGGAGCATCCGGTCGCCCATGATGAGCAGCCGCTCGCCGGTCCGCAGCAGATCGTCGGCCCGGCGGTCGGCGCGGTCGAGCGCCGCCGGCATCGCCGCGACCATCTTCGCGACCTTGTTGAGGTCGTCGAACGCCCGGGTGACCAGCGAGATCGGCAGTTCGGGGATGCCCATCGCCATGAACCCACGCTACCGCCCGCCGGGCGCCCCGGGAAGGCGCGCGCGTGGCGGCGTGACGTGGGCGGGACGGGCGCTGCTAGCGTCGGCGCGCGATGGCCGTACCCGAATCCGCATCCGAACGCATCACCGACGCTCGCGAGCGGTTCGCGGTCCTGCTGCCCCACCTGCGCCCCGACGAGCTCCGCGAGCGGCTGGCGGAGCTCGAGAGCGCGATGGGGGGGGCGGATTTCTGGGACGACGCCGACCGGGCGGCGAAGACGAGCTCCGAGCACGCCCGAACGTCGCGCAAGCTCGCCGTCCACGACGGTCTCGCGGGCGATCTGGAGGACCTGGACGGGCTGCTCGAGCTGGCGGACGAGGACGACGACCTGGCGGCCGAGCTCGTCGAGCAGCTCGACTCGATCGAGGCGCGCCTGGCCGAGCTCGAGGAGGAGCGGCTGTTCAGCGGGCCGTACGACGCCGGCGACGCGCTCGTCACGGTCAACGCGGGCGCGGGCGGCACCGACGCCCAGGACTGGGCCGAGATGGTCCTGCGGATGCAGATGCGGTGGGCGGAGCGTCGCGGGTTCAAGGCCGAGCTGCTCGAGGCGTCCGCCGGTGAGCAGGCGGGGATCAAGTCCGCCACGTTCCGCGTCGCGGGCGACCACGCCTACGGGCTGTACGGCGCCGAGCGCGGCGTGCACCGCCTGGTGCGGATCTCGCCGTTCGACTCGCAGGGCCGCCGTCAGACCGCGTTCGCCGGCCTGGAGGTCGCGCCGGTCGTCGACGAGGTCGGCGACATCGAGATCCGCGACGAGGATCTCCGCGTCGACACGTACCGCGCGTCCGGTGCCGGCGGACAGCACGTCAACAAGACCGACTCGGCGGTGCGCCTGACCCACCTGCCGACGGGGATCGTCGTCGCCTGCCAGCAGGAGCGCTCGCAGACGGCGAACAAGGTCATGGCGATGAAGATGCTCTACGGCAAGATCGTGGAGCAGAAGGAGCGCGAGCGGGCCGAGGAGATCGCCAAGGAGAAGGGCGAGTCCCAGGACGTCGGCTGGGGGTCCCAGATCCGCTCCTACGTGCTCAACCCGTACACGATGGTCAAGGACCTGCGGACCGGGGTCGAGACCGGCAACATCCAGCAGGTGCTCGACGGCGACCTGGACCAGTTCGTGCGCGCCTGGCTGCTGCAGCAGTCGCAGGGGTAGCGCCTTCTAAGTTGGCCAGCCAGCCAGTACGATCGTCGGTATGGGGATCGACTTCACCTTCACCGACGAGCAGCAGGCGTACCGCGACGCGCTGCGCGATGTCTTCGCGCGCGAATGCGGGACACCGGAGCAGCTGGAGCGACTGACCGACGGTCACAAGAAGCACCACAGCCATGAGCTGAGCCTCAAGCTCGGCGAAGCCGGTCTGCTCGGGCCCAGCATCGACGAGGCCTACGGCGGAGCGGGCGGCGGGATCATCGAGGAGATGATCCTGCTCGAGGAGATGCTCAAGGCGAGCGCCCCGATCGGCGCCTACGCCGTGTCGCTCATCGTCGCCGGTGCGGTGCAGAAGTTCGGGACCGAGGAGCAGAAGCAACTCGTGCTCGGCAACGTCGCCGCCGGTGGCGTCGAGGCGATCGCGATGTCCGAGCCGGAGTCCGGGTCCGACGTGGCGTCGCTCACGACCAGGGCCGAGAAGCTCGACGGCGGCTGGAGGCTCAACGGCGTCAAGGTGTGGATCTCCAACGCCCACATCGCCGACCGCATCCTCATCGTCTGTCGCGACGCGGCGACGCCCGCCGACGCCAAGAAGCACGAGGGCCTGGCGATGATCTGGGTCGACCCGAAGGCCGACGGCGTGAAGGTCGAGCGGATCGAGACGATGGGCGGCACCGACGAGGTGAACTACGTCTACCTCGACGACGTCGTCGTCGACGACGACGCGGTCCTCGGGCAGGTCGGCAACGGTTGGCTGCAGCTGACGTCGGGCCTCAACGTGGAGCGCCTGATCATCGCCGCGATCGCCGTCGGTCAGGCGACGCGGGCGTTCGAGGGTGCCCTGCAGTACGCCAAGGACCGCGTGCAGTTCGGCCGGCCGATCGGCACGTTCCAGGTCCAGCAGCACCGCCTGGCGGACATGGCGACCGAGGTCGAGCTGGCCCGCCTGCTCGTCTACAAGGTCGCCGGCGACGTCGCCCGCAACCCCACCGCGCTCTTCCCCAAGGAGGCGTCGATGGCCAAGGTGTGGGCCACCGAGGTCGCCGAGCGCACGGTCAACGCCGCGTTCAAGATCCACGGCGGCTACGGCTACGCGCTGGAGTACGACATCGCCCGTCAGGTGCCGTTCTCGCTCGTCGCCACGACGTTCGGCGGCACGAACGACATCCAGCGCAACATCATCGCCAAGACGCTCGGGCTCTGATCCGGGTCTGTGACCCGCGCCTGCCCGTGGGCCCGACGCTCGCCGTGACCGGCGGCGTCCGGTGCGCCCGGTCCGCGGTTCGGGCGGCGCGGGCCCACGCGCGGCGGAGACGTATCCTCGGGGAGGACATGCCGCGCGCCCCGGAAGCCGTCGAGGACCTGATCGCCCGCGCCCTCGCCGAGGATCTCGGCGACGGCGATGCCACGAGCCTGGCGACCGTGCCGCCGGAGCTCCGCGCCGTGGCCACGATCACCCAGAAGGCCCCGGGGGTCGTCTCCGGGATCGACGTCGCCGTGAGCACCCTGCGTGCGGTCGACCGCGACATCGCGATCGAGCGGCTGGTGCCCGACGGACGGTGGCGCGAGGGCGGCCCGGTCCTGCGGGCCACCGGCAGCGCCCGCGCGTTGCTGGCGGGAGAGCGGACCGCCCTCAACTTCCTCGGTCGGCTGTCGGGCATCGCCACGCTCACGCGGCGCTACGTCGACGCCGTCGAGGGCACCGACGTGGTGATCCTCGACACCCGCAAGACCACCCCGACGCTGCGCATGCTCGAGAAGCGCGCCGTGCGGGACGGGGGAGGCGGCAACCACCGCGTGGGGCTCTACGACCAGATCCTCATCAAGGAGAACCACGCGGCGATGGCCGGTGGGGTCGGCGCCGCCGTCCACGCCGCGTTCGCCAGCCGCCCCGACCTGCCGATCGAGTCGGAGTGCCGCGATCTCGACGAGGTCCGCGAGGCGCTCGCCGCCGCCGAGGACGTCGGCCTGGCCGCCGACCGCTACCGGATCCTGCTCGACAACATGACGACCGAGCAGCTGCGCGAGGCGGTCGCGCTGACCGCCGGCCGGTTCGGCCTCGAAGCGTCGGGCAACGTGAACCTCAGCACCGTAGGGGCCATCGCGGCGACCGGCGTAGACTTCATCTCTGCCGGGGCGCTTACCCATTCGGCCCCGGTCCTTGACCTGTCTCTGATCCTGGAGCCGCTGTCGTGACCACGTCCCTTCCCATGGCCCCCGACCCGGTACGCGCCGGCGTCCCGGAGCTGGGCGTCGCCGAGCTGACGGCGCTACGCGAGGAGATCCGCGCCCTGGCGCAGGCGAAGAACGCGGTGATCCTCGCCCACAACTACCAGCTGCCCGAGATCCAGGACGTGGCCGACGTCGTCGGTGACTCGCTCGGACTGTCGATCGAGGCGGCCAAGACCGACGCCGACGTCATCGTCTTCTGCGGCGTGCACTTCATGGCGGAGTCCGCGTCGGTGCTGAGCCCCGACAAGACCGTCCTGATCCCCGACCTCAAGGCCGGCTGCTCGCTGGCCGACTCGATCACGCCCGACCAGCTGCGCGAGTGGCAGGCCAAGCACCCCGGCGCGGTCACGGCGATGTACGTCAACACGACGGCCGAGGTCAAGGCCCTCACCGACTACTGCGTGACGTCCGGCAACGCGGTGCCGGTCATCGAGCACATCCTGCGCGAGCACGGCGAGGACACCGAGATCCTCTTCGGGCCCGACATGTTCCTCGGGTCGTTCGTGCAGAAGCGGATCAACGCCGAGCGCGCCGCCGCCGGCCGTCCGCCGCTGACCGGGTTCCACGTGTGGGACGGCGAGTG
>JBFWKS010000292.1:0-5226 GCA_050252545.1 Solirubrobacteraceae bacterium
CCCGGGGTCACGCTCGACGCGGTCCCGCGCGGGGACTCGCAGCCCGTCGCCCCCCGCGCCGACCGGATCACCAGGGGCATGACCTGAACCGGCCTGGCCGCCCGGGTGTGGATACGCGCGCGACTGGGGATAACCGGTCGCCGATCCCGTGATTTGCGACCGGCCGCCACACACCCTGTCGGGACGCCCGGGCAGGGTGGCCGGTGTGACGACGGACAAGACCATGACCCGGGTCGAGCTGGGCGCGTTGGGCGAGGCGCTCGCCGCGGATCACCTGACCCGGATGGGATTCCGGATCGTGGACCGCAACTGGCGATGCCGCTACGGCGAACTCGACGTGATCGCCGCCGACGAGGCCGCCCGCACGGTGGTGTTCGTCGAGGTGAAAACACGCACCGGCGACGGCTACGGAGGACTGTCATACGCGGTCACCCCGCGCAAAGTCGGTCGGCTGCGCCGGCTCGCCGGACTGTGGCTGGCCGGGCAGGACGCGCACTGGGCCGCCGTGCGCATCGACGTGATCGGCGTGCGGGTCGGGCCCAGAAATTCGGGCCGCGTCCCCGAGATCACCCACCTGCGGGGGATCGGCTGATGGCGCTGGGACGGGCGTTCGCGGTCGCCGTGCGCGGGCTGGACGGGGAGATCGTGGAGATCGAGGCCGACATCACCTCGGGCCTGCCGGGTGTGCACCTGGTGGGGTTGCCCGACGCCGCGCTGCAGGAGTCGCGCGATCGGGTGCGGGCGGCGGTCACCAACTCCGGTAACAGCTGGCCCCAGGCCCGGCTCACGCTCGCGCTGTCGCCGGCGACGCTGCCCAAAATGGGCTCGGTCTACGACATCGCCCTGGCGGCCGCGGTGCTCTCGGCGCAGCGGAAAACCCCATGGGAGCGACTGGACAAGACGGTTCTGTTGGGCGAGCTGTCGCTGGACGGGCGAGTCCGGCCGGTGCGCGGGGTACTGCCCGCCGTGCTCGCCGCCAAGCGCGAGGGCTGGCCGGTGGCCGTGGTACCGGTGGACAACCTGGCCGAGGCCAGCCTGGTCGACGGCATCGATGTCTGGGGAGTGCACACCCTGGGGCAGCTGCAGACCTGGCTGTCCGGGTCGGCCCGCCTGAGCGAACGGGTCGGGCCAGCCGCCACGGATTCGGGGTCCTCGGCCGACCTCGCCGACGTGGTGGGGCAGACTCAGGCGCGCTTCGCGGTGGAGGTCGCGGCCGCCGGCGCCCATCACCTGATGCTCACTGGGCCGCCGGGGGTCGGGAAAACAATGCTGGCGCGACGTCTTCCGGGGTTGCTTCCGCCGCTGTCAGACAGCGAATCGCTGGAGGTCACCGCGATCCACTCGGTGGCCGGCCTGCTGTCGTCGGACACGCCGCTGATCACCAGGCCGCCGTTCGTCGCACCGCACCACAGTTCCAGCGTCGCCGCGCTGGTCGGGGGCGGGTCGGGGCTGGCCCGCCCGGGTGCCGTCAGCCGCGCCCATCGCGGGGTCCTGTTCCTCGACGAATGCGCCGAGATCAGTGTCGCCGCGCTGGAATCGTTGCGGACTCCGCTGGAGGACGGGCAGGTCCGTCTTGCCCGCCGCGACGGAGTGGCCTGCTACCCGGCCCGCTTCCAGCTGGTGCTGGCCGCCAACCCGTGCCCGTGCGCGCCGGCCGATCCGCAGGACTGCATCTGCGCGGGCGCCACCAAGCGGCGCTACCTGGGTAAACTGTCGGGCCCACTGCTGGACCGGGTAGACCTGCGGGTACAGATGAACCCGGTACGGGCGGGAGCGTTCTCGGTCGCCGGCGGTGAATCTACCGAGCAGGTCCGCCGGCGGGTGGGGCAGGCCCGCGAGGCGGCCGCCGCGCGGTGGCGGCCCCATGGGTTCCGCACCAACGCCGAGGTCAGCGGGCCGTTACTGCGGCGCGAGTTCCACCCCGGCTACGCCGCCATGCAGCCGCTGCGCAGCGCGCTGGATCGCGGGATGCTCAGCATCCGCGGTGTGGACCGCACACTGCGGGTCGCGTGGAGCCTGGCCGACCTGGCCGGCCGGGACCGCCCCGGGCTCGACGAAGTCGCCGCCGCGCTCAGCTTCCGGCAGATGGGGGCGCGGCGATGACTGGGGGGCGGCGATGACTGGGGGGGCGGCGATGACGACGCCGGTCGACGCTCCCGCCGCCTTGGCCTGGGCCTACCTGTCACGGGTGGCCGAACCGCCCTGCCCGCACCTGGCGGCCCTGGTACGCCGCGTCGGCGCGGTGGAGGCCGCCGACCGGGTCCGGCGCGGCCTGGCCGGTGAGGAAATCGCGCGGCGAACGGCGGCGCGACGGGAAGTCGACCGGGCCGCAGCCGATCTCGAGTTGCTCGCCGCCCGCGGCGGGCGACTGATCACACCCGACACCGACGAGTGGCCGCTGCTGGCCTTCACGGCGTTCGGCGCTCGGCCCGGCGCACGTCCGGGAGTACACCCGCCGATGGTGCTGTGGGCACAGGGCCCGGTGCGCCTGGACGCGATGAGCGAACGCGCCGCCGCGGTGGTCGGCACCCGGGCATCGACCGCCTACGGCGAGCAGGTGACGGCCGACCTGGTGGAGGGTCTGATCGAACGCGACGTCGCGGTCGTCTCCGGCGGCGCCTACGGCATCGACGGCGCGGCGCACCGCGCGGCGCTGACCTGCGACGGCATCACGGTGGCCGCCCTCGCCGGCGGCCTGGACGTGACCTACCCGGCCGGGCATTCGGCCCTGCTGCACCGCATCGGCCGGCACGGGCTGGTGTTCAGCGAATACCCGCCTGGGGTCCGGCCCGCCCGGCACCGGTTCCTGACCCGCAACCGCCTGGTCGCCGCGGTAACGGGGGCGTCCGTGGTGGTGGAGGCCGGGCTGCGCAGCGGGGCGGCGAACACGGCCGCCTGGGCACGGGCCTTGGGACGGGTGGTGGGCGCGGTGCCCGGGCCGGTGACCTCCTCGGCGTCCGCGGGGTGTCATGAGCTGCTGCGCCACGGCGCGCAGGTGGTCACCCGGCCCGACGACGTCGTCGAGCTGGTCGGCCGCATCGGCGAGCTGGCGTCCGAGCGGCCGCGGCCGGCGACGGCCCTCGACGGGCTCAGCCCGGCGCAGCGTCACGTGTACGAGGCGCTGCCAGGGCGCGGCGCCGCCACGATCGAGGAGGTCGCGGTGGCGTCGGGCCTGCCGGCGGAACAGGTGCTGGGGCCGCTGGCGATCCTCGAGGTGGCCGGGCTGGTGCGGTGCGTCGAGGGGCGCTGGAAAGTCGTCCAAACCAACGCCGCCCCAGCCGGGCGGACGCCTCGGCTGGCATTCTGATCGCATGCCACAATTCGGGGACTACCAGAACGAGATCTACCTGCAAGGCCTGGCCGGGGTTGTGCCGCCGCTGCCGATGGGCTTCGCCGAACTCGAAGCCAGGGCCGCGGCGGCGCTGCCGCCGTCGGTGTGGTCCTACGTGGCCGGCGGCGCGGGCGACGAGCGCACGCAACGGGCCAACCGCGAGGCCTTCGACGGGTGGGGTCTGGTGCCGCGCATGTTCGCCGGCGCCGAAGAGCGCGACCTGTCGGTCGAGCTGTTCGGTATGACGCTGCCCGCCCCGGTCTTCATGGCGCCGATCGGCGTCATCGGGCTGTGCGCCCAGGACGGGCGCGGCGACCTGGCCACCGCCCGCGCGGCGGCGCGCACCGGAGTGCCCATGGTGGCCTCCACGCTGTCGGTCGACCCCATGGAGGACGTCGCCTCGGCCCTCGGCGACACTCCCGGGTTCTTCCAGCTGTACACGCCGGGCGACCGGGAGCTGGCCGCCAGCCTGGTGCGGCGCGCCGAGGCCGCCGGCTTCAAAGGCGTCGTCGTCACCCTCGACACCTGGGTCACCGGCTGGCGTCCCCGCGACCTAAGCACCTCGAACTTCCCGCAGCTGCGTGGCCACTGCCTGGCCAACTACACCAGCGACCCCGTCTTCCGGGCGGGCCTGGCACGCCCGCCCGAGGAGGACCCCCAAGGCGCGGTGCTGCGCTGGGTGCAGCTGTTCGCGAACGCGCTGAGCTGGGATGACCTCGCCTGGCTGCGCTCGTTGACCGACCTTCCGCTGCTTTTGAAGGGCATCTGCCATCCCGACGACGCCCGGCGTGCCAAGGACGGCGGTGTCGACGGCATCTACTGCTCCAACCACGGCGGTCGCCAGGCCAACGGCGGCCTGCCCGCGCTGGACTCCCTGCCCGAGGTCGTCGAGGCGGCTGACGGGCTGCCGGTGCTGTTCGACTCCGGGGTCCGCAGCGGCGCCGACGTCGTCAAGGCGCTCGCGCTGGGCGCGACGGCGGTGGGGATCGGCCGGCCCTACGCCTACGGCCTGGCTCTTGGCGGTGCCGACGGGATCGTGCACGTGCTGCGCATGATGCTGGCCGAGGCGGATCTGATCATGGCCGTGGACGGATATCCGACGCGCAAAGATCTCACCCCGGACACGCTGCGGCGCGTCGGCTGAGCCGATCCCGCGGCGCCTGCGACCGTGGAGCCGTGGAGGCGGTCCTTGAGGAGTTCGACGAGTATCTGGCGCTGCGGTGCGGCCGCTCGGCGCACACCCGCCGCGCCTATCTGGGTGACGTGCGCTCGCTGCTGGCGTTCTGCGACGGGCGCGGGGTCGGTCTGGACGGCTTGAGCCCGCCGGTGCTGCGGTCGTGGCTGGCCGCGGCGGCCGGCGCGGGTGCGGCCCGCACGACGCTGGCCCGTCGTACCTCGGCGGTCAAGGTGTTCACCGCCTGGGCGGCGCGGCGCGGCCTGCTCGGCCGGGACCCGGCCGCCCGGCTGCGGGTGCCCAAGGCGCACCGCGCGCTGCCGGCGGTGTTGCGCCAGGATCAGGCCGCCGAGGCCATGGCCGCCGCGGAATCCGGCGCGCGGCAAGGCGACCCGCTGGCGGTGCGGGACCGGCTGATCGTCGAGCTGCTGTACGCGACCGGGATCCGGGTGAGCGAGCTGTGCGGCCTGGACATCGACGACGTGGACGCTCACCACCGTCTGGTGCGCGTCCTGGGCAAGGGCAACAAGCAGCGCACCGTGCCGTTCGGGCTGCCGGCCGCCGAGGCGCTGGGCGCCTGGCTGGCCCGCGGGCGCCCAGCCCTGGCGACCGCCGCGTCGGGTCCGGCGCTGCTACTGGGCGCTCGCGGCCGGCGGCTCGACGTGCGCCAGGCCCGCACCGTCGTGCATCAGACCGTCGCCGTGGTCGACGGCGCGCCCGA
>JBFWKS010000293.1:0-5202 GCA_050252545.1 Solirubrobacteraceae bacterium
CGTCCCAGAGACGGCGGGACCACCGGCGCCAGGGCCCACCACGCGTGGTCGATCCGCCGCCCCCGTGGGATCGTCGTCCGGCGCTCAGGCGGTGAGCCGCACGTCCACCAGGCCCCGCACGCCACGGGCCAGACGTCCATCCCGGGTGTGGAGCGGCGCGTCGAGCGCCTCCGCCAGTGCCACGTACAGCGCGTCGTACGTCGTGGCGACGTCGCGGAGCTCCCATGCCCGTCTCAGGAGGGGCACATCCGGATGGCGACGGACACCGAGCTCGCCGAGCTCGGAGCGGGCGACGTCGGCGGTGGCAAGGTGGATCGTGCCACCGCGGAGGAGGCCACGGAGGGTCTGCGTCACCTCGACGTCGACCAGGCACGGAGCGTGTGGTTCCCCCAGGAGCGCGTCGCGCTCGCCGTCGGACGCCTCGCCCAACAGGTAGGCCGCGACACTCGACGCGTCTACGACGACCGTCATTCGCGACGACCGGCGTCCCGCGCGGCGAGGATGTCGGCCGTCCGCACACCGGCGCGACCCCGCGCCCGGATGCGCGCATCGAGCTCGTCGGGAGTGGGGGTGCGCGCCACGCGGGTCACCTCGTTCAGGACGTAGTCGCTCAACGACACGCCGCTCGTCGCGGCCCGTGCCTTGAGTGTGCGGTGCACGTCCTCCGGCACGTTGCGAATCTGAATGAGGCCCATGCAGGAATGATGGTTGCATCGGGATTGCATGTCAACGGGCCCCTCGCATGTCAAAGGGGCCCCTCATGAGCCGCGCGCGAACGCACCCGTGAGCGCCCAGCCGGCCGGTCCCGTGCCTGGTCAGACTCGTCGAAGCTCCACGTGGGCGCCGGTGACGACGACCAGCGGAAGCAGGTCGTCGGGGTCCGACGTCGTGATCTCGTCGCCGTCCCCCGCAAGCAGCGCCACCGCCGCGTCGATGACGTCCCGTCCCCCCGTGGCGGCCAGCAGGCTCCCGGCTCGACGGCCCAACGTCCCGTCGAGCGGTCTGATGTCGATGCCCTGCAGCGCTGCGGCGAGCCGTGCCTGGCGTGCACCGCCCCGCCACACCTGGCCGACGACGCCGCCGTGGGTCACGACCTCGTCACCACGCCCGTGCGCGAGGCGCAGCCGACCGATCATGTCCCGATCGCCACGCTCGACGGCCATGAGCGCCCCCGCGTCGAGGACGTGCCGCACCTCAGGCCGGCGTCGCGTCCGCGGGACCGCCGTGCACGGTGTGCGACGTCCCGCGCACCACGGTGGACTCGGCGCGCGATCGCCGTTCGATCGCCGCGAGCTCCTCGTCGGTGAACGCCCCGTGCTCCTCCTCGTAGGCGTCGAGGAACGTCTCCAACGCCTTGGCCCGACGATCACGCGCGACCCGCTCGACCAGCGCCTCGTTGACCCAGGCGCTGACCGACGCGGCAGCACCCGACCCGACCGCGGCCTGGACTGCCTCGGCGACGTCGTCATCGACCGTCACCGTCATGCGCCGCTTCTGCATACGATCATCATACCTGCGGAGGCGGATCGTCGTATGGGCCGAGAGTCTTGGTCACCGCCCGTGCCGGCCATGACCGACCGCCGGCGCTCGACGTCACGACCGCGGGCCGGCGACGTCGTCGCGGCAGACGGTCGGTCGCACGTCGGCCGCGCGCAGCGTCAGGGCGGCGAACCGCTGCGAGGTCCGGTCGTGCTCGCGGGCGGCGTCGTGCAGCTCGCCGATGATCCGCTCCGCGTCGCGGCGGGACTCGGCCGCCTGCAGCCGCCGTTGCCCCTCCTTGACCGCCCGCAACGTCAGGATCATGTCGCGGAGGAGCGCGGACTGCTCGTCGCTGCCCAGCAGGTAGTCGCGGCAGGCGTCCCCGGCCCGCAGGCCGCTCAGCGCACGCCGGGCCTGCTGGTCGGCCCCCCACAGGACGGTGAGCGGCAGCTCCAGACGCAGGATCGTCGCGGACACGCAGCCGGGGTTCTCGCCGCAGCCCTGGACCTGGGACGGCAGAGCGACGGATGCGGTGACCATCTGGACGGATGCCTCGCACGCCGGCGCAAGACGACGCAGGACGGGACCGGAGCGGGCCATCCGGCGACAGGTCCGCCGTTGGTTGCGCGCGAGTCGATCAGCCGTCCGCGGCGTCACCGTCACGACCCGCTCGACGGCCCGTCGTGCCTGGCGATCGTCGCGAACGAGGGTCCGGTACTCGGCGGCCGACAGGCGCAGCGGTGGGCCGTCCGGTTCGGGATCGGTGGTGCCGCAGCCCGCGATGAGGACGGTGGCCAGGAGCGCCGAGAGCAGCCTGGCGACGTGTCCTGGGTGTCGGCGACCGCTCGGGCCGCGATGGATCACGGGCGTCGGGTCGGCAACGCTCGTCCTCCGGCGATCGCGTTCCGCACCGCGGCGGTGAGTCTTCCCCGTGACGGGGAGGCCCCCCGCCATGGAGCCGTGGTGCGCCTCCGCGGGGGCCTCGAGATCAACGGACATCCGTCGCCGAGCGCGGCGTGACGTTGGCGCCGGCCAGCGTCGGCAGCTGTCGGCGGAGCCACGCCCCGGCCGGGGCCGTGAACCGGGCGACCAAGCCCGGCGCCAGGAGCCGCACCACCATGATCACCCCGAGCGGCAACGCCCATGCCAGGTAGATCGCCGTACTCAAGCTCGGTGACGTCTGCGGCACCGAGATCAACTGCAGGTTGATCCAGGCCGAAGCTGTCACCGTCAGCGTGAACAACGGTACCCGGCCGCGCCACGCCTCCCACGCGCCCAGCGCGACGACCGCCGCGAGCGCGTAGTAGTGGATGTTCCAGGTGTCGAGCAGGCACCGCCACCAAGCGACAGTCGCGAGCAGAAGCAGCAGGTCGGTGCCCTGCCCGTCCCGTCCCCGCCTGCGCCACCCGTAGAGCGCCGCCAGCACTCCGGCGAACAACACGATCAGGGGATGCGATATCCGTGCGGCCCAGGCGGGCTCCAATCGCTGGGCCCAACTGGCTTTCGTAGGGTCGTTCTCGAACAGCTCCGACGTCCGGATGTCGAGAGGCCAGTCGGGATTGGGCGCTCCGGCGAACCAGAACACGTTGTACGGCTTGAAGATTCCTGACGTGGACGCATGGGCACCGGCCACGGCGCGATCGGCGCCGTTGTTGATGAACGTCGGCGCGAACAGCAGACCGCCGGCGATCACGAGAGCGGTCCCGGTCCGCAGCAACGCGCGACGGTCGTGTGCTCCCAAGAGGACGACCGGCACCGCGATCACGGCCCACGGCTTGGCGACGGCCGCTACACCGATCAGCGCCCCGGCCAGGGCTGGGCGCCGGTTGATCGCCAGCAGCACAGCTGCGACGCACAGACCGGTGACGAGTAGCTCTTCCGGGTGTCCGGTCTGCTGCGCAAGGACCGCGAACGGCGATCCAGAGATCAGCGCGGCGGCCACCGCCCCGAGTGCCAAACCGCGGGGCGACTTGCCGAGGCGACGGGCGACCCGCGTGCCAAGGAGCGCTCCTATCGCGGTGAGCAACGCAAGTCCGGGGAGTGCCTGGAACCGCCAGGTCCACAAGTCTGTGTCGCCGCCGAGCGCTCCGCCCAGCAGCCCGAACGGGGCTTGGAGCATCACCGCACCGGCGTATCCCGGAAGTTCGGTGAGGAAGGCGGATATCTGGCCATCGCGCAGTAGGTCGACGGCGGGCATGGCCTCGACCTCGTAGTCGCTGAAGGCGAACTCGCGGAGACCGACCACCCACACGGCGAGTGCCCCGAGCAGGGCCCCCAACAGAGGGATCAGGCCCACGGCGGCGTCACGGTCGAGATGGAGCGGCGGGGCTTCGGTGGCGTGCATGACGGGAGCAGGCGGGACGTGGTGAGAACGAGAGACGGCCCGGGAAGGCCGGGTTCCGGTCCGAACTGTGACTGGCTCGTCCGGACCCGAACGTCGAGGAGCGGCCCAGGGGCCGCTCCTCAGGTGTCACGCGTGGTGGTTCGACCGGGGACGAGTGGTGGCGTCGACCCGGCCGTCCTCGACTACCAGCTGCCGGTGTCGGGGCAGGCGCCGTCGCCGGTGACGGTGCACGTGCGGGTCACCGCGCCGCCCTGGACCTTCGAGATCACGAAGTTGTTGCCGGACTTCGAGACCGCGGTGATCGTGTACGCGTCAGCCCCGGCGCCCGAGATCGCAACCTGTCCGCCGGTGGGGCTGGACGCGACGATGTCCAGCCCGGTGCTGCCCGGGTTAGCACCCGCGAGCTGTGCCTCCGAGACGCAGTTGACGTACGACTCGTTGGTGGTGTAGCACGACTCGATGAGCGACACGGTGTTTCGTGCGTTGCTCTTCGCGTCCGCGTCCTGGCCCTTGGCGCGCTGGCCCAGGAAGGTCGGGTTGGCGATCGCGGCGAGGATGCCGATGATCAGGATGACGACCAGCAGCTCGACGAGGGTGAAGCCCCGGTCGTCCTCGGCACGGTTGCGCATCCGGTGAATGAACATGTTCATGGTGATGACTTCCTGGACTCGTGTCTTGACGGGCCGCCGACATGTTCCGAATATTCGGAGCGGGGCCGGCCGGCGGCGGTCGCGGCTCCCGATGGACAACTCATCGCCGTCCTGGCCGACCGACTAAACGACTCTGGACGTCTGTTCGACCTCAAGACCCCGAAACGGCGGCCGAAGGACGGATTCGCTTACCGGGCTTGAGGACCGGACGGCCACTGCCGATAGTCAGCGTGTGAGGGACCACGCCCCCAACCGCGCAGCCGATCCGACCGCACCGTCACACGTGCGGCTCGCCCCCGCGGAACCCGTGTCCGTGTCGCCCGCGAAACCCGACCGTGCATCCCCCGCACGACGCGCATCCCGCGGAGGACGCGCGTCCGAGGGCCCACGCCGCGCGTCGTTCGCGCGGGACGAGAGCGGCTTCACGCTCGTCGAGGTGCTCGTCGCCGCGACCCTGCTGATCGTCGGCATCTTCGCGTCGCTCGCCCTTCTCGACCGCAGTACGAGCGCCACCAGCGCGTCGGTCAAGCGCGACGGCGCGAACGCGATCGCGGAGGAGCTCGTCGAGCGCGCGACCGGCTCGCGGTTCGACGTCGCCCACAACGACCTGGTCGACCGGCGCTCCTCGAGCCCCGGCAACGACTCCGACGGTCGGCCGCTCTCCACGGGAACGCCCGCGGAGCGGTTCCGCCGCCAGCTCGCGCCCGACACGGACCCGGCCACCAGCCC
>JBFWKS010000294.1:0-5178 GCA_050252545.1 Solirubrobacteraceae bacterium
AACGACCCCTGCGTGGGTCGCGACGCCTTCGTGGGAACCATCCGGTTGGCGGGCGGCGACGATGCCCAGCGGTTCGCCAAGGCGTTCGGCGACACGATCACCGAGCACCGCGACGCGCAGGGCGCCGACGGCACCGCCGACGACGCCCGGGTGTGGCGTGTCGCCGGTGGCGGTGCCGCGGCCCACGTCCGCGGCGACACGGTGTCGATCTCCTACGCGCCCGACCCGGCGCTCGCGCTGCGGCTCGCCGTCAACGCCACCTCGCGCTGACGCGAGCCGCGGTGCCCGTGCGAGGATTCCGCGATGGCCGACCTCGGCGATCTGCGACGGACCTACGACGGGACGCCCCTCGACCCGGACGGCGTCGATGCCGACCCGGTCGTCCAGGTCCGCCGGTGGGTCGACGAGGCCCGCACGCTCCTCCAGGACGAGACCGAGGTCAGTGCGATGTCGCTCGCCACCGTGGACGCGCAGGGTCGTCCGTCGGTCCGCATGGTGCTCCTCAAGGGGCTGGACGAGCGCGGGCTGCGGTTCTTCACCAACCGCGAATCGCGCAAGGGCCGAGAGCTGCAGGCCAATCCGCACGCGGCGCTCTGCCTGTACTGGGAGCGGCTGCACCGGCAGGTCCGCGTCGTCGGCCCGTGCGAGGAGATCACCCGAGCCGAGTCCGCGGCGTACTTCGCCACCCGCCCCCTCGGCAGTCGCCACGCCGCATGGGCGTCGCGCCAGAGCCTCCCGATCGCCGACCGGGCCACGCTGCTGGAGCAGGCGGATCGCTCCCGCACGGCGCACCCCGACGACGACGCGATCCCGCTTCCACCGCACTGGGGCGGCTATCGCGTGCGACCCGACGAGGTCGAGCTGTGGCAGGGTCGCCCCGACCGCCTCCACGATCGCGTTGCCTACCGTCGCGACGGCGACGGCTGGCGGATCGAGCGCCTGCAGCCGTGAGACACCGGCGCGGGCAACGACGACACCACGTCGACGAAACCGGATGCATCCACCCGCGCCGACGGTGCGTATTCGTCTGGTGAGTCCCCCGAAGCGACGAGGAGCCCCGCGATGACCACGACCCGAGACCCCACCGTCGACCCCCCGGAGAGCCGGCCCGACGCCGAGCAGGACGGCCGGTCGCGCCGAGGCCTGCTGCGGGCCGCCGGCGTCGGAGGCGTCGGCGCCGCGTCGCTGCTGCTGGCCGCGTGCGGCGGCGACGACGATGAAGGTGGAACCGCCGCCGGCGGCATGACGACGACCACCGAGGCGGGCAGCGCGGGCGATCTGAAGATCCTGAACTACGCCCTGACGCTCGAGTACCTGGAGGCGGACTTCTACGCCAAGGTCCTCGAGGCCGACCTACTGCGCCGCAACGAGACCGAGCTCGCACGCGTGTTCGGCGACACCGAGCAGCAGCACGTCGACGCGCTCAAGGCCACGATCGAGAAGCTCGGCGGCACGCCCGTCGCCGCGCCGAAGACGCAGTTCCCGCTCGAGTCGCGGGCCCAGGTGCTCGAGCTCGCCCGCACGGTGGAGAACCTCGGCGCGGCCGCGTATCTCGGCAAGGCCGGTGAGATCGAGAACCAGGAGATCCTCGCCGCCGCCCTGAGCATCCACTCCGTGGAGGCGCGCCACGCCGCCGCCCTCAACCAACTGCTCGGCAAGAAGCCGACCCCCGACGGCGCGTTCGCCAAGCCCGCCGACGAGAAGACGGTGCTCGCCGCCGTCAAGCCGTTCATCGTCGTCTGAGAGGACCGTCACCATGAGCCACGTTCCCGACACCCCCACCAGCCCCACGGGCCTCGCCCGCCTCGACGCGATCGACGTCACCGGCGACACCCGCCAGGCGTTCATCCTCAAGGCCGCCCTCGCCACCGGCGCCGCCTACGGCGCCGCGCTCCTCGGCCCGTCGCTGCAGCGCGCGTTCGCGCAGTCCGGCATGAGCGACGTCGACGTCCTGAACTTCGCCCTGACGCTCGAGTACCTCGAGGCGGACTTCTACCGCGTCGGCCGCAAGCTCGAGCTCAAGGGCGACGTCGCCGCCGCCGCCAAGACCTTCGGCCGTGAGGAGGCCGAGCACGTCGGCGCCCTCAAGGCGACGATCGAGAAGCTCGGCGGCAAGCCCGTCGCATCGCCGAAGTTCCGCTTCCCGATGACGGACCAGGCGTCGTTCCTCAAGCTCGCCAACCAGCTCGAGGACACCGGCGTGAGCGCCTACAACGGCGCGGCCACGTCGATCAGCAGCAAGGAGGTGCTCGCGGCCGCCGGATCGATCGTGCAGATCGAGGCCCGCCACGCCGCGGTCATCCGCCTGCTGCGGAGCAAGCCCCCGGCGCCCCAGGCGTTCGACACGGCCAGCGACAAGGCCGCCGTCGAGCAGGCCATCACGCCCCTGATCGCGTCCTGAGCGGGCGGGGACGCGGTCCAACCGACGAGTCATGCCGCGCCACCCCATGACGCCACGACCCACGCCATGACGCCCCCGCCCGATCACCTCGCCGAGCTGCCCGACGGTGAGCTCATGGCCCGCGTGACCGCGACGGACCCCGACGCGTTCGAGGTGTTCTACGACCGTCACGTCACGGCGGCCTTCGCGCTGGCGTACCGCATCGTCGGCAGCCGGCAGGCCGCCGACGACGTGTGCCAGGAGGCGTTCCTGGCGGTCTGGAGGTCGGCGTCGCGGTACGACGCCGGCCTGGGGGAGGTGCGCTCGTGGCTCTTGACGGTCGTGCGCAACCGCGCGATCGACCATCTGCGCAAGGTCACCCGCAACAAGGAGCACGAGGTGCACGACGAGGCCCTGGCCGAGCGCCACCCCGCCCCGGCGCGCGAGGGAACCGAGCACGAGGCGCTGCGGCGCACCGAGGCGGAGGCGACCCGCACGCTGCTGGAGCGGCTCAATGCCGAGCAACGCCGGGTGATCGAGCTGGCGTTCTACTCCGGCTACAGCCACTCCGAGATCGCCGAGATGCTCGTGCTCCCGCTCGGCACCGTGAAGGCCCGCATCAACCGCGGGCTCGCACGGATGCGGACCGACCTGGCCGCCGGGGGCACCGCATGAGCGCGATCGACCCCCGGATCGCGGAGTTGATCGGGGCCTACGTCCTCGGCGCCTGCAGCGACGAGGAGGCTGCGGCCGTCCGCGAGCACATGGCCCGCAACGAAGCCTGCCGGCGCGAGGTCGAGTCGCTGCTGCCGGTCCGCGACGCATTGCTCGACGCGCCGCGTCCGGCGGCGGCCCCGAGCCCCGCGATGCGCGCATCGATCCTCGGTCGGGTCCGGGAGGAGGCCACCCTGTTCGCGGCGGCGACCGATGGGACCGACGCCGCGACGCCGACCGGCGCGGCCGATGCCGCGACTCCCGCGGCGACGAGCATCCCGACGCCGACCGGCGCGGTCGATACCGCGACGATGACCGGCGCCGCCACCGATCCCGTCCGGGCCCGCGCACAGCGCCTCGGGATCCTCACGTCGCGCCGCGCGCTGGTGGGGATCCTCGCGGTCCTCGTCGTCCTCATCGCCGTTCCGATCGCCATCGTCGGCGGGGGCGATCCGGTGCGTACCGGATCGCCGGTGATCGCGAAGGTCGACCCACAGGTCGCTCCCGAAGGGACCGCCCGGGTCGTGCGCGAGGACGGGGCGCTGCGGCTGGAGGTGTCCGGTATGCCGGTCCCGCGCGAGGGTCGTCGCTACCAGGTGTGGCGCATGGTCAAGGGAGATCCCGTCCCCACGCCGGTGCTGTTCGACGTCGACGGCCGGGGCCGTGCGACCGCGACCCTCCCCGACGTCGACGGCGCGGAGGCGTTCGCGGTGACCGACGAGCCGCCGGGCGGATCGCCGGCACCGACCGGCAGGATCGTGCTCACCGCGGCGGTCTGAGGCGTCCGCGGCAGGCGGTCGGGGCGGCCGGCGCCGATCCGCCCGACCTCGGCCGCGCAGCACGGGAGCGACGGCGTCGACCGGCGGCCCGCCGGCGGCCGGCGAAAGCGGCCCGCCCCCGTGTACGTGATACGCACCCCTCGGGCCTTGCCGATCTCCGCGAGCGATCTAGGCTTCGGGCATGTCCCACCACCAGCACCAGCCCCCCGTCCCGGGGCGTCCGACGGGCGGCCGCCGCGGCCGCCAGGCGCTCACGGCACTGCTCGTCATGTCCGCGTTCGCCGTCACGGCGTGCGGCGACGACGAGCCGACCACCACGGCGACCACCACCGGCGGGTCCACGACGACCACCACCTCCACCACCTCCCCGACGTCCGGAGGCGGGGGCGGCACGGCCCCGGCCGGCGCCCCGGGCGATACCGAGGACGCGGTCCGCGCCGCGCTCGGCCGCGGGGCCGAGTCGACCAAGCAGGCCAAGACCGCCAAGCTCGAGATGGAGCTGCAGTCCGGCCCGATCGAGACCACCGCCGTCGGCACCGCCGCGCTCGTAGACGAGCGCTACGCGCTCGACCAGAACGTCAAGCAGGGCTCGCAGGAGATCAAGGTCAAGGGCTACGGCGAGAACGGCAAGGTCTACATCCAGCAGGCCGGCAGCTCCGACTGGCTCGTGACCGACAACCCCGTGGGCTCCAGCGATCCGCTCGCCCAGGCGGAGCAACTGCGGAAGGCGAAGATCACCGACGTCGGCGACGTGGAGACGTACGACGGCGTCGAGTGCCGCAGCTTCACCGCGGAGGTCGCGATCGCCGACGCGATCGACAACGTCAACGATCCGACGGCGAAGGCCCTGATCCAGGGCGCTCCCGACGACGCGGCGATCCCGGTGACCGCCTGCGTCGACGACGCCGGGCTGACCTATCGGATCCAGGAGGACTTCGCGGCCGCCGACGTGTTCGGCCCCGCAGCGGCGTCCGCGGGTCGCACGAAGATCGACATCCGGATGAGCGACTACGGCACGGCCCCGGAGCCCGAGCGGCCCGACGGCATCGACGACGCCAAGCCGGCGCCGTCGATCACCGGCTGAGCAGCGTCCGTCGGGGCCCGGCACCGCGGGCCCCGACGGACGACGCGGCGGGCCGGCACCCGCTCGATCAGCGACAGGCGCGGTAGCGCTTGGTGGCCGTGAACGACTTGCCGCTGGTCGTCTTCACCCGGACCACCAGGCGCGCGCCCTTGCGCGGCAGCTTCAGCCGGACCGTCCGCCGCACCATGCCGGGGTAGGCGTAGCGGTAGATCGTCTTCCCC
>JBFWKS010000295.1:0-5166 GCA_050252545.1 Solirubrobacteraceae bacterium
CATCCCGGGGGCGATGACCAGGCCGACGAGCGACCCGGCAGCGAAGATCGCCGGGACCGACGCCGGACGCGGAGCGGTGCGGCCGCCGTCGAACGGGTCCTCGTCGGGATCGCCGACCGTCGACGCGTCGGGTCCCGCGATCCTCGACGTGCCCGTAGGCGTCTCGTACCCGCCGGCGCCACGCGCTGCACGGTCCTCCGGCACGCCGCCGAGCACCCCGACATCGCCGTCCCGCGACGGGACCGCCCCGACCGCCTCGCCCCGCGGGGTGATCGCCCGCGCGATCTCTGCGGTGGCCCACAGTGCGACCGGCGCCACGGCCGCGAGGAAGGTGAGGTTGCGCAGGACGTCGCGGTGGGCGACGTGCGACAGCTCGTGCGCGACGACGAAGAGGACCTGCTCGGCCGGATAGCCGTCCGAGAGCGTGTCCCACAGCACGACGCGGCGCGAACGTCCGTAACCGCTGACGTAGGCGTTGACGGCAGACGTGCGTTGGCTGGCGTCCGACACCAGGACGCGCCCGACCGGGGCGCCGGCGCGCTCCGCCACCTCCTGGATCCCGTCCAGGAGACGCTCGTCGCGCAGCGGCTCGGTCTTGCCGAACAACGGCTCCAGCAGGACCGGGGCGAGGAACCCGAGCAGGGCCGACAACCCGGTCGCCCCGGCGGCGGCCGGCGCCCACCAGTGCCGCGGCCAACGGCGTTGCATCCCGGCCGCGCCTCCGCCCATGACGGCACCTGCCGCGGCGGTCAATGCCGTCGAGCGCACCAGGTCGGTGCGCCACAGCTTCCAGCTGCCGGTCGCCAGGCCGACCCGCAGCGAACGGCGGCGCGAAAGGATCGACAACGGCAGCGACGACACGCCGACCGCCGTCGTGACGAGCGCCCCGGCGCCTGCACCGGCCGTGACCGTGCGCAGCGCGCCGGGCCGGTCCGGCCCCGGCGCCCCACCGCCGCCGGGCGTCTCCTCGTCCCAGGGTGCCGTCCCGCCCCGCGCCGCCTCATTCCGGACCGCCGTCTCGCCTCCCCACGCCCCACCGCCGTCGAGCCTGTCGTCGCCGAGGACCTCGTCGGCCCGCAGCGCCTCGTCGCCCCCATGCCCGGTCTCCGGCACCCGCCAACGGCGTGCCAGCACGGCCATCGTGCCCGCCTCGACGGCGAACGCGGCCAGCCCGATCGCGGCCTGTGGACGGCGGAAGCGGCGCGCTCGGCGGAGCTGACCACGGGTGAAGTACGATGCCGGATCGATCCGCGCCTGCGGGGGCCGCCGGCCCGGCCGCAGCGCCGCCGCCGCTCCCCCGGCCGTCGCCATCGTCGCCACCACCGCGATCAGCGGCCTGTCGGAGCGCACCATCACCCCGAGTATGCACGTCGCCGTCGTCTCAGACATCCACGGAAACCGACACGCGCTGGACGCGGTGCTCGCCGACATCGACGATCGCGGCTGCGAGCAGCTGTGGTGCCTGGGCGATGTCGTCGGCTACGGCGCCGATCCCAACGGCTGCTGCGCGACCGTGCGGCGCCTGGCGACGCACTCGCTCGTCGGCAACCACGACCTCGTCGCCCTCGGGACCCTGTCGTCGGAGCAGTTCTCGGCCGACGCCGCCGCGGCGGCCGAGTGGACCCGGGGCGCGCTCCGTCCGGAGCACCGCGAGTGGCTCTCGTCGCTCAGCCCGTCCGGGACGGTCCACGGGTGCGTCCTGGCGCACGGCAGCCCGGTCCACCCGGTGTGGGAGTACGTGCTCAACGGCGAGCAGGCCCAGCGGTCGCTCGACAGCTTCGACGAGCAGGCCGCGCTGATCGGGCACAGCCACATCGCGCTGTCGTTCTCGCAGGACGGACGGGCGCCCGTCACCGGGACCCGACGCGAGGACGGCGAGGAGGTCCTCCTCGGCGCCCGTCGCTGGCTGCTGAACCCCGGCAGCGTCGGTCAGCCCCGCGACGAGGACCCCCGCGCGTCGTGGTTGCAGCTGGATCCCGACGAGGGCCGCGCCACCTGGCGCCGGGTGCCCTACGACGTCTCCGGCGCCGCCAAGGCGATCCGCGACGCCGGCCTGCCCGACGGTCTTGCGGAACGCCTCAAGGTCGGTCGGTAGCCTGCGGGCACGCCTCGCCATGCGCTTTCTGCGACCCGTCCCCCCTCTGGCCCTGTGCAGCGCGGTCGCCCTCGTGGGCTGCGGCGATGGCGGCCGTCTGGACGCGTCCACCGCCGATGCCCTGCGCACGGAGCTGACGCGGATCGAGCAGGCCGTGGATCAGGGGCGGTGCGACGACGCGACGCGCACGATCGAGCTCGGTCGCAACCGCGTCGACCAGCTCCCCGCGACCGTCGACGACGGCGTGATCGACAGCCTGGAGCAGGGCTTCCGGCTGCTGGCCGAGCGCGTCCAGGCCGACTGCGCCGGCGCCGTCACCACCGAGACCACGACGACCGAGACGATCCCGACGGAGACGACGACGGAGACGACGCCGCCCGAGCCGACCACGACGACCGACACCACCCCGACGACGACGCCGACGTTCACCGACCCAGACCTGCCGCCCGACGACGACGGCGACCTCGGTGACGACGACGGCGACGACGGGTCCGGGGGCCTGGATCCCGAGACCGGCGGCGACGCGTTGCGCGGCGACGGCACGTCGTCGGGTCTGCGGAGCCGTGGACGCCCCGATGACGACGCCGTCAAGCGGGGCCGGGGACGCGGCCCCGGCCCGGATCACGGCCGGTCCCGGAACCGGGGTGACCGGTGAGCGACGACGTCCTCGCGGACCGCTACGAGATCGGTGACCGCCTCGGCGCCGGCGGCATGTCGACCGTCCGGCTGGCGTTCGACCGCCGGCTGGAGCGGCACGTCGCCGTCAAGCTCCTGGCCGAGCACCTGGCCGACGATCGCCAGTTCGTGTCGCGGTTCCGCCGCGAGGCGCTGGCCGCCGCCCGACTCGTCCACAACAACATCGTCCAGGTCTTCGACTTCGGGTTCGACGACGCGTCGGGGCGGTACTTCATCGTCATGGAGGCGGTCCGCGGGCAGTCCGGGGCGGAGCTGTTGCGCGACCGCGGTTACCTGTCGGTGCCCGAGACGACGTCGCTGGTCGGCCAGGCCGCCCGTGGCCTGGGCTACGCCCACCGCAACGGCGTGATCCACCGCGACGTCAAGCCCGGCAACATCCTGCTCGCCGAGTCCGGCACGGTGAAGATCGCCGACTTCGGGATCGCCAAGGCGATGGCCGAGGAGTCGTCGATCACCCAGATCGGGTCCGTGGTCGGCACCGCCAGCTACCTGGCGCCCGAGCAGGCGACCGGGGGCGACGTCGGTCCGCCGTCGGACATCTACGCCCTGGGCGTCGTGACCTACCAGATGCTCGCGGCGCGACTGCCGTACGAGGCGGAGTCGCTCGCCGAGCTCGCCCTCAAGCAGCAGCGCGAGGCACCGCCGCTGCTCGACCAGCTCAACGCCGAGGTCTCCCCCGAGCTCGGACTCGTCGTCGACCGGGCGCTGTCGCTCGATCCGGCGATGCGCTATTCGACGGCGGAGTCGTACGCCGAGGCGCTCGAGGCGGCCGCCGACGGCGTCGACCCGCTGGCCGACGACGCGACGCGCCCTGTCCGCACCGGCCCCGCCACCGGCGTGACCGCGATCGTCCCCCGCGACGACGCCGATCGCATGGCGCGCGACTTCCTGCCGGACGACGACGCCGAGCCGGCCGCCGATCGGACGATGCTCCAGCCGGGCCCCGCGGCGGCCCGTCGCGGCGGCACCGCCGACCAGCCCGCCGTGCCGCGCCGCACCGCGCGCGAGCCGCGCCGGTCCGCACCGCCGGCCGTCGAGCCGGCCCGCCACGTCGCACCCGCACCGAACTGGGACCAGGCGTCCCGTCAGGCCGCCCCGCGCCGTCGCGGTCTGGGGTGCTTCGGCCGGTTCGTTCGGGCGGTCCTGGTGCTCCTCGTCCTGGCGGCGATCGTCGGCGGCACCGTCTACTGGGTCGTCGGCGAGAAGGTCGCCCCCGAGGTCCGGCGGATCGTGGGCGACACGCCGAACCAGATCGTCAACGACTTCCGCGACTTCATCGACAAGAACACGAAGTAGCGCCCATCGTCCGGGCGGCCCGCGACGTGGCGCGGCCCCGGTCCCGGGCTACCGCGTAACGCGAACGCGGACACGGTGTTCGGTCGAGCGCTCATCTGCACAGGGGTATCCGTCGGCCCGCGGGACGACGGCGCGCAGGCGAACCCGCCCTCGCCGACACGCCGGACAGGCGTAGGACACCCCGCGGACTACGGCAGCCGCCCGCCCCGCAGCTCCGCGGCTTCGTCGGCCAGGCGCCCGTCGACGATCGCCTGCCGCAGCCCGGCCATCGTCCGCGCGACGAACGCCAGGTTGTGCTGGGTCGCCAGGCGCATCCCGGTCAGCTCGCGGTGACGCAGCAGGTAGTGCAGGTAGCCGCGACTGAACCCGTGGGCGCACGCCGGGCAGGGGCATCCGTCGCAGAGCGGCTCGTCGCTCGTCTTCCACCGGGCCTGGGTCAGGTCGACGCGCCAGCGGCGCTCCGGGTCGGGGACGAGCACCATGCCGTGGCGGGCGATCCGGGTCGGCATCGCGCAGTCGAACGTGTCGATCCCCAGCTCCACGCCGCGGATCAGGTCGTCGATGTCGCCGATGCCGAGCAGGTGCCGGGGCTTCTGCGGCGCCACCCGGTGCAGCTCTGCCGTCGACCAGTCGACGACCTCGTACATCTGGGCCTTGTGCGACCCGAGCGACCCGCCGATCGCGATCGCGTCGGCACGGGACCCGGCGACGATCTGGCAGGCCTCGCGGCGCAGATCGTCGTACACGCCGCCCTGCACGATGCCGTAGACGAGTTGCCAGCCGGGGGCGTGCTGCTCGTGCCAGCGCAGGCAGCGCTCCAGCCAGCGGTGCGTGCGCTCGGTGGACCGGGCGGTGTAGTCGCGCTCGACGTTGAACGGCGTGCACTCGTCGAAGACGACCGCCAGGTCGGTGCCCAGCGCGGCCTGGACCTCCATCGACCGCTCCGGCGAGAGGAACTGCCGGGACCCGTCGACGTAGGAGCGGAAGGCGACGCCGTCCTCCTCGATCGACTCGATCCGGGCGTGCGACTTCGACCCGGCGGGCCCGTCCTGGCCCTTGCGTCCGCGACGGCCCTTGAT
>JBFWKS010000296.1:0-5159 GCA_050252545.1 Solirubrobacteraceae bacterium
ATGATCTCGGCGTTGGCGGCGGGGGACGGCACCGATGCGCTCGATCACGACGAGCTGCGCTCGATGTGCGTCCTGATGCTGTTCGCGGGGCACGAGACCACGACCAACCTGCTGGCATCGATGATGCTCATGCTCCTCCGACGCCCAGAGCGGCTCGCGACGCTCCGCGCGGACCCGACCGCGATCCGTCCCGCGGTCGAGGAGGCGTTGCGCCACGACGGTCCGATCAAGATCCTCCACCGCTGGGTGACCGAGGACCTCGAGATCGACGGGCACGCGATCCGCCGGGGTGAGCGGGTGTTCCTCGTCCTGTCGGCGGCCAACCGCGACCCGGGCGCGTTCGACCGTCCGGACGACGTGGACCTGGCGCGGTCGCCCAACGTCCACCTTGCGTTCGGGAAGGGCCCGCACGCCTGCCTCGGAGCCCAGCTCTCGAGGATCGAGGCCCGCGTCTGCTTCGAGCAGGTGCTGGAGCGGATGCCGGAGGTGCGGCTGCTGCCGGACCGGCCCCTGGAGTGGACCCCGACCCTTGCCGCCCGGACGCTGAGGACGCTACACATCGAAACCCCACGCGGAGAACCGACATGACCGCCACCGCCTCCGAGACGGGCCCGACCGGCATCGACGTCGCGGCCCGGATCGGCCACCCGTCCGCCCGCCACCGCTCGGTGACCGCCCTGCTCGACGAGCGGGCCGCCGCCACCCCGGACGCGGCCGCCGCGTCGTTCCCGGCCGGCGAGATCACCTACGCGGAGCTCCGCGCCCGGACGGTCGACGCCGCCCGTCGGCTCCAGGCGGCGGGGATCGTCGCCGGGGACCGCGTCGGCGTGCTGCTCGGAGAGGCGAGCACCGACTACCTGGCGCACACGCTCGCCCCGCTCCGTCTCGGCGCGGTGATGGTGCCGATCAACGCGCGCAACAAGGCGCGTGAGCTCGCGCACGTCGTGACGCACTCCGGCATGACCATCCTCCTGACCGAGCCGGCGTTCCTGCCGGTCGTCGACGAGGCCGACATCGCGTGCCGCACCGTGACGCTCGACGACCCGGGGTTCGTGGATCCGGCCGCCGGCGTGCCCGACGCCGAGCTCGAGCGGATCGAACGGCGCGTCGAGCGCGACGAGGTCGCCCAGATCATCTACACCTCGGGCACCACCGGCCTGCCGAAGGGCTGCCTGCACACCCACGCGACGCTGCTGGCCGAGGGCGAGAACTGCGCCACCCGGCTGGAGATGACCGCCGAGGACCGGTTCTGGACCCCGCTTCCGCTGTTCCACTGCGGTGGGTGGCAGGCGTTCCTGGCGACCCTGTCCCGGGGGGCCTGCTTCAGCCACGTCGGCCGCTTCGAGGGCGGGCGGGCACTGCGGCAGCTCGTCGGAGAGCGGTGCACCCACGCGTTCCCGGCGTTCGAGCTGATCTGGACCGACGTGCTCGGACAGCCCGACTTCGCCGACGCCGACCTGTCCGCGCTCCGGATGGTGATGAACGTCGGACCGCCGGAGCGGATGCTGCAGATGCAGGAGAAGGTGCCGCACGCGGCCCAGGTGTCGTCGATGGGCTCCACCGAGTCGTGCGGATCGATCTGCATCGGCGGCCCCCACGACCCGCTCGAGTCCCGCATCGCCACGTCGGGCGCCCCCCTGCGTGGGGCGGAGTTGCGGGTCGTCGACGTCGAGACCGGCATTCCGGTCTCGACCGGAGGCGTCGGCGAGCTCCAGTTCCGGGGCGTCACCCTGTTCGCCGGCTACTACCGTGACGAGCAGGCCACGCGCGCGTCCCTGACCGAGGACGGCTGGTTCGCGTCGGGTGATCTCGTGCGGCTCGAGGAGCACGGCGGGGTGGCGTTCGTCAGCCGACTCAAGGACATGCTGAAGGTCGGCGGCGAGAACGTCGCCGCCGGTGAGATCGAGGGCTACCTCATCACCCACCCGGCGATCGCGCAGGTCGCGGTGGTCGGCGCCCCCGACGCCCGCTACGGCGAGGTGCCCGTCGCCTACGTCCAGGTCGAGGACGACGCCACCGTCGACGAGGACGAGGTCGTGACCTTCTGCATGGGCCGGATCGCGTCGTACAAGGTCCCGCGCTACGTCCGCATCGTCGATGACTTCCCGGTGACTGCGAGCCAGAAGGTCCAGAAGGTGGCCCTGCGCCAGATGATCACCGACGAGCTGCGCGACGCCGGGATCACCGAGGCGCCGCGCCTGCCACGGACGACGGCCTGAGGCGTCCCCGGGGACGCGACCTCCGAGGCGCGCCGGCGCTCGGGTGACGTCGGGTTCTCGCGGTCGTTCTGGGCTGCGCCCGGCGGGCGCAGCCGGACCGGACGGTCAGCCGGTCGGCGAGACGTCGGCACCGCCGTCGACGACGATCCGTTGGCCGGTGACGTAGCCGGCGGCCTCCGACACCGCGAACCGCACCACCGACGCCACGTCCTCGGGACGACAGACCCGGCCGAGCGGCATCCTCTCGTCGAGCTCGCCGGCCGACGATGCCCCGAGCTTGGCCTGGACGAGCCGGTCGCCCATGTCGGTCGCCACGAGGCCGGGGGCGACCACGTTGACGTGGATCCCGTTGGCGATCTCCTCCTTCGCGAGGGTCATCGCCAGCGCTTCCAGGGCGGCCTTGGCCATGTTGTACGGAGCGCCGTTGGCCCGCATCTGGCTGACCTCGCTGCTGGAGATCATCACGACGTCGCCGCGGCGCTGCTGGCGCATCCCGGGCAGGAGGCGGCCGAGCAGCCGGTGGACGCCCAGGGCGTGCACCGACACCACGCGCAGCAGCTCCTCCGCCGTGGTGTCGGCCACGGGCAGGCCGCGGCTGGCGATGCCCGCGTTGTGGACGAGCAGGTCGACGTGGCCGTACTCGGCGAGCGCCGCATCGGCCAGGGCGTCGATGTCGGTCGGGTCGCCGACCGACGCCGCGATCGCCGTCGCACGCCCGCCGGCGTCGCGGATCTCGGCCACGATCTCCTCGGCCGCGTCGCGATCCCGCCGGTAGTTCACGATCACGGTGGCGCCGTCGCCCGCCAGCGACCGGGCGATCGCGCGGCCGATCCCGCGGCCGGCGCCGGTGACGAGGGCGACGCGCCCATCGAGCTCGTTCGGGATCTGGACCATGGTCTCTCCGTTCGGGAACCGTGCGCGGAACGTGCGCCGGATGTGTGCTGAGGCCCGTGGCGTCGAAGGCAGGGGATCCGCCTCGACGCCAGCCTCCCGGCACGATAGCCTGCATCTGGAGATCAAACAACCATATGGTTGACTGAAGGAGACGGACATGGCAGACCGACTGGCGATCCTGGACCTGTTCTCGGACTACGCGTGGGCCAACGACACCGGCGACGTCGGGCTGCTCGGCGAGCTCTTCACCGCCGACGCGACGTTCCAGATCACGATCGCAGGGGTCGACGAGCCCTTCGGGCCCTACGAGAGCCGCGACGCGATCGTGGAGTTCATGGGCGGCGCGTGGAAGGCACAGACCGACCAGCGCCGGCACGTGATCGTGAACCACCGGTTCGAGAACGAGCAGGACGACCGCGTCGATGTGCGCGCCTACCTGAGCCTCCACGTCACCGACGGCGGCAAGCTGCAGGTGACGAGCGCCGGGGTCTACCGCACGACCGTCGTCCGGGACGGCGACCGCTGGCGGCTCTCGGCCCTCGACCTGGCCCTCGACGCGCCGTTCTGATCCTCCGCGGCCCGCGCCGGTGACGGAGCCGGCGTCGCGGGCGCGGTAGCCCCGCTGCGATCTCGACGCGCGGCCGGCCACCGCGAGCCGCCGGCCCGCCGTCGCCGCGTCCGCGCGCGGCCGGCCGGGCGTCTGGCCTACGCGGTCGGGTCCCGCCCGTCGCGCAGGAGCCACGCGACGCGCGCTTGGTGCTCGACCACCCGCGCCGCGACGAGCGCGCGCCGGACGTCGGGGCCGACCCCCAGTACGCCGTGCTCACCCAGGAGCACCGCGCCCGAGTCGCCCAGCGCGGACGTCACCGACGAGGCGAGGGCCTCGCTCCCGGCGGGTGCTGGAACGCTCGTGCGGATGGTGCCGATCCCGTGGTACGCCAGGTCCTCCAGCTCCGGGCCCAGCGGCGAGCCGAGAAAGCTCCACGCCGTGGCCGCCACGCTGTGCGTGTGCACGACGGCCCCGACGTCGGGCCGGTGGGCGTACACCGCCCGGTGCAGCGGCAGCTCCCGCGACGGGGCTCCGTGCAACGTCCGTCCGTCGGTCAGATCGACCGCCGCCAGGTGCCGCGGCCGGAGCGTCGCGTACGCCCGCCGGGTGGGGGTGATGAGCATGCGGTCACCGACGCGGGCGCTGACGTTGCCGACCGTGCCGACGACCAGTCCCTCGTCGACCAGGGCCCGGGCCGCGTCGATCACGGCGCGCGCCGACCGGCGCTCCTGCACGCGGAGCCGGGCCGAGGCCAGCGCCCGTGTACGGGGCCGGGTGACGGTGGCCGGAGTCCCGACCGTCGCGATCGTGCGCATCACCGTGAGGATCGCAGCTCGCCGTCTGCTCGTCAGGCGGTGTGTGCGTGGTGGTGGGCGGTGGGGTCGTATGGGAGGGGGTAGGTGCGGCGGGTGGTGTAGAGGGTGGTGCGTTCGGCGGCGGGCCTGCCGGCGTGGTGGGCGGCCTGGATCAGCTCGCGGGGCGTGAGGCGGGTGCCGTGGTCTGCGCCGGCCATGCGGGAGATGTTCTCTTCCATGAGGGTGCCGCCGAGGTCGTTGACGCCCCAGCGCAGCGCTTCGGTTGCGCCTGCCAGGCCCATCTTGACCCACGATGCTTGGACGTTGGGGATCGTTCGTCCGAGCGCGAGGCGGAAGATGGCGGTGTGTTTGAGGTTCTCCTCGATCGTGATCTCCTCGACGCCGTGCGTTCTGCCCAGGCGGGTCTGTAGCGGGATGAAGGAGAGCGGCACGAACTCGGTGATCCCGCCGGTCGTCTCCTGCACGCGGCGGATGACGTGCATGTGGCGGGCGAGTTCCCAGGGTTCTTCGATGTGTCCGAACATCACGGTGGAGGTCGAGGGCACCCCGGCGCGGTGTGCGGCCTGTACGACCGCGATCCAGCGGTCCTGCGGGAGTTTGTTCGGCGAGATCCGTTGGCGTACCCCGTCGTCCAGGACCTCGGCGGCGGTGCCGGGCGTGGACCCCAGCCCGGCGGTCTTC
>JBFWKS010000297.1:0-5137 GCA_050252545.1 Solirubrobacteraceae bacterium
ACGACGCCAGCGTCCTGGAGCCGCCCGAGGTGTGGGGCGTCCAGTCGGTCGGCCCCAACGGCGTGACGATCCGTCTGGTGATCAAGACGACGCCGTCGCAGCAGTGGCGGATCACGCGACTGCTACGGGAGCAGATCTACGCGGTCTTCGAGCAGGAGGGCCTCAAGATGCCGGTGTCCGAGATGCCGTTCGGCGGAGAGCTCTCGCCGATGTAGCCCGCGCCGCGGTGAGCCCCCGCGCTCAGGTCTGGAAGAAGCTGCTGCGCGCCGGGTTCCCGGCGCTCACGGACCAGCGGGTCAGGTCGGCCTTGGGATCGCGCGGTGCGCCACCGGAGTAGTAGCCGCCCTTCGTCCAGAGCTCGAAGTGCAGGTGACAGCCGTCGGCGTTGCCGGTGTCGCCGACCTCGCCGATCGCCTGGCCGGCGGTGACCGTCGTCCCGACCTTCAGCGGCGACCGGGCCTTCATGTGCATGTACACCTGGTCCTCACCGGTGGGCGTGTCGGTGATGACGACGTAGTTGCCCGCGGCGCCGTGCGACTTGTTGAACGACACCTTGCCGGCGGAGGCGGCCACGAGCGGGGTGCCGCAGACGGCGAACGCGTCGACGCCCTGGTGCGCCCCGCCGCGGTCACCGAAGAGCGTGGCGCCACTGCCCCAGCGCCACCGGCCCTTGATGGGGAAGGTGTAGCCCTGCTCGTCGACCTTGAGCTCGACCCCGGGCTCGGAGGTGGCGGCGCCGGGAGGCGGCGGGGTCTGCTGGCGCAGCTGCCGCGCCTCCTTGCGCGTGAGGGAGCCGTCGGCCTTGAGCCGCTCGGCCCGCTGCCACCGCTTGACCTTCGACTGGGTCGACGCCGTGAACTTGCCGTGGGTCGGCCCGTTGATGCCGTTGGCGAGCAGCAGGCGCTGCACCGCCCGCACGTCGGTGCCGACGGCCCCGCGCCGCAGCGTGCGCGAGGCGAAGTTGCGCTCGGCACGCTTCGGGCGGGCGCGCTTGCGCATCGCGCGGAACTCGCTCGTCGTCACGACACCGTCGACGGTGAGGTGCTCCTGCACCTCGTAACGCCGGACGGCGATGTCGGTCGCGCGACCGAACTCGCCGTCGCGGGCGACGGGCAGACCGAGCTGGAAGAGGGTGCGCTGCAGCGACTTGACGCGGTTGCCGCTCTGGCCGATCGCCATCCCGTCGGGCTTGGCGGCGGCCTCGTCGGTTGCTGCTGCGGTCGGCCCGGTCGCTGCGGAGACCGACATCGACCCGCTGTCGGCACCGGCTGGTGCGACGACGCAGAACGACGAGGTCAGGACACCCACGCACACGGCGAGGCGGGTGCGTCGGGGCAGCGGGCGGGTGACGGCGGCGGTCGGTCGTCTCACGGGCAGGCCTCCGGTTCGGCGGCTTTATCGTTGGTGGCATCCACGGGCGGCAGCGGCGGACACCGAGTGGTCGACCGGCGCGGGCGTTGCCGTTCCGGATGCGACCTCGCGAAACCCTACCCATCGGGCCGACGGAACGCGACGCCCGGATAGAGTCGCGCCGTGGCACCAGCCCCTGCCGACGGTCCCGTCGCCCGCTACGCCGCCCGACTCCGCCGAGGGGGCACCCTCCCGGTCGCGCTGCTCGCGACCGCCGGCGTGGCGGTCGTTCTGGCCCTCGTCGAGTCCGGCACGGGCCCGTTCGGGGTGGCCCGGCGTGGGCTCGAGGTGCTCCTGATCCTCGTCGCGCTCATCGGCGTCGCGATCCAGGTCGTCGAGCACCGACCGGGCCGTGAGCGGGCCGGCTGGATGGCGATGGGGGGCGCGCTGCTGGCGGCGCTCGTCACCACCGTCATGCTCGTCGCCGACCCCGACGAGGCGGTGAGGGTCGGGGACGTGTCACAGCTCGACGGCGCAGCGCTCCTCGTCGTTCCGCTCGTCATCGTCGGCCTGGCGCTCTTCGCGGCGCAGCTCGGCGACCGGCGGCACGCGGCACGGATCGCGCTCGACGCGGTCGCGGTCGGCGTGAGCACCGCGATCGTCACCTGGTCGCTCGTCCTGCAGCCGTTCGTCGACGCGGGCGATCTGCCGGGCAACTCGGTCGGGATGACCGTCGCCTACCTGTCGGTCGACATGATCGCGCTGGCCGCCGGCGGCATCGCGCTCGCCCATGCGCGACCCCACATGCGGGGAACGGTGGCGTGGATCGTGCTGGGCCTCGTCCTGCTGTTGGCGTCCGACCTGGCGCGTGGCATCGCGCTGCGCTCCGATGGCGACGCGGGGACGTGGGTCGGTGACGTCTGCTGGGCGGTGTCGCTCGTCGCCGTCGCGATGGGGGCATGGCGCCGCACCATCGACGCCGGTGAGCAGCCGCGGGTCGAGGCATCGCGGCTCGTCTCGGCGTGGCTCACGATGCCGTACCTGTTCCTCATGCCGGTCGCGGCGGTCCTGCTCGTCGCCGCGTTGCGGGACGCGATCGACCGCGCGACGGTCATCGGGTCGGCGGTCCTGATCGGTGCGCTGGGCTTTCGGCACGTCCTGGCGCTGCACGAGAACGTGGCGCTGACCCGTCGCCTGGCCGCGTCGGTCCGCGCACTGGAGCACCGGGCCGACCACGACGACCTGACCGGCCTGCTCAACCGCCGCGGGCTCATCGACCGGATCGACCGGATGGGCGCCGACCTGCGGCAGCGCCGGCCCGCCGCGCTGCTGTTCGTCGACGTCGACCGGTTCAAGGGGATCAACGACACGCTCGGCCATGCCGTCGGCGACGCGGTCCTGCGCGCGATCGGTGGCCGGTTGCAGCAGTCGTTGGGCGGCGACGGCGTGGCCGCCCGGTTCGCGGGCGACGAGTTCGTCCTGCTCTTCCCCGGGATGGCCGCCGAGCACGATGCGCTGCGCCGCGCCCAGCTGGCCGTCGAGCTCGTCGAGCGCCCGATCGCCCTCGGCGACGGCGGCGAGGTCGTCGTCACCGCGTCGGTCGGCGTGGCGCTCACCGATGCGCTCGAGGACGCCGAGGCGATCGTCCGCGAGGCCGACCTGGCGATGTTCGAGGCCAAGCAGCGCGGACGGGCTCGTGTCCAGCTGTTCGAGGAGAGCCTGCGGGAGCGCAGCCGCGACCGGTTGCGGATCGAGCAGGACCTCCGACGGGCGCTCGTCGCCGACGACGAGGTCGAGGTGCACCTGCAGCCGATCCTCGGGCTCCGCGACCGTCGCCTCCACGGGGCCGAGGCCCTCGTCCGGTGGCGCCACCCCGAGCTGGGCATGCTGTCGCCGGGACGGTTCCTGTCGGTGGCCGAGGAGAGCGGGCTGATCGTGGCGCTGGGCCGCCGGATCCTCGCCGAGGCGTGCGCTGCGGCGGCTGCGGTGCCGGGCCTGATCGTGTCGGTCAACCTGTCGCCGCGGCAGATCCACGACCCGGGGCTCGTGCGGATGGTCGCCGAGCAGCTCGACCTCCACGGGCTGCCGCCGCAGCGGCTCTGCCTGGAGGTCGTCGAGGACGTCCTCGTGGACGAGCGCACGATCGGGGTGCTGGCCGACCTGCAGCAGATCGGCACCCGCGTGGCGATCGACGACTTCGGGCTCGGTGCGTCGTCGCTGCGTCAGCTCCGACGGATCCCGGGGGCGACGGTCAAGGTCGACCGGTCGTTCACCGAGCGGCTCGATGGTCCCGAGGGCGGCGACGACGCGGTGATGGTCCGGGCGCTCGTGGCGGTCGCGGAGCAGCTCGGGCTGGCGGTGGTGGGGGAGGGAATCGAGCGCGAGGGGCAGGTGATGGCGCTCCTCGATCTGGGGGTGCCGTTCGGACAGGGCTGGCACCTGGGCATGCCGGTGCGGGCCGCCGCGTTCGTCACCGAGCACGGCGGCGCCCCGCTCGTGCGACGGGTCGCTCCCCCCGGTCCGGGGGACGCTGAGGTGACCCGAACGGACTGACCGGATCCGCCGTCGGGTCCGCTGGTACGGTGCCCGCCATGTCCGACGAGACGACCGACATCCTGCTCATCGGCGGAGGCATCGCCTCCGCCTCCGCGGCCCGCGAGCTGCGCGAGGGCGGGTTCGACGGTCGGGTCACCCTCGTCACCCGCGAGCTCGATCCCCCGTACCACCGGCCGCCCGGGTCCAAGGAGCTGTTGCGCGGCGTCGCCACGCTCGACGATTCGCTCGTCCTGCCGAAGGCGTGGTACGCCGATCACGATGTCGACCTGCGCACCCGGACGAGCGTCCTCGCGCTCGACGCCGGCGCCCGTGAGGTCAAGCTCCAGACCAAGACGACCCTCGGGTACGACCGGGCGCTGCTCGCGACGGGCGCGGGCGTCCGCCGCCTGAACGTCGACGGCGCCGGGCTCGTCGGGATCCACTACCTGCGCTCGCTCCGCAACGGCGCAGGCATCCGCCGCGACCTGGATGGCCTGGATGCCCCGCGCGTCGTCCTCGTCGGCGGGAGCTACATCGGCTGCGAGGTGGCGGCGAGCCTCGCGAGCCAGGGCGTGTCGGTCACCGTGCTGATGATGGAGTCCGAGCCGCTGGAGCGCACCTTCGGCCCCGAGGTCGGGCGGTGGGTGCGCGGCCGCCTGGAGGCCGGCGGTGTCGAGGTCCGCGGCGAGGTCGACGTGACGGCGTTCGTCGCGGCGAGCCCGGGCGACGAGGAGTCGCGGGTCGCGGGCGTCGCCCTGGGTGACGGCACGACGATCCCGGCCGACCTCGTCGTCTGCGGTGTCGGTGCCACGCCCGACGTGATGCTCGGCAAGCGCGCGGGACTGACGCTCGGCGAGTCCGGGGGCGTGCTCACCGACGACCGCCTGCGGACGTCGGCGGACGGCGTGTGGGCGGCCGGGGACATCGCCGAGTACGCGTCGGTGCTGCACGGTGGGACGATCCGGGTCGAGCACGAGGACGTCGCGGCGCAGCAGGGCGCGTACGTGGCGCGCCAGTGGCTCGGAGCCGACGAGCCGTACGCGGTCGTGCCGTACTTCTTCAGCGACCTGGCCGACGGGGTGGCGATGGAGTCGCTCGGGCCGGCGCGCAGCTGGGACCGGACCGTCGTCGAGGGCAGCCGCGAGGACGACGCGTTCGCGGTCTGGCTCGTCGAGGGCGTCCACGTCCGTGGCTACGCGCGCTTCAACGGCGCGGGGGATCTGGACCGGGCGCGCGAGAGCTTCGTCGCCGG
>JBFWKS010000298.1:0-5124 GCA_050252545.1 Solirubrobacteraceae bacterium
CTCGGCATACGGTATGACGATTTCTAAATACGGCCTGCGTGTGGTGCACGTTCGCGGGAGAGCCGGCCGCGGCGGCCGGGCCCGGCCGCGACGGACGCCCCGGCGCGGCAGCGCGTCTACGCTGCGCGGGATGACCGACCGCGTCCCGCCGACCGACGCCGTGCCGCGCACCCCCGTTCCCGGTGCCGGCTCCGACAACGGTCCCGGTTCCGCCCCCGATGGCGGGCCCGACCAGGCCGACCCGACACGCGCATACGACCACCCGCCGCTGGTCGAGGTCGAGGACGGGCCGCTCGGTGACGTGCGACGACGCGCGGCGGCGGTGGCCACGGCGATCGCCCCGGAGGCGGCGCGGTGGGATCGGGAGGACCGCTTTCCCGAGTCGTCGTGGGAGCGCCTGCGCGACGCCGGACTGCTCGGCCTGACCGTGCCGCGCGCGTACGGCGGGGAGGGGCTGGGCGTGCCCGAGGCGTGTGCGGTGCTCGAGGAGCTCGCCGTCGCCTGCATGTCGTCGGCGATGGTGGCGCAGCTGTACCTCAACGGGCCGCCGCGGGCGATCGACGTGCTGGGCACCGAGGAGCAGCGTCGCCGGTACCTGCCGGGGGCGGTCACCGGCGAGCGGTCGTTCGCGATCGCGATCAGCGAGCCCGACGCCGGATCGGACGCGACGGCGCTGCAGACGCGGCTCGAGCCCGACGGTGACGGCTACCGCCTGCACGGCGAGAAGTGCTTCATCACCAACGGCATCCGCGCCGACACGGTCCTCGTGTTCTGTCGCCTGGCCGGGACCGCCGGCGCGCGCGGGATCGGCGCCGTGATCGTCGAGTCGTCGCAGGACGGGTACGCGCCGCCGCGGACGCACCTGAAGATGGGCGGCCGGGGGATGCCCGAGGCGACGCTGCGGTTCGACGGGATCCGGATCGACCCGGAGGCCGTCCTCGTGGCCCCGGACCCCGAATCCCGTCGCGCCGCGGGCACGATGCTCCGCCAGTTCAACCCGGAGCGCTGCGGCAACGCCGCGATGACGCTGGGCGTGGCGCGCGCGGCGCTCGACGCGGCGATCGACCACGTACGGACCCGGCGGCAGTTCGGGCGCGAGATCGGCGAGTTCCAGGGCCTGCAGTGGAAGATCGCCGACATGGCGACGCGCCTGCACGCCGCGCGCCTGGTGCTCGCCGACGCTGCCGGGTCGAACGTCGCCGGATTCCCCGACGTGCGCCGCACCGCGATGGCGAAGGTGCTCGCCAACGAGACCGCCGAGCACGTCTGTCGCGAGGCGATCCAGATCCACGGCCACTCCGGCTACACCCGCGAGCTGCCCCTGGAGCGGTACTACCGCGACGTTCGTGGCATGTCGCTCGCCGGCGGCACGTCGGAGGTCATGCGCAACGTGCTCGCGGGCGAGGTCATCGGTCGGCGGTACCGGCAGCGGTAGCGGTCCGTCACGCGTCCGTCGGACGTTGTGTCAGGACATTTTGACCGTACAATGGCGTCAACGCGTTGGTCCGGCATCTTCGGACCCCACGAGAGGAGACCCCGTTGTCCGCCACGTCGCCGTCCCTGCTCCCCGCCGACAGCTCGACGCCGCTGCGCGACGGCACCGTCGGTGACCTGCTCATCCAGGCCGCGGCCGAGCAGCCCGACGCGATCGCGCTGATCACCGCGCCGCCCGCACCGGCGAGCGAGGAGCAGTGGACCTTCGCCGAGCTGCTCGCCGAGGCCCGGCAGGTGGCCCACTGGCTCCTGCGCCACGCCGAGCCGGGCGAGCACGTGGCGATCTGGGCGCACAACGTCGCCGAGTGGCCGCTCGGCGAATGGGCCGCGGCGCTCGCGGGCCTCGTCATCGTCGGCGTCAACCCGGCGCTCGGCGAGCAGGAGGGCGGCTACATCGTCGAGCACTCCGACGCGGTGCTCCTGCTCCACGTCGACCAGTACCGCGACAACCCGATCGGCGCGCATGCCCGAGCGATCGCGGGTCGCGCCCCGAAGCTGCGCAACGTCGTCGAGCTGTCCGGCCTGCGGGCCGCCGCGGCGCGGGAGCCCGCGGTCGACCTGCCGTCGCCCGACCCCGACGACGCGGTCCAGATCCAGTACACGTCGGGCACGACCGGCAAGCCCAAGGGCGTCCTGCTGGCGCACCGCACGTTCGTCAACACCCCGCCGCTGTGCCTCGGCAGCGGCGGCGTGCCGGAGCGCGGGCTGTTCGTCAACCCGCTGCCGATGTTCCACACCGCCGGTGGCGGCATCTGCACCTACGGCCCGGTGGCCCGCGGCAACGGCATGATCCTCGTCGAGCAGTTCGCGCCGGAGCACGTCCTCGACCTCGTCGAGCGTCACCGGGCGGTCGCCCTCGGCTCGGTCCCGACCGTGCTCATCGCCCTGTTGGAGCACCCGAGCTTCGCCGGGCGCGACTTCTCGGCGTTGCAGGCCGTGCTCGTCGGGGGCGCGGCCGTGCCCGCCCCGGTCGTCCGCCGGGTGCAGCAGCAGACCGGGGCCACGGTCGCCGTGCTGTTCGGGATGACCGAGCTCGGCGCCACCGTGTGCCAGACCCGGCCCGACGACTCCCCGGACGACACCGCCGAGACGATCGGTCGGCCGCTGCCGCACGCCGAGACGAAGCTCGTCGACCCCGCCACCGGCGAGACCGTGCCGATCGGGACCGCCGGCGAGTTCTGCGCGCGTGGGTACCAGCAGATGATCGGGTACTTCAAGGATCCGGACACGACCGCGCGGACGGTCGACGCCGACGGCTGGCTCCACACCGGCGACCTCTGCACGCTCGACGAGCGCGGGTACTACCGGGTGACGGGCCGCGTCAAGGACATGATCATCCGCGGCGGCGAGAACATCGCCCCCGCCGAGATCGAGGCGGTCCTGCACGCTCACCCCGGTGTGCACGATGCGTACGTCATCGGGCTGCCGCACGAGAAGTGGGGCGAGGAGGTCTGTGCCGTGGTGCACCCGGTCGAGGGCGCGGTTCCGACCGTCGAGGCGCTGGCCGCCCACTGCACCGAGCACCTGGCCCGTCACAAGCGCCCGGTCCACTGGCGCGTGGCGGACGCGTTCCCGCTGACCGCCAGCGGCAAGGTTCAGAAGTTCCGGCTGCTCGAGCAGGTGCAGGACGGGACGCTGCAGCCCCTGGCTTGACGGCAGGATGACGGGGCCGTCACGATCTGGACGGTGTGGCCGGATAGTCTGTACGATCATTCGATCCGGCCGACCGTCGAAGGGGAGCGCATGGCCACCAAGCTCATCAGCGGATCGCGTGTCGTCGCGATCACCGGAGCCGCCCGGGGTATCGGGCTGGCGACCGCCAAGGCGGTGCATGCGACCGGGGCGAAGGTCGCGATCGCCGACATCGACGAGGCCGGCGCCAAGGCGGCCGCGGCGGCTCTGGGCGACCGCGCCTTCGGGACGTTCGTCGATGTCACCGACGCCGAGTCGTTCACGGCCTTCGTCGCCGCCGTGGAGCGCGAGCTGGGCCCGATCGACGTCCTCGACAACAACGCCGGGATCATGCCGATCGGCCCGTTCCTGGACGAGACGCCGGGGACCGCGCGCCGCCAGCTCGAGATCAACGTCCTGGGGGTCCTCAACGGCATGAAGGCCGTGCTGCCCGGCATGCTCGAGCGCGGCCGCGGACACATCTTCAACACCGCGTCGGTGGCGGGGAAGGCACCCGTACCGGGCGGCCTGACCTACGCGGCGACGAAGGCCGCGATCGTGTCGGCGACCGAGACGGCGCGCGTCGAGTACCGCGGAAGCGGCATCGACTTCACGTGCGTGATGCCGTCGTTCACCAACACCGATCTCGTCACCGGCACGAAGGGCACGCGGTTCATCAAGAACGCGGAGCCCGAGGACGTTGCCGCGGCGATCGTCGCCGCGATCGAGAAGCCCCGCAACGACATCTACGTGCCCGGGATGCTCCGCGCCATGATCGCCACCCAGAAGTTCGTCACCCGTGGCGTTCGCGATGCGCTCAACCGGGCGATCAAGGCCGACCGCGCCTTCCTTGAGATCGACCAGTCCGCCCGCGCCGGCTACGAGAACCGGATCGCCGCCACGCCCGTCAAGGAGCTGACGGCGGCGCCGTCCGACGGGACCACGACCTCTGCCGCCGATGCGGCGACGCCCGCCGTCGCGGGCGCACCGGGCACGGCCCGGCAGACCTCGTCGTCCGACTGATCGGCCTCGTGCGGCCGCCCGGTTCGGGAGAACCGAGCGGGGCGGCCGCACGATGACGTCCCCGCGCGAACGCGCGACACTCTCCCCGGCACCACCGTTCGACCCTCGACATCCACCCAGAGGAAGCACCCATGGCCACCGAAGCCCTCGTCTACGACGCCATCCGCACCCCGCGGGGCAAGGGAAAGAGCAACGGCTCCCTCCACGGCACCAAGCCCGTCGACCTCGTCGTCGGCCTGATGCACGAGACCCTGGCGCGCAACGCCAACCTCGATCCCAACGGCATCGATGACGTGATCCTCGGCTGCGTGTCGCCGATCGGCGACCAGGGCGCGGACATCGCCAAGACCGCTGCGCTCAAGGCCGGCCTGCCGCAGACCGTCGCCGGCGTGCAGCTCAACCGGTTCTGTGCGTCGGGCCTGGAAGCGGTCAACACCGCGGCCCAGAAGGTCGCGTCGGGCTGGGAGGACCTGTTCTTCGCCGGCGGGGTCGAGTCGATGTCGCGCGTGCCGATGGGCTCCGACGGCGGCGCACTGTTCACCGACGTCGAGTTCGGCTACGACAACCACTTCGTCCCGCAGGGCATCGGCGCCGACCTCATCGCCACCCTCGAGGGCTGGACGCGCGAGGACGTCGACGCGTTCGCCCTGCGCTCGCAGGAGAAGGCCGCCGCCGCCGAGGACGCCGGATACTTCAAGGACGCGGTCGTCGCGGTCCGCGACCTCAACGACCAGGTCGTCCTGGACCACGACGAGTTCATCCGTCGCGGCACCACGATGGACGGCCTCGGCAAGCTCAAGCCGTCGTTCGCCGCGATGGGCGAGATGGGCGGCTTCGACGCCGTCGCGCTGCAGAAGGACCACTGGGTCGAGGAGATCGACCACGTCCACCACGCCGGCAACAGCTCCGGCATCGTCGACGGCGCGTCGCTGCTGG
>JBFWKS010000299.1:0-5106 GCA_050252545.1 Solirubrobacteraceae bacterium
TCGCGGGGAAGGGCCGCGTGTCCGTGCAGGCCGGCAACGAGCTCGTCCGCGGCGAGCGATCGGGGCCGCTCGTCCTGCGCTGCTCCGACGGGTTCTTCGGCCTCTACTACCGTGCCTCGGACTGGGATCGCGTGCTATCCGTCTTCAACGACCCGGCGCTGCGAGAGCCGCCGTTCGATACCCATCCGGGCCGGCTGCAGCACCCGGTCGAGCTGGTGGCACAGCTCGAGCGCACGACGCTGCAGCGCACGCAGGCGGAGCTCTATGAGGCACTCCAGAGGATGCGCGTACCCGCCGGCCCCGTCATGACCGCCGACCATCTCGTGCGATCCCAGCAGTTCGTTGCCCGTGAGTTCCTCGTCCCGCTGGAGGTCGACGGCGAGCACGCGGTACAGCCGGCCGTCCCTGTGACGTTCAACGGGCAGCGACCCGGCGGTGAGGAGGTCCAGCGATGAGCAGCGCAGCAGGAGCGCTGAGTGGCCTGCGGGTTCTCGACCTCGGCATCATCACAGCTGGCGCGGCGACGTCGCAGGTACTGGCCGACTTCGGTGCCGACGTCGTCAAGATCGAGTCGACCACCTATATCGACCCGTTCCGCAATTGGTCGCAGATCGCGGGCGGCGGATCGACGGACCTCGATAAGAGCCCCCCGTTCGCCTCGACCAACCGCGGCAAGCGCAGCGTAGCGATCAACCTGAAGACCGAGGCCGGTCGCCAAGTGTTCCTCGACCTCGTCGTCGACTGCGACCTCGTCGTCGAGAACTTCAGCCGGGGCGTCCTCGACCGGCTCGGCATCGGATTCGAGACGCTGCGCGGCGTCAACCCGCGCATCATCCTGCTCTCGCTCAGCTCCCAGGGGTCGGCGGGGCCTGAGGCCTTCTATGTGTCGTTCGGATCGACTCTCGAGGCGATCGGCGGGGCGATGGCCCTGACCGGCTACGGAGATGGCACCCCGCCGGTCTGGACCGGCAACAACGTCAACTACCCCGACCAGCTCGTCTCCGTGTCGTCGCCCGGGCTCGTCCTGGCCGCGCTCCGCGCGCGCAACGCGACCGGCGACGCGATCCACGTCGACGCACCGCAGCGCGAGGCCGTGACCGCCGGCGTCGGCGACACCATCGTGCGTTACGCGCTGACCGGGGACCTCGCCGGCGCGATCGGGAACCGGCACAAGCGATTCGCGCCCCAGGGCGTCTACCCAGCGGCGGACGACGCGTGGGTCGCGATCAGCGTGCAGGACGATACGCAGTGGCAAGCCCTTCGCGCGACGCTGCGCCTGCCGGAACCGGATGCAGGAGAACGGGGCGAGGACCGACATGAGGGGCACGACGAGATCGACGCCCTGATCGCAGCGTCGACGAGGCATCGTCCGGTGGGCGACCTTGTGGCGGAACTCCAAGACGCTGGTGTTCCGGCCTCCGCGGTGCTCTCTGCGCGCGACACCCTCGAGCACCCGCAACTCGCAGCCCTCGACTTCCCGGTCGTCGTGCCCGACGACGACGTCGTGCAGCGGGGATTCGTCGCTCGCCTCGACACGCTCCCCGGTGCCGTCCGACGTCGGGCGCCGCGGCTCGGGGAGCACACGAGGGAGGTGCTGTCCGAGTCCCTCGGACTCGACGAGCACCGCTTGGAAGAGCTGCGGGAGACGGGGGTGATCCATTGGAACGACCAGGTCGGTGACCCGTGATGAAGCCGGAACCCGAAGGCGTTCCGAGGCGTGGTTCAGGGCGGCTCGCGCCAGGCGCCCGAAGGGCCCAGGCGTCTGGTGCCGGACGGCGGCGGACGGTGATCCGCGGTCCCGAGAGGCCGAGCGGCCGAGCGGTGACCGGCCCGCTTCGTGATCCGGTGCTGCACGGGGCGATCGTTGACATCCTTGGCCGCGCCGACCGGGCACTCGAACGCCGACCGCCCCGCAGTCTGCCATCCGGGGCGCTCCTCGACGACGGGGTCGCGCGCCGCCAGCTCGCGTCGCGCCTGGTCGGCGTCGCCGAGGCGCTGCGTCGGCCGACCTCGGGCGACAACCCGCCGGCGGGCCGTGATCAGCTCGTCGACCTCCTGCTCGAGCTGCAATCGGTGGCCGAGCGTGTCGAGGCCGCTACGGCAGCCGACGTCCGTACGACGGTTGACCGGCTCGACGAGGCCGGCACCCTGATCCGCGCGACGGTCACCCTTGACGAACTCCTCGATGTGGCCCAGCGCGCTGTCCTGCTCTTCGGCTTCGACCGCGTCATCCTGTCGGCGGTGCGCGACGGGTACCTCGTGCCCGAGCACTGCACGGAACCCGCGCGCCCGACGAGAGCCGAAGAGATCGTGCGCATGGGGACCGTCTCGCCTGCGTTGCTGGACCGGTCGCTGCGGGAGACGGACATGGTGCGCAGCCGCCAGCCCATCGTCGTCCGAAACGCCCGGGTCGACCGGCGGGGTTATCGGGAGCTCGCGCGGATCACGGGATGGTCGTCGTACGTCGCTGCCCCGGTGGTCCGCGACGGCGACATCGTGGGGTTCATCCACGCAGACCGCGGAGACGCGTCCATCGCTGCCGGCGACCCGCAGGTGCTGTCCGTCCTGGCCACGACGCTCGGAATGGCTTTCGAGCGTCACGCGGCCGCCTATCGCACACGGGTCGCCCGCTCGCGGATCCGCCACGCAGTCGGCGCGATCGAGTCCGCGTTCGACCCCAACGCCACGCTCGACCGGGCTGGGTGGCGCGGGGATCCACGTCCCGAGGTCGCTGCGCTGTTGACGACCCGAGAGATCGAGGTGCTCCGCCTCATGGCGTCCGGCGCGACGAACCCGGCGATCGCCGCGACGCTCGTCATCGCGGAGGGCACCGCCAAGACGCACGTGATGAACATCCTCCGCAAGCTGGAGGTCGGGAACCGGGCGGAGGCCGTCTCGCGGTATCTCGGTGGCGTCGACGACGGCGACGATCTGCCGCAGTGATGTCTGCGTGTCCGGGATCAGGGGATCGCGCCAGCTCGCGGGAACTCGGAGAGTGCCTTTCTCAAGGGTAGTTCCGGCCGCTCGAGTCGGACCATCCGAACAAGCCGGAACACAAGAAGCGAGCCGTCCGCAGGTCTCGGTGCCGACCCGACGGAGGCGGACCGGCTTTGGTGGAGGTCGTTTCGTTTGGGTTAGTTGCAATACTGTTCAGTTAGGTGCTTGGGTCGGTAGTCTGGTGGGGTGCCTCGTTCTGGGTGGATCAAGCCGGTGTCGGATCGGCGGTTGTCGGATCTGGTGTCGATCGGGCTGCTGAGCAGGGTCTTTCCGGCGAGCGTGGTCGATGAGGTGATCGCGGCAGCGGGCCGCCGGGAGCAGCGCTCGCGGGCGCTGCCCGCGCGAGTGGTGGCGTACTTCTCGATCGCGATGGCGCTCTATGCGGATGGGTCCTACGAAGACGTGTTCGCGGAACTCTCTGACGGGTTGTCGTGGGCGTCGGGATGGGCCGAACCGGTCGTGGTGCCGTCGAAGTCGGGGATCTTTCAGGCCCGCGCGCGATTGGGACACGAACCGGTCCGGGAGCTCTTTCACCGCGTCGCACGGCCGATCGCAACGCCGCAGACGCCCGGCGCGTTCGTCGCGGGCCGTAGGGTCCTCGCGATTGACGGAACGTGCCTGGATCTGGCGGACACCCCGGCCAACACCGAGACGTTCGGGCGGCCCGGAAGTGCCCGCGGAGAACAGGCCGCGTTCCCGCAGGCCCGGCTCGTCGCGATCGCGGAATGCGCCACGCACGCGATCCTTGACGCGACGATCGGGGCGTGCGCGACGTCGGAGATCGAACTGACCCGCACGCTCGCTGCACGTCTTCAGCCAGGCACGTTGGTGCTCGCCGATCGCGGGTTCTACGGGTTCCGGCTCTGGGAACAGGCCGCCGCGACCGGTGCGGACCTGCTCTGGCGCGTGAAGAAGAACCTCAGACCCACGCACCTGGAGACGCTGGAGGACGGGTCGTGGCTGGCCCGGATCGCTCCGTCATCGGGTCCCAACCGGGCCGCCACCCCGCCGTTGACGGTGCGCGTGATCGACTACGACATCGATGACGGCCGCGAGAACCCGGAGCGCTATCGACTGATCACCACGATTCTCGACCCGGCCGAAGCGCCGGCCGAAGAACTCGCGGCCGCCTACGTGCAGCGGTGGGAGATCGAGTCGACGTTCGACGAACTGAAGACCCACCAACGCGGCCCCAGAGCCGTCCTGCGCTCGAAGTCCCCAGAGCTCGTCCTGCAAGAGCTCTGGGGGCACCTCTGCTGTCACTACGCGATCCGCACGCTGATGGCCGACGCCGCCCGACACGCCGGCCACGTTCCCGACGCGTGTCGTTCGTCAAAGCGCTCCGCATCGCTCGTCGCTCCGTGACCCAGGGGTCCTTTTCCCCCTCAACCGTCTGACCAGAACAGCGCGCTGTGGGACCGAGCGATCCGCTGGCTCGCTCAACGGCTCAACCCGCCCCGACGACCACGATCCAACGCCCGCGTCGTCAAACGCAAAGTCCTCAAATGGGCCGCCAAACGCGGCCACCACGCCCGCTGGCCACAACCGACCCAGCGACCCAACATCACCATCCAGACAACTAACTGAACAGTATTGGGGTTAGTTGGGAACTGCAATGGGCGGGGCGGCGGCCGCCTGCCGTGGTGCCCTCCGTGGCGGAGCGACGAGTTCCGCGCTCAGGCTGCCCCACCACGTGTACAGGCTGGTCCCGCTGCGAGGTTCGGGACGCCGTCCGCTACGCACTTGCGACGACTGGATCGATGGGCTGCGTGGCCGGTGCTCCGCAGCGACGAAACCGCCCTGCTGGAGGGCGGTTCCGGTGATGCCTCGCGAGGTGGAGCTAGACGGGCTCGAACCGTCGACCTCCTGCATGCCATGCAGGCGGATAGCGCGTCATTCGGGACGTTTCGCGCTGCCTCACGCCACGGTGATGTTCCTGTTTATCGTCGATATCGTCGAGTTTACTACGCCCTGTACTACGCCCCAGCGTTTACTACGCCCTGGTCGATTTCGTACTACGCCCTTGATACGATGTCGATGGAGGACGAGCGATGCATGACCAGGTCACGACTCCGGCGATCACTGTCACCACCAGATCGGAAGAGCACA
>JBFWKS010000300.1:0-5100 GCA_050252545.1 Solirubrobacteraceae bacterium
GCCGCGGCGATCGCGCGCTCCGTCGTGGCGTCGACGTTGCTCGTGGCGTCGTCGAGCACGAGGATCCGCGGGCCGCCGAGGATGGTGGGGGCCCCGGCGCGCTCCGCGTCGGCCGGCGTCGTCCCGGCGAGCAGGCCGCGGGCGATCGCCAGCCGCTGACGCTGGCCGCCCGAGAGGGTCAGCCCGCGCTCGCCGACCACCGTGTCGTAGCCGTCGGGCAGCTCCCGCACGAACCCGTCGGCCTCGGCCAGCCGGGCGGCCTCCTCGACCTGTGCGCGCGTGGCGTGGGGGGCGGCGTAGGCCAGGTTGTCGGCCACCGACGCGGTGAAGAGGAACGGGTCGTCGTCGACGATCGCGATCTCGCGTCGCAGCGCCAACGGGTCCAGGGCGCGCACATCGACGCCGTCGATCGTGACCCGGCCCTCGACCGGGTCGTACAACCGCGCGAGGAGCTGGATCAGCGCCGTCTTGCCCGACCCGGTCTCGCCGACGATCGCGATCGTCTCGCCCGCGGCGACCGTCAGATCGACGTCGCGCAGCGACGCACGGCCGTTCTCCTCGTAGCGCAGCGTCACGTCCTGCAGCCGGATCGCGCCGGCGGGCGTCCCGGGCGCCACCGGCGGCAGCGCGGCGATGTCACCCTCGGGCGAGACGATCCGCGGCTCACGGTCGAGCACCTCGAAGAGCCGGGCCCCGGCGGCCGTGGCGCGCTGGGCGAGCCCGAGCATCACGCCGAGCGAGCGCAGCGGACCGACGAGCATCAGCACGTAGACGTAGAAGGCGGTGAACTGCCCGACCGACAGCGATCCGTCGATGACCATCCGGCCGCCGACGAGCAGCACGAGCGCCAGGCTGATCTGGGGCAGGAACGCCACGAACGGCTGGAACGCCGCCTCGATCCGCACCGCGCGCATCTGGCGGTCGAACGCCTGCTCGACGGCCTCGGTGAACGCCGCCTGGCGCCGGTCCTCGGCGGCGAACGCCTTGACCACGCGGATGCCCGACACCGACTCCTCGGCGGCGGCGGTCAGCTCGCCGACCGCCTGCTGGGCGGCCTGCTGGGCCGGCCGTCCGCGGGTGCCGTAGGCGTGCCCGGTGAAGACGATCAGCGGGGCGGGCAGCAGCGCCACCAGCGCCAGCAGCGGATCGAGGATGACCATCGCGATCGCGGCGAGGGTCACGGTGAGCAGCGACTGGACGATGAAGACCAGGCCGTACCCGAGGAAGAACCGCACCCCGCCCAGGTCGACGGTGGCCCGGGACATGAGCTGCCCGGTCTGCCAGCGGTCGAAGAACCCGAGCTCCAGCCGCTGGAGATGGCCGTAGAGCGTGTCGCGCAGGTCCTGCTCGACCCCGAGCGACACGCGCCCCGCCACGAGGCGCCGCAGGATCGTGAGGACCAGGCGGCCCAGGCCGAGCGCAGCCATCGCGACCGCGATGACGGTGATGCCGTCGCGGTCGCCGTCGCGCACGCGATCGATGCCCTGACCGACGAGCCATGGGCTGGCGACGGTGACGAGCATCGCGCTCAGCGCGAGGACGAAGCTCAGGGCCCAGAGCCTGCGGTAGGGACGCAGGAACCCGAGCAGGCGCCGGAAGGTGGGCACCCCAGCGAGTCTACGGCGACGGGTCCTGCGGTCCATGGCAAAGGACCGTAGGTGTTCAAGCGCGGTTGAAGTCAAGCCTCGGTCGGCCACGCCACGCCGGCGCGGCTGACCGCCCCGCTCAGACCCTATGGGGGTCGGTCGTCGGAGAAACCCCCATATCAGCCCTGGACGGCGCTCGACGTGTAGCGGACGCGGAAATGCGTCGTCTTGCGGACCTTCGCCTTGCGCGAGTACCGCTTGCGCAAGGTGAACACGGCCTTGTAGCGGCCGGTCTTGGGGCTGCGCCCCCAGCGGACGTTGAACTTCTCGGCGTACCCGCACGGGTAGGCCTCGCGCTGCCGGGCCCGCAGGCGAATCGTCTTCACGCGCTTCTTGCCCCGGAACACGTGGGCGTACACCGTCTTGCCCGCACCGAACCCGTACGCGCTGGGAGCGAGCGTGGGGGCGCTGACCTCGGGGCCGACGTAGATGTCGCTCATCCACACGTGACGGTTGCGGACGCCGAGCACCGCGTCGTCGCCACCGGTCGACTTGACCTCGTACCGCAGGACCCGCATCCCGTTCCTGCCCTTGCTCCTCGGGACCGTGAGGCTCGTGCTGAGCGCCCCGGTGGCGTCGGGGGTGAGAGACAGCGTGCTGGTCCTCTCGGCGATCCCGCCAGATTTCACGTAGGTGGTGACGAGCTCGCGCGTGTTGCCGCCACCGGTACCGTTGATCTCGACGGTCTGGCCGGGCTTCACGCACGACCGTGACACGGCGGTGGTCCCCGGAGCGTCGGTGCCGTCGTCCTGGGCGACGGCCAGGCTGGTGGTCGCGACGAGCGCCGTCAGGGCGAATGTCGCCCCGAGGGTCGTCCTGCGTCGTGCGGATCGCATCTGCGTCCTCTCCCGCGGGCACGGGTCGGTGAACCCGGTGCCCACCGGTCGCCCATACCCCGCTCTCCGCCGCAGCATCGCACCGCGGCCGCTACCGGTGCAAGGCCGATCGAGGCCCATGGCGGCGGCGCAGGCAGCTGGGCGCGAGCGGTCGGCGCTCGACCCGATGGTGTCTCACGGTCGGCCGGCCGGTGACGCGCGATACTGGCCCGGTGCCATCGTCCTTCGGGCTGTGCGACCGCTGTCGCCACCAGCGGGTGATCGGGAACACGCGCGGATCGCGGTTCTCGCTGTGCGGGCGGTCGAGGACCGACGATTGCTTCCCGCGCTACCCGCGAGTGCCGGTCATGGCGTGCGACGGGTTCGAGCCCGGTGATGCCGCGGGGGCGGGGCCGGACGGGAGCGCGCCCGGTGGCCGCTGACGCCGGACGGGGGGCTCCGATGGACCCGCGGGCCAAGCGGCTGACGCTCCTGGCCTGCATCCTCGGCTCGACGATCGTCATGGTCGACGGGTCGGTCGTCGGTGTGGCGCTGCCGCACATCTCGGCCGACCTCGGCGGCGGGCTGGCCGGCCAGCAGTGGACGAACAACGCCTACCTCGTGACCCTCGGCGCGCTGCTGATGGTGGCCGGGTCGCTCGGCGACGTCTACGGCGCCCGGCGCCTCTTCCTCGTCGGGGTCGTCGGGTTCGGGCTCACGTCGGTGCTCTGCGCGTTCGCGCCGACGATCGAGACGCTCGTGGCCGGCCGGGCACTGCAGGGGGCGTCGGGCGCCCTGCTCACCCCGGCGGCGCTGGCGGTGATCGTCGCGACGTTCGACGAGGGCGAGCGCGCCCGCGCGATCGGTACGTGGACGGCCTGGGGTGGCATCGGCGCGGCGGTCGGCCCGCTCGTCGGCGGGTGGCTCGTCGACGCCGCCGGATGGGAGTGGGTGTTCCTCGTCAACGTGCCCCACGTCCTCGTCACCGCGGCCCTCGTCGCACGGGTCGTGCCGGCGTCCACCGACCACCGCGAGCGGCGCCTCGACCTGACGGGCGCGGCGCTCTGCGTCCTGGGCCTGGCCGGCATGACCTTCGGGCTCATCCAGCAGCCGCTCGACGGCTGGGGATCGCCCCTGGTGATCGGCCCGCTCGTCGGGGGTGCCGTCCTGTTCGGCACGTTCCTCGCGCACGAGGCGCGGACCGTCGACCCGATGCTCCCGCTGGGGCTGTTCCGGCGCCGGAACTTCTCCGCCGGCAACGTCGAGACGCTGCTCGTCTACGCCGGACTGGCCCTGCTCTTCTTCTACCTCACGATCTACCTGCAGCAGATCGCGGGGTTCACAGCGCTGGAGGCCGGCCTGGCGTCGGTGCCGGTGACGATCGTGATGCTCGTCCTCGCCGGGCGGTTCGGGGCGCTCGCCGATCGGATCGGGCCGCGAGGGCCGATGGCCGTCGGACCGGTGATCTGCGGGATCGGGCTCCTCGGCCTGCTGCGGGTCGACGCGGACGCGTCCTTCGTCGCCGACGTCCTGCCGGCGATGGTCGTCTTCGGTCTCGGGCTGGCGATCGTCGTGGCCCCGCTGACGGCGGCGGTGCTCGCCGACGCGGACGCCGACAACGCGGGCACGGCATCGGGGGTCAACAACGCCGTCGCGCGGGTGGCCGGCCTGGTCGGCATCGCCGCGGTCGGCGTGGTCGTCGCGTCGAGCTTCGCCGGCGGGGTCGAGACGCGTCTGCGCGACGCGGGGATCCCCGATCCGGTCGTCGCCCGCGTCACCGCCACGGCGGAGCGCGACGTGCTGCGGCGTCCCGACGTCACCGGGCTGGACCGCGCCGCGGACGTCGAGCGGGCCGTCGTCGGCGCGTCGACGGAGGCCTACCGGATCGCCATCGGCGTCGCCGCGGGCCTCATGTTCCTTGGTGGGCTGATCGGCGGGCTGGGGATCCGCAACCCGCGCCGCGAGCTGCACGCCGCGGGGTGCGCCGGCGGCCAGGTGACCGCTCCACCGGAGGAGGCGGTGCGTCCGGCGGTGCACCCGGCCTGACGGCGGGGGCGCCCTGCGCTACGCTTGTACTTGCTCAGGCAACCACTCGTCGATCGGCTCCACGTGTCCCGCGCTCCGTCCTCCGACCCTTCCGCCTCCGCCGGTGCACCCCGCTCCCGTGCGGAGATCGACGCCGATGCGTCGATCGCCCGAGCCCGCGCCGACGCCGAGGCATCGCAGGCCCGCTCCCGCGCCGACTCGGACGCCTCGGGCGCGCGGTCCAGGGCCGACGACGACCGCGCGGACGACGGCAACGCCGCGTGCGCCCTTCCCGGGCCGGGTGCGCCGGCGTCCACCGCCGAGGGTGCCGGCTCGGCCGGTGACTGGAAGGCCGAGATGGACGACGCCGGTCGGTTCAAGCGGCAGCAGAGCGCCTTCCGTGACACCGTCACCGCCGACGGCTCGAGCGGCTTCCCGGCCGCGGCGGGCAGATACCACCTGTACGTGTCCTACGCCTGTCCGTGGGCGTCCCGCGCGATCATCGTGCGGGCGCTCAAGGGCCTGGAGGACGCGATCCCGATGACCGTCGTCGACCCGATCCGCTTCGACGGGGGCTGGGCGTTCGCCAAGGCCGGCGTCGGGCCCGCCGATCC
>JBFWKS010000301.1:0-5069 GCA_050252545.1 Solirubrobacteraceae bacterium
GGTCGGGCCCCGGGCGCCCCGGCCGGGCGACGACCAGGGGGTCACTTCAGGCCGCGGAACGTCCTCCACAGGCGGCCGCCGTCGCCCTCGCGGGGCAGCAGCCCGGACTGCCAGGTCTCCTCCGTGCTCTGCGGGTCACGGAGCTGGTACCACAGGAACGAGCGGGCCTTCTGCTTCTTGGCGATGGTCCACGCGCGCCTGAGGTACGTCGATGCCCGCGATTCGCTCAGCTTGTCGGCCTTGGGCGCGTTGCGGGTCTTGTACGCGAACTCCGTCAGGTAGATCCGCTTGACGGCGGCGGACGGGATCCGCTTGGTCTTCGCGGCCTTGCGCAGGTCGGACTTGGCGTACGCCAGGTTGGCCTGGGTCCACTTGTCGCGGTCCTTCAGGCGCTTGTTCGGGTTGGCCTTGAAGTCGTACGTGTGGAGGGCGACGCCGTCGGCCTTGATCGTGTACCGCTTGCGGCTGCCCTTGGCCTTCCAGTTGGAGCGCAGGCCGAGCACCTCGCGGACGAAGTCGCCGGGGTCGGACGCGCGACCGACGGGGTAGTTCTTCGACGCCTTGCGGGCGAAGGGGGCGAGCTCCCCGAACAGCACCTTCGCCTGCGGGTCGTTCTTCTTGACGATCCGGTAGGCGTCGTTGTGGAGGTTGCGGTACATCGTCGCGCCGCCCCGCCTGGGGATCGCCGAGTACCAGTTGGGCTCGTTGATCGCCGTGTAGTACTTCTTCAGGGGAAGGTCCGCGAGCTCCTTCGTCAGCGCGTCGAGCCACACGCGGTAGGCGGTGCGGGAGATCTTGGAGCCCGCGGTCGGGCCCTTGCGCGTGCGGCGCGGGTTGAACGACTCGCCGCCCGGGATGTACGGGGCGATCTCGACCTCCTTGATCGAGCTGCCGGTGGCGACGGCCTTGGCCGCGAACGCCTTGAGCTGCGCGATCTGGCCGGCGTCGGGCACGCGCGACTGGCCGTCCCAGCGCGGGTTGAACCGCGTCATCCGGACCTTGGCCTCGGTCGCCCGGAGCAGGAGCTCGTTCTGCAGCTGCGGGTGCTTGAACGCCATGTCCGCGTCCTGCAGGCCCTTGGACGGGGCGGCACCGGCCGTTGCCGGAACGACGCCGGCGGCGAGGGTGGTCAGGACGAGGACGGTGGTGGCGCGGGCTCGCGTCATCGGGGACCTTCGGGTGGGGGAACGGCGGATCGGAGCGGAACCTCCGGGGCGCGGCGAGGCCGCGACTGCGGGCGATCGTAGCGAGCCGGCGAGACACCGGCCGCACGTCGTCGTGCGGGCCGGGCCGGGCGCCGGGCGGGCTGTGGGTACGCTGGGACCGATGTCCGAGACGTCACCACCGGCCGACGTGCCGTCCGCCGCCGAGCAGGCCTCCGCGGCGCTCAACGTCTTCGTTCAGGCGATGGAGGGCCTCGAGGAGGCCGAGCCCGAGAACGCCACCACGACGTTCTACGACCGCCTGTGCGAGGCGGTCTGCGGCACGATCCAGGTCGATCGGGCGGTGCTCTTCCTCTACGACGCCGGCCGGCGTCGCGTCCGGGCGGTCGGGACGCACCGGATCGACAAGTCCGACTTCCCGCTGGAGGGCGTCGGGATCGAGGACGCCCCGCTGTCGCGCGTGGCGCTCGAGGAGGACCGCGTCGTCGACAGCCTCGACCAGCGCACCACCGACGAGGTCCGCCACCCCGACCTGGCGATGCTGCCGGAGGGTGACCTGGCCTACGTGCCGGTCGTCGCCGGGGGCGTCTGGTCGGGCGTGCTGATCGTCGAGCAGAGCACCGGCAGACCGCTCGGCGGGGCCGAGCGGGACGCGCTCTACATCGCCGGCAAGGTCGTCGCGCTCGCCACCGTCGCCCGGCGCGCCACGCGCCACCAGGAGCAGGCGCGCCAGCTGCGTCACCACCTGTCGCTGTCGCGGGCGGTGCACGACGAGGTCATCCAGCGGCTGTTCGGGGTCGGGCTCGTGCTCGCGTCGGACGAGCCGCTCGAGGGCGAGGTCCGGGAGCGGATGCGCGAGGAGGTCGAGGCCGCCCAGGCCGACCTGCGCCAGATGCTCCACGGCCCGCGCCTGACCGTCGCCACCCCGACGCGCCAGAGCCTCGCCGAGGAGGTCGAGCGGCTGCGCCGCGTGCACGAGGGGCTCGAGATCAGCGTCGACTTCGAGGACGGGATCACCGTCCCCGAGGCGTTGGAGCCGCTGGCCCAGTCGGTGCTCGGCGAGGCGGTGCAGAACGCCCACAAGCACACCGAGTCGGCCCGGTTGGACGTGTCGCTGCACCGGATCGACGACACGGTGGCGATGACCGTCGACAGCCAGGGCGACGGGGGCCCCGCGCAGGGCGGCGGCGGCACGGGCCTGGGATTGCGCCTGGCGGCCGTCGAGGCGCTGCAGGCGGGTGGTCTGCTGGAGTTCGGCGCGCGGGGAGAGCGCGGCTGGCGCGTGCGACTCCTGCTGCCGGTGTACGACAACGCGGAGGAACGATGAAGCACGAGCCCGGACGCACCACGGTGCTCCTCGTCGACGACCACGAGGTCGTCCACTGGGGGCTACGCGCGCTCCTGTCGAGCCAGCCGTGGGTGGGCCGGTGCCTGAGCGCGCGCAACGGCGAGGAGGCCCTGCAGCTCGCCCGGCGCTACGAGCCCCATGTCGCGCTCGTCGATCTGTTCCTCGGCACCGAATCGGGGGCGGAGCTGTGCGAGCGGCTGCGCGCCGCGGAGCCACGCACCCGGGTGCTGTTGCTTTCGGGTGCCGGCCGGATCTCCGGCGCGGCCGCGCGGGCGGCCGGCGCGTCGGGGTTCGTGCCCAAGGACTGGCCGGCCGCCGACGTCTGTCGCGCGGTCCGCGCCGTCGCCCAGGGCCAGACGGTCTTCGACGGAACGGCCGCGCCGGCCACGCCGGCCGGGCTGAGCCCGCGCGAGCGCGAGATCCTCGGCCTCGTCGCCACCGGCGCGACGAACCCCGAGATCGCCCAGCGCCTGCACCTCTCGCCCCATACGGTAAAGGAGCACACGAGCTCGCTCTACCGCAAGCTCGAGGTCCGCAACCGCGCCGAGGCCGTCCGCGTCGCGGACCAGCTCGGCCTGCTCTGACCCGACGGAGGTCGCGGGCAGGCGCGCCGACATCCTCGGGAGTCGGAGGATCGCCCCCCGGCGAGGGGGTCACGGCTCCCGCCGGACGGCCATCGACCCCCGGTCGTGAAAAGCTCCCCGGTCGTGAGTGCGAAGACCGTCATCCTCCTGCCGGGGCAGGGCACGCCGATGGACGGCGCAGGCGACGAGGTCCGACGCCTACGTCCCGACCTCTTCGACGCCGTCGTCGAGGCGGTCGGCGAGGACCCCTTCCCGCGGGTCGCCGAGAGCACGCGGTTCGCCCAGCCGGCGATCGTGGCGGCGTCGCTGGCCCGCCACTCCGCGCTCGCGCCGCTCGGCGCCGACGCGGTCTTCGGCCACTCGCTCGGCGAGATCGTCGCGCTCGCCATCGGTGGCGCGATCGACGAGGTCGGCGCGCTGCGCTTGGCCGCCGCCCGCGGCGCCGCGATGGCCGACGCCGATCCGGACCGGCTCGGCAGCATGGCCGCCCTGCGCAAGGGCGGGATCGACGCCGCGCGCGAGCTCGCCGACGCCCACGGGCTCGTCGTCGCCTGCGACAACGCACCGGGACAGGTCATCCTCGCCGGCGCGATCACCGGGTTGGACGCCGCCGCCGACGCCGCGAAGGCCGCCGGCAACCGCCTGCGCCGCCTCGACGTCGCCGGCGCGTTCCACTCGCCGTTGATGGAGCCCGCGATCGCCGGGTTGCAGGCGGCGATCGACGCGACGACCTTCGCTGCGCCCCACACCCCGGTCTGGTCGGCCGTCACCGCCGCACCGGCCGAGGATCCGCGCCGTCACCTCATCGACGGGCTCACCAACCCGGTCCTCTTCCGCCCGGGGCTGCTGGCGCTCCACGCCGCCGGGCTCCGGCGGTTCGTCGACGTCGGCCCGGGCGACGTCGTCGCCGGCCTCGCGCGACGGACGTTCGCGGAGCTGCCCGACGAGGGGCCGGACGCCGTGGCGATCGAGGTGCCGCCGACCCCGGACCCGGTCGCGGACGGAGCGGGCGCGTGAGCGCTCCCGCCGGTGGCCCGTACGCCCGGCCTCAGCGCGTTGCCCCGATCGGCCTGGGAGCGGCGCTGCCCGACACGGTCCTGACGTCCGCCGAGATCGAGGAGCGCCTGGGCCTCAAGCCCGGCTGGCTCGTCTCGCGCACCCACATCGAGGAGCGGCGGATCCTCGCCCCGGACGAGACGCTCGCCGAGCTCGCCGCGGAGGCGTCGCGCCGGGCCCTCGCGGACGCCGGCGTCGACCCGGCCGACGTCGACCTGGTGATCGTGGCCTGCCTGCAGGGCGACGACATCGCGCCGTCGATGTCGCCCGTCGTCGCGCACCTGGTCGGCGCCCACCGCGCCGGTGGGTTCGACGTCGCGTCCGGGTGCAGTGGGTTCGTCGCCGCGCTCGCGACGAGCACCGCGCTGGTCGAGACCGGCCGGGCCCGCACGGTCCTGGTCGTCGCCGCCGACGCGATGAGCCGGATCACCGACCCCATGGACCGCGCCACCGCCGGCCTGCTCGGCGACGGCGCGGCCGCGATGGTGATCCGCGGCACCGACGACGACGGCGTCGGCCGCGTCGGCCCGTCGGTCTACGGCGCCGACGGCGGCGCGGGCGGCACGATCTGGGCCAAGACGAACGCGCCGTCGGTCTTCGACGGCGGCGAGGGTGCGTCCAAGCCCGGCCTGCTCTACATGAACGGGCACGACACGTACCTGACCGCCCTGCAGCACTTCGAGGAGCTCATCCGCGACACGCTCGCCGCGGACGGCACCACGATCGACGACATCGACCTGCTGGTGCCCCACCAGGCCAACGGCCGGATCCTCGAGGCCGTCCGCAAGCGGTTGGATCTGCCCGAGGAGCGGATGGTGAACGTCATCGCCCGGATGGGCAACACGTCCGCGGCCACGATCCCCCTCGCCCTCGCGGAGGCCCGCGCCGACGGACGCCTGCGCCGTGGCTCGCGGCTGC
>JBFWKS010000302.1:0-5066 GCA_050252545.1 Solirubrobacteraceae bacterium
ATCTCCACCACCTCGACCGCCGGGACGAGGACGAGGAGGACGAGTCCGAAGACGAGCGCCGCACGGTAGGGGCGGGCGAACGGCCAGAACCGGCGCACGATCTCCAGCGCCGCGACGGGCGGCTCCTGGTCGACGAGCGACTCGTGCTCGGCAGGGCGGAGGAAGCGGTTGAGGAAGCGGCGCACGGGAGCGGTCCGGGGACGGGAAGGAGGGGACGACGCGACGGTCGCGTCGGGGACGGGCGGCGGGTGGCCGGGAGGGGCGGTGACCGATGACGGACCGGCGCCCCGGCGGAAGGGACCGCCGCCCCGCCGAGGTGGTGGCGGGGCCGCGGTCGATCCGGTCGATCAGGTGTTGCTGGAGCGGCGGGCCCGGCGGCGGCGCGAGCGGCGCCGGCGACGCCGGCGCCGGCGCTTGCGGTCCGAGTCGCTGCTGTCCGAGCTCTTCGAGGCCTTGACCCGCACCGCGGGGGTGATGTTCGAGAACTTCATGCTGCTCCTTTGCGTCGTGTTCGGGACGGTCAGCAGCGTCTCGCCGCGGTCTGAGATGGCGGTGAGTCGCGGATGAGAGGCGACTCATCCGCGATGAGCGTGCTCTCATGGTCGGTTCATGTCCCTTCCACGCGCCCGCGGAACGCTGTCGCCATGACCCGCCGTCTGACCCTCGCCCTGCTGGTCGGCCTCGCGCTGCTCGGCGGCGTGACGGTGCTGGCCCTCCGCCTGGCGGAGTCGGGTGACCGGCCGACGGTCGACGCGATCGAGCTGCGGTCGACGGAGGTCGAGGCGGCCGAGCGCGAGGCTCGCGAGGAGCGTGAGGCTGCCGAGCGCCGTCGTGTGGAGCGACGCCGTGCGGCCCAGCGTCGACGCGCGGCCGAACGTCGCCGTGCGGAGCGCCGTCGTGCCGAGCGACGGCGAAGCCAGGGTGCGCCACCGGCGTCGTCGTCCGGGTCCGGGGGGTCCGGGTCGTCAGGCTCGTCCGGATCGGGCTTCCGCCCGGCGCCGGCTCCGCCGACGTCGTCGTTCCCGTCGAACGACGACGATGACGACGACGGTGCGGACGACGACGATGACGGCGACGACGATGACGACGATGACTGAGTCGCGTCGTCCCCCGCGTCCCCCGCGTCGCGGCGTGCGGCCGAGGCTGCGCCTGCGCAGCGCCCGAGCACGGATCCTCCTGGCGATCGTCGTGCTGCTCGTCGGATCGACGGCGCTCTCGACGGTGATCCTGCGGCAGGTCCTGATCGCGCGCAGCGTCGACCGGATCGACGCGAGTCTGGTGCAGGAGGCCGGCGAGTTGCGGCGGCTCGTCGCCCAGGGCCGCAACCCGACCGACGGTCGCCGGTTCGGCCGCGATGTCGAGGCGATGCTCGACGTGTACCTGTCGCGCAACGTCCCCGACCGCGACGAGCGGTGGCTGACCTACGTCGACGGTCGTCCCTACCGCGCGACCGGTCCGCGGGGCGACGCCGAGCGGCTCGACCGGTCGCTCCGCTTTCTGTCGCGGATCACGACGACCCGCCATGGCGAGGCCACCGTCGACGGCCGCGACGTGAGCTACCAGGCGGTGCCGATCCGGTACGAGGACCGCACGCTCGCGGTGTTCGTCGCGGCCGTCGACCTGGAGGCGGAGCAGGCCGAGGTCGACCGGGCCACCGGGATCACCGCGCTCGTGTCGCTCGTCGTCCTGGCGTTGGCGATCGCCGTCGCTTATCTGCTGACCGGACGGATCCTCGCGCCGCTGCGCGAGCTGACCGCGACCGCCCGCACGATCACCGAGACCGATCTGCGTCGCCGCATCACCGTGCGGGGAGACGACGAGATCGCGGTGCTCGCCACGACGTTCAACCAGATGCTCGACCGGCTGGAGTCGGCCTTCGGATCGCAGCGGGCGTTCGTGTCGGACGCCGGGCACGAGCTGCGCACGCCGATCACCATCGTCCGCGGCCACCTGGAGCTCCTCGGCGACGACCCCGACGAGCGGCGCGAGACGATGGCACTCGTCGAGGACGAGCTCGAGCGGATGAGCCGGATCGTCGAGGACCTGCTGCTGCTGGCCAAGGCCGAGCAGGGCGACATCCTGCGGCCCGGCCCGATCGACCTGGACCTGTTCGTCGAGGAGCTGCACGCCAAGGCCGTGGCGCTCGGAGACCGCGACTGGCGGATGGTGGCCGCCCCACCGGTCACGATCACCGGTGACCGGCAGCGACTCAACCAGGCGATGCTCAACCTCGTGGCCAACGCCGCCCAGCACACCCGCACCGGCGACACCATCGAGATCGGCGGACGGGTGCAGGACGACGACGTACAGCTGTGGGTTCGCGACGAGGGTCCGGGGATCGCGCCGGAGCACCGCGAACGGATCTTCGAGCGGTTCGCCCGGCTCGACGCCGGCCGGCGGACATCCGGTGCGGGCCTGGGTCTGTCGATCGTCCGGGTGATCGTCGATGCGCACGACGGACGGGTCGCGTTGCGATCGCGCGTCGGCGAGGGCTCCACCTTCACGCTGCACCTGCCGGCCGACCCCGCCCCGCCGGTCGGTGATGACGATCCCACCCTGGTCCTCGGCCCACGGCCGGACCCGTACGACGAACCGACCAAGGAGCATCCGCGGTGAGACGCATCCTGATCGCCGAGGACGAGGCCCGCCTGAGCTCGTTCCTCGAGAAGGGCCTGCGAGCCGAGGGGTTCACCACGACGGTCGTCGATGACGGGGCGGCCGCGATGGCGATCGCGCGGGACGAGGACTTCGACCTGCTGATCCTCGACCTGGGGTTGCCGTCGCTCGACGGGCTGGCGGTCCTGCGCACCCTGCGGGCGCAAGGGCGACGGATGCCGGTGCTGATCCTGACCGCCCGCGACGAGATCGACACGAAGGTCGAGGGCTTCGAGCTCGGCGCCGACGACTACCTGACGAAGCCGTTCCGGTTCGAGGAGCTGCTGGCGCGGGTGCGCGCCCGGTTGCGCACCGACGGCACCCGCGAGGAGACCGTCCTCCGCCACGGGGCGCTGGCGCTGGACCTTCGCCGTCGCACCGCGACGGTCGGCGAACGGACGGTCGAGCTCAGCGCCCGTGAGTTCGCGATGCTCGAGATGTTCCTGCGCCACCCCGGCCAGGTCCTCAGCCGTGAGCAGGTGCTCTCCCACGTCTGGGGCTACCAGCACGACCCGGGATCGAACGTCGTCGACGTCTACGTCGGGTACCTGCGCCGCAAGCTCGGCGCCGGGGTCATCTCCACGGTGCGGGGGATGGGGTACGTCCTGGGTGACGAGGCGGGGTAGCGCGTCCGCGTCAGTCGTCGAACGTCAGCCGGTGCTGCGGCTGGCCGGTGACCCGGGCGATCTGCTCGAAGTGACGGTCGGCGTGCCACAGCGGCACGCCGTGGCACTCGGCGCACGCGGCGATGAGCAGGGCGGCGATGGGCACGTCGCGGTGTCGTCCGCCGCGCAGGTCGGCGAGCCCGTCGAGCACCTCCTCGGCCCGATCGGTGACGCGGGTGTCGACGGTGACCGTCGTCAGGCTGCCGAGCAGCGCGCGCCACTCCCGCAACTCGCTGGCGTTGCGCAGGCCGGTCAGCAGCTCGAGCGTCACGATCGGGCAGCCGAGCACGTCGCCGTCCTCGACCGCTCCGAAGAACCGCTCGTCCCGCCGGCGGATCGCCGTGATCCACACCGACGTGTCGGCCAACGCGCTCACGACGGGTTGTCGGGATGGTCGCCGCGCATCCGACGCAGGTCGTCCATCGTCAGGTCCAGCGGCATGTCGCGCAGTCGGCGGCGACGGGCCCGGTTGACGACGTCGGCCAGCGCCTCACGGACGGTGTCGGCCGCGGTGGCGGTGCCGAGCTCGCGCTGGGCGTCGGCGACGACGTCGGGGTCGAGGAAGATCGAGGTCCGTCTCATGGGCGCCATGCTATGCCTCTGCCGGTTGAATGTGGCATACGTAGTGTGCCGATCCGGTGGAGCATCCGCAACGGCTCCGCGCGCCGCACCGGGCTGGCCGTGCACCGTTGCCGCGCAGTCGTGGCGGCCTGATCGGCGCGCCGCCCGTCCAGTCGTCGCCCCATCCGGCCCGGCCCGGTCGCTCGGTGATTCGCAGGCCCTTGACCGCGACGCCGCACCCCGCTATAGTTGCGCATGCAATCATATTGGCGCACGCACGATCCACGGATCTCCGGGAGGCACCCATGCAGGTCGACGGCATCCACCACATCTCCACCATGACCGCCGACGGTCGCGCAGCGACCGAGTTCGTCACCGGGGTCCTGGGGCTGCGCCTGGCGGCGAAGACCGTCAACCAGGACGCGCCCGACATGTACCACCTGTTCTTCACCGACGAGGACGCGTCGGCCGGGTCGGATCTGACGATGTTCGAGACCCGCGGCCTGCCGCCCGGGCGGGCCGGCGCGGGCATGGTCCACCGGATCGGCTTCCGCGTGGCGGACCCCGACGCGATCGCGTTCTGGGAGCAGCGACTCGCCCGGTACGGGCTGCCGAACCACCGCGAGGGCGGCACGCTCGTCTTCGCCGACCCGGAGGGCCTGACCTTCGAGCTCGTCGTCGACGACAGCGGCGATCCGCCGCTGCGCGCCCGTCACCCCCAGATTCCCGAGGCGGTCGCGCTGCGCGGGTTCGACGGGGTGCGGACGTACAGCCGCGTGCCCGACCGCTCCGCCGCGGTGCTGACCGACGTGCTCGGGGCGCGCCCGGTCGCGGGGACCGACGCGGGTACGGTCGGGGCGAGGGTCGATGATGCGGCCGCGGTGGGGCGCTCCGCGGCCGACGGTGCGGCCGGCGAGGGAACGTCCTCCCCGACGCCACCCGCGGTGCTGCAGCGGCTGGAGCTGCGCAGCGATCGCCGCGGCGGTCTGGTCACCATCGACGCCGCCCCGGCGGAGCGCCCCCTGCCCGGGGCGGGCACCGTCCACCACGTCGCCTTCGGCATCCGCCAAGCCGACTACGAGGCGTGGCTGCCCCGGATCGAGGGCGCGGGACTGCACACCTCCGGGCTCGTCGACCGGTTCTACTTCCACTCGATCTACGCCCGCGAGCCCGGAGGTGTGCTCT
>JBFWKS010000303.1:0-5034 GCA_050252545.1 Solirubrobacteraceae bacterium
TTCTCGACGTCGACGATGTCAGCGAAACGCGTGGCCATCCAGAAGCCACCGTTGAACGTGCCGTAGTCAGAGGGCTGCCAGTAGAGGCCAGGCTGCGCGCGCACGCGGTCGAACGCCTCGTGCGGGACGGCGTCGGCGAACGTCGCCGGATCGCTGAAGTCCGGCAGGTTGATGCTGGTATCGATGACGGTGCTCATCTGGGCTCCTGAGGGATGGTGCGGTCAGTTGGCGGAGGTGTTGACGCCCAGCGCAGTGAGATCGACCGGGCAGTTCTCGGGGTCGCCGGTGCCGCCATGGGCGGGGGCCGTGTCGCTCGTCGTGAGCGGCAGTCGCTGGACCTCGGCCATGACGTCGCGGGCGTGCTGCATCGCGAACTCACGGGAGGCCGGGTTCGTGGCGATGATGTAATGCCCATCGAGCAGCCCGTCGAACGCGGCGCGCGCCACGATGTCGTCGTCTTGCGCGTACGGCTCGATCGCCTGGCGGAGGTTGTCGTCCGAGGCGATGATCGACTGAACCAGCTCGGTTAGGACCCACCCGGGAGCCAGCATGCTGACGCCGATGCCGGTGCCGGCGAAGTCGCGGCGGGCGGTGTCCGTGAACCCGAGGGTTGCGTACTTGCTGACGGTGTAGGGGCTGAGCGGCATCACGTGCGGAGGGACGCCGAGCGAGTGCTCCGATCCGACGTTCAGCACATACGCGGCCTCGCTCTTCCCGGCTGCCGCGCGGAGGTCCTCGGCGAACGCCCGGATGCCGTGGAACACGCCGAGGATGGTGATCCGGAACAGCTGGGCGGCGAGCTCAGGGTCGGCCGTCTCCAGACCGGCTCCGGGCTCGATCGATCCGGCAGCGTTGTTGATCAGGACGTTCGCGCCGCCGAACGCGTCACGGACGTGCGCGGCGAGGTCGACGAGCGACTGGTACTGGGTGACGTCGGTCTCGACCCAACTCGCCGTTCCGCCCACCGCGATGACCTTCTCGACCGTCGAGGACGCGTCGTTGACGTCCGCGATCACCACGCGCGCTCCCCGCCGCCCGGCCTCGACCGCGAGGGCCTGGCCGACGCCGGTGGCGCCACCCGTGACGACGACGTTTGCTCCCTGAAGTCCAGCCATGTCTTGCTCCCCCACCCTTGGTCGTGGTCCTGCTCACAGAACGCTAGGCCGAGCGCGCCCGCTGGGCAATCGTCAACTGGGGGTCCTTCGCTCACCCCTTGGGGTTGCAAACGGGACCATCCTGCCCTCGATCCACGCCAGCCCCGAGCTTCGGGGCGGGCCGCTGATCCGCGGTCGCGCCTTATGCGGCGGGGAGCTCGCGGCGTCCGCCGTCCGGGCCCGCCGGTCGACGAACAACCCGACGGGGACGGAAAGTGACCCCCAGCGAGTGATGTCGCGGTGATGACGTCTCCGTAACGTACTGCGGTGTTCCGTGACGCCGGTCATCCGGCACCAGAGTTGGAGGAGAGCAGCGATGTCCCAAGTGGTCTTCGTCGGAGCGGACGGCACGAAGCACGAGGTCGATGCCGCCGCGGGAAGCGCCATGAACGCCGCACTGGACAATCTCGTCCCGGGCATCGTCGGCGAATGTGGTGGCGAGCTCTCGTGCGCCACCTGCCACGTGTTCGTCCAAGGCGAGTGGGGTGGCGTTCTTCCCGAGATGAGCGAGGACGAGGACGCGCTTCTCGAGGCCACCGCGGTCGAGCGGGAGCCGAGCAGCCGCCTCTCGTGCCAGATCCCGTGCAACGCGGAGACCGCCGGCATCGTCCTGCAGATCCCCGAGGAGCAGTGATGACGACGCAGGCCGGAAGCGGACATGTCGTCGTCGTCGGCGCGGGGCAGGCTGGCGGCGAGATCGTCGCTGCGCTGCGGCAGGGTGCCTTCCCCGGGGCGATCACCGTGATCGGCGAGGAATCCCACTACCCGTACTCGCGGCCACCACTGTCGAAGACCTACTTGAAGGGTTCAACCTCCGCGGACGACCTGCTGCTTCGAGGACAGGAGGTCTACGAGCGCAACGACATCGACGTGCGGACGTCGACGTGCGTCGTGTCGGTCGACCCCGCGGGCCGCGCTGTCACGCTCACCGACGGCGAGACGGTGCCCTACGACCACCTCGTGCTCGCGACCGGCGGGCGTGCGCGGACGCTCCCCGGTCTCGAGACGGCGCGGAACGCGCATTACATGCGCACACGCTCCGACGCCGACGCGTTGCGGAGCCGGATGGCACCGGCGCGCCGGGCGGTCGTCGTCGGTGGTGGCTACATCGGGCTCGAGTTCGCGGCCGTCGCCCGTACGCTCGGGGTCGAGACGGTCGTCGTCGAGGTCGCCGAGCGGCTCCTGGCCCGGGTGAGTTCGCCGGTCGTCGCCGACTTCTATCGGCGTCAGCACGAGCAGCAGGGCGTCGAGATCCTCGTCGATTCCGGCGTCGACGAATTCGACCCGGATGATCGCGGCGACGTGACCGCCGTTCGCCTGGCCGGTGGCCGAAGCGTCCCCGCCGACTTTCTGGTCATCGGCATCGGACTGCTCCCGCGCACCGAGCTGGCCGAGAGCGCCGGACTCGACGTCGATACCGGGATCCTCGTGGACGACCGCATGCGGACGTCCGACCCGCACATCTACGCGATCGGTGACGTCGCGCGGTTCGTCGACCCACGCTCGGGATCCTACCGGCGTCTGGAGTCGGTCCCGAACGCGACGGAGCAGGCGAAGGTCGCTGCCGCGTCCATCCTCGGCCGTCCACGGTCGTACGAGGCGCTCCCGTGGTTCTGGTCCGACCAGTACGACCTCAAGCTGCAGGTGGCCGGCGTCCTGGAGCACGGCGACGACCTGGTCATCCGCGGCGACCCGTCGAGCGACCGGTCGTTCATGGTGCTGCACCTGAATGGCGACCGCATCCGGTGCGCCGAGGTCATCAACGACCCGGCGGGGTTCGCCGCCGCCAAGAGGCTCATCGCCAGTGATCGGCCGATCTCGGTCGATGTGCTCCGCGACACCGCGACACCACTGAAGCACGCGCTGACGTCCGCCTGAACCGCCGCCGTGCAGACGCGGAAGACCCCGAAATCAAGGGCGGGAGCGAGCCGGGAGTGGCTGGCCCCGGTCCTCACTGCGAGCGTGTCTCCGCCAAGAGCCACTTGGAGACGGCCTCGGCGCGATTGCTCGCCCCGACCTTCCTCAGGATGTGCTTGACGTGCGTCTTCACCGTGTCCTCGGAAAGCACCAGGCGCGAGGCGATCTGCGCATTCGTCTCACCGTGCGCCAGGTGTTGGATGACCTCCAGCTCGCGCTTCGTGAGGTTCCCCGCGAGCGCCCCCAACGAGGTCGCGTGGCTGTTCGATCGCGCCGACGCTCCGACCAGGGACCACGTGGGTGCCGGCGGGTCGCTCGGTATCGGCGAGATCTCGGCCGGCGTGACCGCGTCGGCCGCCAGCTGGCGCAGCGTGGACTGGATCCCGCCTAGGCGGGACTCGAGCGACGCCCGCTCGAAGGCGAGGCTCAGGCCGTCGGCGAACATCGCCAGCGTGTCGCGATCGAAGTCGTCCGTATCACCGCGGTGGAACACTCGATCGCCGTGGACCAGACCGACAACCTGCGAGCGCACCACGATCGGCGCGACGACGTAGCTCCTGGACAGCGATGCCTCCGCCATCGGCGCGTGGACGTGGCCCCCGGTCTGCACGTCGCGTACGAGCACCGCCGTCCGGCGCCGGACGACCTCCGACTCCGGAACTCCGGTCCCCCGCAGCGGTGCCGGTTCGTCCTGGCCGGCCCGCGTGATGATGGCCGCCCACTCCTTGTCCCCGACGACGTGCGACGCCTGGGTCACCCACTGCGCGTCGATGATGCTCGACATGATCGCGCGGTCGAACCCGAGATCGCAGATGACCTCGGGCACCAACGCTACGAGGTGCGGCAGCGTCCCGACGGACTGCAGGCGACGCAACGCGGGCCCGACCTCGCGGAGGATCTCGTTGCGGCGACGCGTCTCTCCCTCGCGAATGCCCACGTCCAACCTGCGCAGACGTTCCACGAGCGAGAAGAGATCGCCCTTCTTGCCCCCGTCGGTCCCGGGGCCGCGAAGCGCCCGCTCCACCACCGCCCACGCGTCGTGGAGTGCCGCCCGTGCGGACTCGAAGTCGACGATCTCATCGAGCGGGACGGAGTCGTTGCCGCGGACCAACTTCATCGCGGACCCGACGACGGCCTCGAGCTCCTGCAGCTCGTCCGCGCTCATCCTCTGCTCGAACGGCGACGGCCCGAGAGGCTTCTGACGACTCTCCAGCGACGATGGCATCATCTTCATCACGTTCTTCCCCTCAGCGCGACCGGCGTCATACGACGCTTCGAGCAGTCTAGGGAGCGGCGGGACGCAGCAGGACCGGATGTCGGGACCCCGGAGCCGAGGTCTGGCGCGGCCGCCCACGGCGTCGCCTAGCTGCGCGCTCCACCCCGTGCCGGCGTGCAGGCGGGCACCGATCGATCCCAGCGGCTCGGCGAGGACGCAGGGGGCTTCGCCATGCAGCAGCCCGAAGGGCCGGGTGTTGCCCTCTGTCGGCGCCGCGTGAAAACTGATCCCCCTCCGCCGGACGAAAATTGACTCCCCTCGACCGGTATCCGGCCGAGGACGCGTTCCAGAGCCGGCATGAGCGAGCTGTGGTTCGGCACCAGAGCATCGAAAGGGCTCCGCCGAGACGGCGACCTCGTTCATTGGCCCGTGCCGCATGGCTCCCCTTCGTGTTCCCGTGGCCTTCGAGCTGATCATTGCTGTGGCGATCGGACTAGCCGATCGGTGGCCTTCCCGACACCCCGAGCGGGAAGTTCCCGATTCAGCTTGCCATCCTCGACAGCCTGGGCTTCCGAGGACTATCGGTGCACATCCCCAGTTTCTGGGACGAGTCGGGGGCGGCTAGTGTCCTGAGTCATTAGTTGTTGGGCGGTTGTAGGATGTGGGGGTGCCCGGTCCTGCAGCCGCCCCGGTTTCGCTCACCGATGACGAGCGCGAGCAGCTGGAGGCGTGGTCGCGGCGCCGGAC
>JBFWKS010000304.1:0-5023 GCA_050252545.1 Solirubrobacteraceae bacterium
CGCGCCCCCGCCCGCCGAGGGTTAGGCTCACCTACTATCCGCGTTCCCGGGTCGCACTCCGCGACTCGACCCCGAGGAGGTCCCGTGTCTCGTCCCACCCGCATCGCCCTCTCCGCCGTCACCGCAACGCTCCTGGTGCCCGCCGCCGCGTCGGCCGCCGACCCCGGCGAGGTGACCGGAGGCGCTCTCGGCTTCGAGCCAGGAGGAAAGGTCGGCAAGGCCCTGGACCGCTCGGACGTCACGATCCGCCCCCACGACGGAGCGAGCGTCGCGGACGACCGGATCGACGTACCGACCTCGCGCGGCTACGTCGGGCGGGTCGCCATCCTGAACCAGCAGCGCGACAGCGGTCTCGCGCTGCAGAGCGACGACGGCGAGGTGACGATCACCGGCCTGCGGACCAAGATCGGGAAGCGGTCGGAGATCCGCGGCCGGATCGACGGGGGGCCCCGGCGGCTGCTCTTCACGGTGAGCGCCACCCGGCTCTTCCACCGGACGGGGTCGGGCGTGGCCCAGCGCTCGCGGATCAACGTGCGGATGACCCACGCCGCGGCCAAGACCCTCGGCCGCAAGCTCGGCATCGGCCGGCTGCGCGGAGGACGGTTCGGCAAGGTCACGATCATCGCGCAGCTCGAGCGGACGAACGGCGGGACCGCCCCGACCCCGTCGCCCGCACCGGCGCCCCCCGCACCCGTACCCGCACCGAACCCGACCCGGGTCGGCGGCGTCGCCGACTGGGGTGTGAAGGAGTCGTTCCGCAAGTACATCGCGGGGCCGATCGCGCACGGCACGATCACCGTCGGCGACGGGGCCACGCAGACCAGCAGCGGGACGTTCCGCTTCCCGGCGACCGCCGAGCGCGACACCGCCTCGGGGACCGACTGGCGCTATGGCGGGACCGTGACGTTCGACGGGCACGGAGGCCAGTTGCACATGGAGCTCCGCAACCCCCGGGTGGTCCTCGACGCCGCCGGCACCGCCGGAACGCTCTACGCCGACGTCACGAGCCGGAGTCTGAGCGCCGGGACGACGATCGACTATCCCGGCGTGGCGTTCGCGAGTCTCGACCCGACGAAGGGTCAAAGGACGGTGTCGGGCCCGACCACGACCTGGTCCGGCGTGCCGGCCACGCTCACAGCGGCGGGCGCACCGGCGTTCGCGGACTTCTACGCCGCCGGTCAGGAGCTCGATCCGGTGACGTTCAGCCTCACCCGGGAGTAGCCCGCCGGACGCTCGGCACCCGCCCGCTCCTACCCCGGACGCCGGTCCCCGATCCAGTAGCGGGGGCCGGGCCCGAACCGCTCGGCGTGGTCGCCGGGATTCGACAGCGCGCAACGCGACAGCGACAGGCAGCCGCAGCCGATGCAGTTGGTCAGACTGCCGCGGAGCCGCTGCAACTCGGCGATCCGCTCGTCGATCCGGTCGGTCCACGTCGCCGACAGCTTGGCCCAGTCCCGACGGTTGGGCGCGCGGTCGGTCGGGAGCCGGTCCAGCTCGACGGCGATCTCGTCGAGCGTCAGCCCGACCCGCTGGGCGAAGACGATGAACGCGATCCGGCGCAGCACCGTCCGTGGATAGCGCCGGTGGCCCGATCCGGCGCGCTGCGATTCGACCAGCCCGCGGTCCTCGTAGTACCGCAGCGCCGACGTCGCCACGCCGCTGCGTCGCGACACCTCACCGATCGTCAGCAGCTCGACCATGGGCGCCATCCCATCACGGCGCCCGGCGGTGCTTCAAGCTCGATCCAGCATCGGCCAGGGCCGCGTCAGCCGAAGATGTCGAGCACGCGGCCGATCGACGTGACGAGCGTGTCGATCTCCTCGGGCACCGTGTGGGCGGCGAAGCTCGCGCGGGTCGTCGCCGGGATGCCCAGCGCGCGGTGCAGCGGCTCGGCGCAGTGCTGGCCGGCGCGGACGCAGACCTCGTCGCGGGCGATGATCTCGGCGACGTCGTGCGGGTGGACCCCGTCGATCGCGAACGAGACCAGCGCCCCGCGCTCGGCGGCCGAGCGCGGCCCGACGATCCGGAGCCCGTCGACCGCACCGATCCGCTCCAGCGCGTGCGCGGTGATCCGCTCCTCGTGGGCGTGGATCGCGGTGATCCCGCCGACGGCGTCGACCCAGTCGCAGGCGGCGGCCAGGCCGATGGCCTCGATGATCGGCGGGGTCCCGGCCTCGAACCGGTGGATGCCGTCGGCCCAGCTCGTCTCCTGGAAGTCGACGATCCGGATCATGTCGCCGCCGGTGAGGAACGGCGGCAGGTCCGCCAGCAGCTCACGGCGCACGTGCAGCACGCCGATGCCGGTGGGGCCGTAGAGCTTGTGGCCGGTCCACCCGTAGAAGTCCGCCCCGATCGCCGCCACGTCGACCGGCTGCTGCGGCACCGCCTGGGCGCCGTCGACGAGCACCCGGGCACCGGCGGCATGGGCGCGACGGACGACCTCCTCGACCGGGTTGCGCGTACCGAGCACGTTCGACACGTGGGCGATCGCGACGAGCTTGACCCGTCCGCCCGCGAGGATCTCGTCGAGCTGGTCAAGCGAGATCCGGCCCTGGTCGTCGAGCTCGAGGTAGCGCAGGGTCGCGCCCTTGCGGAGGCAGAGCTGCTGCCACGGCACGAGGTTGGCGTGGTGCTCCATGTGGGTGATGAGCACCTCGTCGCCCTCCCCCACGTTGACGTCGCCCCAGGCGTGCGCCACGAGGTTGATCGACTGGGTGACGCTGCCGGTGACGATCGTCTCCTGCGGCGTGGAGCCGACGAACGCCGCGATCCGGGCGCGGGCGGCGTCGTAGGCGGCGTCGGCCTCGCGCGCCAGCCGGTGCACGCCACGGTGGATGTTGGCGTAGTGCGACCCGCCGAACTCGTGCATCGCGTCGAGCACGGCGCGTGGCTTCTGGGCGCTGGCGCCGCTGTCGAGGTAGACGATCCCCTCCTCGCGCTCCAGGTACGGGAACTGGGCGCGGACGGCGGCGACGTCCAGCGCCGTGGCGTCGTCGGCAGGACGGTCGACGGCGGTCGGACCGGTGTCTGTCGAGGACTCGCGGAGGGCAGCGGAGTCGGTCACCGGACAAACCCTACTCCTGCGGACGGAAAAGGCCTCCGGCGCGATCAGGCGGCGCGATGGCGGCAAGCCGTGGGAGCCGCGAGCGCCTGGGGATCCGTGTGGGCCGGATCGAGCATGCCCTGGCAGGCAGGATCCGGCTCACGTCGCGACGGACGGCCGTGACTCAGGTCCCGGCGCCGACCTCCTCGCCGGCCGCGCGGCCCAAGGCGCCCTGAAGGCCGCCACCGAGCCGCAGGCGTCGCAGCCCGGCGCGTGCCACCTCGCGTCGAAACGCGGCCAGAGCGGGCGTCGACGGCCCGAGAAGGGGGGTCCTGCGGCCTACCCGGCCACGACCGTTCGGCCCGCTGGCCGCGTTGGTCGGCGTCGCCGGTGTTGCCACCGTCGGAGGCCTCCTCATACTCGGTATTCGCAGCAGCCGAGGTCCCGTCTCCGGGTCCGCCGGCGGAGCTGCGGAACCAGTCGCGTGCACGGACTGACCAAGGGGAAGCCTGGCCCGCCGGCGCGGGTGGGGCGGGGTCAGCCGCGGCGCATCATGCGGCCGACGGCGGCCATGAGCTCGTCGGTGCGCTCGAGGTTCTGGGTGCCGTCGGCGTAGTGCACGCAGGTGCGGGCGTGGCCATCGAGCAGACCGAGGGCGCCCTTGTCCAACGCGGCCTGCACCGCGGAGATCTGGGTGAGCACGTCGATGCAGTACCGGTCGTCCTCGACCATCCGGTCGATGCCACGGACCTGGCCCTCGACGCGCTTGAGCCGCGCGCGCAGCTGGTCCTTCGTCGCGGAATAGCCCCGCACCGGGGCGGTCGTGGTCTCTGCGGTCGATGCCATGGATCCCATGCTACCCATACCCCAGGGGGGTTCCAGCCGGTGACGTCGGCAGACTTCAGGAACGACTTGCGTATACCCCTGGGGGGTGTGCTACGTTTTGGTCGCCACATACCCCCCACCCGTATCAAGGGACCCAGGATGAGCCAGACGACCGAGACCTCCCACCGCCTGCAGGGCATGACCTGCGGGCGCTGCGAGCTGTCCGTCCGCGAGGAGGTCGAGGAGCTCAAGGGCGTGCAATCCGCTGTCGTCGACCGCGCCAGCGGGTCGCTGATCGTGCGGGGCACCGCCAAGCGCGCGACGAGATCCGCCAGCCCGTGGAGACGGCCGGCTACACCCTCGTGGACTGACCGATCGCGGCCGACATGAACGTTCCCACCAAGCTCGCCGCCTTCGCCACCGGCCTGGCCCTGACCTTCGGCGCCGCCACTGGCGCCGGTGCGCTGATCGACCCCACCGACAGCCCCGCCGCCAGCGGCGGTGCCCACGGCACGGCCGAGAAGGTCGGCGGGCACGGTGGGGGCCACGGGACCCCTGTTCCCGCCGCCGCCGGGGCGCTGCCCGCGGGGCTCTCAAGCTCCCAGGACGGCTATACCCTCACCGCCGAGCGCACAACACGGACCCCCGGCGTCCGGACGACGCTGCGACTGCGGGTGATCGGCCCGGACGGCCGGCCGGTCAGGGAGGGCTACGAGGTCGAGGCCGAGCGAGAGCTGCACCTCATCGTCGTGCGCCGCGACGGCACCGGCTTTCAGCACCTGCACCCCCGCCGCGGACCGGACGGCACGTGGAGCACGCCCCTGACCCTGTCGACGGCCGGAAGCCACCGGGTCCTGGCGGACTTCACCATCGACGGGGTCCGCCGCACCGTCGGCATCGACCTGCAGGCCCCCGGCACCTTCACCCCGACCACGGTTCCCCCCGCCACGAACCGCGCACGGACCGACGGGTTCGAGGTGCAGCTGGTGTCCGGACCGGTGCGGGCGGGACGTGAGAGCGCGCTGCGGTTTCGGATCACCCGCGACGGCCGGCCTGTGCAGGCGCTGCAGCCCTACCTCGGTGCGCGCGGACACCTTGTCGCGCTGCGCGACGGCGACCTCGCGTACCTGCACGTCCACCCCCGACGAGAGATCG
>JBFWKS010000305.1:0-4937 GCA_050252545.1 Solirubrobacteraceae bacterium
CGGCTACCACCGCGACGAGGACGGTGAGCGCGCCGGCCACGCCGTCATGGTCGTCACCACCGACGAGGCGGTCGGTCCGGACGTCCTCGAGCAGGTCGAGACGCTCGACGGGTTCCGCAAGGCCCGCGCGATCGACCTGTAGGCGTCCTCGACGGTCCACCGGGGCCACCGCCGCGCACGGCCGGCGGTCGGTGGCGGACCGGGCGCGGGACCCATCGACCGCGCCCGGTCGAGAGCGACCCGCGACGCGGGTCACTGCGCAGGCAGGGTCACGGTCCGCGTCACCTCCAGAGCCTCGCGGAAGCGCTGGTCGTGGCTCGCCACGACCAGCGCTCCCGGCCAGCCCGCCAGCGCGGCCTCGACCGCCTCCAGAGACGCGACGTCCAGGTGATTCGTCGGCTCGTCGAGCACCAGGCAGGTGGTCCGGCGGCCGGCGAGCACCGCGAGCTCGGCACGCGTCAGCTCGCCGGGCGACAGCGTTCCCGAGGGCCGCTGCACGACCTCGGCCCCCAGCCCGAACGTCGCCAGCGTGGTGCGGGCGTCGGTCTGCGACAGGCCGGCGAGCGCGGCGACCGCCTGCGCTGCCGTACCCGCATGCCCGACGAGGAGCCGTCGGGCCTGCCCGAGCTCGGCGATCTGGGCGCCGCCCTCGACCCTGCGGATGCCGTCCGCCGGTCGTACCCGACCGGCCAGCGCCCCGATCAACGTCGAATTGCCGGCGCCGTTCGGGCCGCTGAGCAGCATCCGCTCGCCGTAGGCGACGGTCTGGTCGATCGGGCCGAGCGACCACGCCCCGAGGCGCAGCACCACGCCCTCCAGCGCGACGACCCACGCAGAGCGCCGCTCGGCCGGCGTGAGCTCCAACCGAAGCGGCCCGGGCTCCCACGGCTTCTCGGGCACGTCGAGCGTCGCGACGCGCCCGGCGATCACGCGCGCCCGCCGCTGCACGCCCTCGGCCCGCGACCGCACCCACTCCGCGGTGTGCTTGTCACCGTCGGCCATGCCCCGGCCGCCGCGCGTGCGACGAAGCCCCTCGGCGGCTCGGCGGCGCGCCTCGTCCTCGGCCCGCCGCAGCTGGTCGCGGGCCGCCACGGCATGCTCGTGCTCGCGATGCGCACGCCGGCGTGCCTCCTCCCGCGAGCGCTCCCAGACCGCGTAGCCACCGCCGTGGTGCTCGGCCCGGCCCGATTGCGCGTCCAGCACGACGACCTCTCCGACCGCCTCCTCCATCAGCGCCCGGTCGTGCGACACGATCACCGCGCCACCGCGGTGCTCGCGGAGGAAGCGGTCCAAGGCGGCGAGCCCGTCGGCGTCGAGGTGGTTGGTGGGCTCGTCGAGCAGCACGACGTCGTGGCGGCTGATCCGCAGGGCGACGAGGCCGACCTTCGCGGCCTGACCACCCGACAGCGCGCCGATCGGACGATCCAGCAGCGCGGCCGGGAGGCCGAGCTCGTCGGCGGCGATCGCCAGTCGGGCGTCGGCGTCGTCGCCGCCGAGCGCGAGCCACCGGTCCAACGCGGCGGCGTGCGGACCGACCGCGTCCAGGTCTCCGGCCGCGAGTCGTGCGGCGTGGGCGTCGAGGTCGCGGACGGCGGCGGCCACGCCCGCCCGGGCCAGCGCGACGTCCCGGGCCGGCGTGTCGTCGGTCTCGCCGGTCACCTGCGGCAGGTGGCCGATCGTGCCGGCGCGGCGGACGGTCCCGGAATCGGGCCGGGCGACGCCGGCGAGCACCCGCAGCAGGGTGCTCTTGCCCGACCCGTTGGGGCCGATCAGGCCGATTCGGCTGTGGTGGTGGACGCGCAGATCGACGTCGCGCAGCACGGTGCGCGGACCGTGGTGGACGGTGATCCGGCGGGCGTCGATCGGGGTCGACGGCATGCGGGGCTCCTTTGCGGGCGGCACGGCGCACGGCCGTGTCGGATGGCCTTTGGGCAAGGACCGTCGCGAGGACCGGTGGCGGGCACCGGTCGATCGGTCGTGGCGGCGGTCTAGCGGAGGCTGCGCATGGAGTGGCCCCGAGGGCCGTCTCCGACCGTAACAGACCGATCGCCGGCCTTCGACACCCGGCGCGGCGGATCCGTCGACGTCGTGCGATGGGTCGTGCGTCGGGTGCTACCCTCCCGGCAGTCATGGGCCCTCGCCTCGACCTCTCGCTCCTGCTTCTGCTCCCCCGCTAGGGGGATGTGATGCGTGGCGGCCGCTGAAGCCGCGAACCAGGACCGATGACCGAGGACGAGACGACAGGAGCAGCACGACCATGACCACCCCCGACCCCAACCGGGTCATCCTCTTCGACACCACCCTGCGCGACGGCGAGCAGTCGCCGGGCATCGCGCTCAACAAGAGCGAGAAGCTCGAGATCGCGCACCAGCTGGCACGGCTCGGGGTCGACGTCATCGAGGCGGGCTTCCCGATCTCCTCGCCCGGTGACTTCGACGCCGTGCAGGCGATCGCCCGCGAGGTCCGCGGTCCGATCATCACCGGACTCGCGCGCGCCCAGGCCCCGGACATCGTGCGGGCGGGCGAGGCGCTGCGCGAGGCGGAGCGGCCCCGCATCCACACGTTCATCTCGACGTCCGACATCCACATCGAGCACCAGATGCGCAACACGCGCGCCGACGTGCTCGAGGGGACCAGGGCGGCGGTGTCGCACGCCCGGTCGCTCGTCGACGACGTCGAGTTCAGCCCCATGGACGCCACCCGTGCCGACGCCGAGTTCACCGGCCAGGTCATCCAGATCGCGATCGACGAGGGCGCGACGACGATCAACGTCCCCGACACCGTCGGCTACGCCACCCCGGACGAGTACGCGGAGTTCCTGACCAAGCTCTACGAGTACGCGCCGGGCCTGCGCGACGTCGTCCTCTCGGTCCACTGCCACAACGACCTGGGCCTGGCCGTGCCCAACTCGCTGGCGGGGCTCTCGGTCGGTGCCCGTCAGGTCGAGTGCGCCGTCAACGGCATCGGTGAGCGCGCCGGCAACGCGGCGCTCGAGGAGATCATCATGCTCCTGGAGACCCGCAAGGACCGGCTGGGCTACACGACCGGGGCGGTCACCACCGAGATCGCCCGCACGAGCCGGCTGGTGTCGCGCCTGACCGGGTACGTCGTCCAGCCCAACAAGGCGATCATCGGCCGCAACGCCTTCAGTCACGAGTCCGGGATCCACCAGGACGGCGTCCTGAAGGAGCGCTCGACCTTCGAGATCATGGACCCGACGTCGATCGGGATCGAGGACGCCAACCAGCTGGTGCTCGGCAAGCACTCCGGCCGGGCCGCGCTGAAGGACGCGCTGGAGAAGCTCGGCTACCGCCTCGACGGCCAGGGCCTGCGCCAGGCGTTCGACAAGTTCAAGGAGATCGCAGACCGCAAGAAGCAGGTCACCGCGATGGACCTCGAGGCGCTCGTGACCGACGAGCTGCGCGTCGACGATCCGCTCGCCGCGCTGCGCCTGGTCAAGGTGTCGGTCGAGGTTCCGGCGGATTCGCGGCCCCCGCACGCGACGGTCATCGTCGACGTGCCCGACCGTGGCGAGGTGTCCGGATCGTTCTCCGGTGACGGCGCGATCGACGCCGTGTTCCGGGCGATCGACGCCGCGGTCGGGATCGACGCACGACTGCGCGAGTACCACGTCGACGCGGTCACCGAGGGCCAGGACGCCCTCGCCAACGTGTCGGTCATCGTCGAGCTGGGGACCGCGGGGTCCGCGGTCAGCTCCGGCCTGCCCGGGGTGACGGGCGGCGAGCGCGTCACCGGATCGGGGCAGGGCGTCGACCCCGACACGATCCGCGCGTCGGCGATCGCGTACCTGCGCGCGGTCGGGGTCGCGGCCCGCCGTCTCGCCGTGGCCGGGAGCGACCCCGAGCCCGCCGCGGCGGACGTCACCCCGTAGCTCCTGGGTGGGTTCGGGTCCGGGCCCGCCCGGACCCGGGCATCGCCCCGTGCGTCGTGATGCATCCGGTCGCGACGCCGCGTCGTTCTCCTCCTTGACCGCGCCGGCCGACCGGCGCCCCATCGAGGACCAGGAGGACGACATGTCCACGCAGTTCGATCTCGAGAAGCTCGACGCCGACGGCGACATGCGCGAGGCCGCCGAGGACGCCGGACACGACCGCAGCACGTTCCTGCGCAACGGCGCGTTCGCCGGTGCGGGCCTCGTCGCCGGCAGCACGATCTTCGGGCTGCCGGCGCTGGCACAGGCCAAGATCTCCCGCCGTCCCTCGGCGAAGAACGACATCAGGATCCTCAACTACGCGCTGACGCTGGAGTACCTCGAGGCGGGCTTCTACCGCGCCGCGGTCGACGCCGACGACTTCGCCACGCCGCAGCTCAAGCAGTTCGCGCAGGTGGTGGCCAAGCACGAGCAGTCGCACGTCGACTTCCTCCGCAAGGGCCTCGGGCGGCGGGCGATCAAGAAGCCGAAGTTCAATGCGGACACGGTCGCGACGCTCATCTCGCGCGAGAAGTTCGCCGGCAGCGCCGAGCTGCTCGAGGACACGGGGGTGGCGGCGTACGCCGGCCAGGGGCCCAACCTCAAGACGCGGGCGTTCGTGAAGGCGGCCCTGGGCATCCACTCGGTGGAGGCCCGCCACGCCGCCTGGATCCGCGTCCTCAACGGCGGGGGCGAGGTCGGTGCGCCGGTCCGGAGCTACCCCGCGCCCAGGACGTTCGACTCCCCCAAGAGCGAGGCCACGGTCCTGAGGGCCGTCAAGGGCCTCGACGTGCTCGCCTGAGCGCGCGCACGGCCGGGCCCCGGCCCGTGGGGGAGACCGGGGAGGGGCCGGCGGGTCTCGTCGCGCAGGTCGCGGCGGGGCCCGTTTTGTCGTCCACGTCGGCCGCACCGGCTCGAATCCCGACTCCATACGTGCGGTTTGACGTACAGTCGTACGTGATACCGTACGTTCATGGTCGCTGTCCCCGACGTCGCCCCGGAGGTC
>JBFWKS010000306.1:0-4895 GCA_050252545.1 Solirubrobacteraceae bacterium
ATAGCCGACCGTGCCGACCGTGGCGATGACGACCGACTGGACCTGGGCGGCAGCCAGTGCCGCGAGCACCGGCACCCCGAACGCGACCAACAGCGGCACCGCGAGCATCGGGCCGCCGAGCCCGAACATCCCCGCGGCGGTGGCGACCCCCAGGCCGACCGCGGCGACCACCGACGGGTGCAGGACCGGCGGGAGCGGTCGCTCGTCCACGGCGCGGACGCGACGCTCGCGCACCCACACCAGCACGCCCGTCGCCGCGGTGACGATCCCCAGCAACACCGCGAAGGTCGACCCCGACACCGCCCCGTTGACCAGCACGCCGAGCGGCGTGCCGAGCACCGCGACCGCGGCGAGGATCACCGCGGCCCGTCGCGTGTCCCGATCCCCGAGGTGGCCCGACCTGCCGTAGGCGAGGGTGCCGACCACGCCGGTGGCGATGTGGGTGACGATCGCGGTCCCCGCCACCGCCTCGGGCGACAGGTCGGTCAGGAGGAACAACCCGACGGTGACGAGGACGCCACCGGGACCGAGGGCGGTGATGCCGATGCCGGCCACCAGACCGAACACCGCCAGTGCCGCGATGGTCCCGGGATCCAAGCCCTCCACGGTCGTTCCTCCTCGTCGGCACGGTCACGTCGCGCGTGGGCCGACGTACGGAGGTGCCCGCACCACGCTGGCCCCAGAGCCCGCCGTCCCGCAGCGATCCCCGGTGGGGCGTGATCTTCCACGGGACGGGCATCGTGGTGCTGTCACCCTCGAAGGTCCGGCGGGGCCGCGACGGGCCTCAGGTCGCCGGCGTGCCGGCCAGTGCGGCGATCACCTCGTCGTCGGAGGTCTGCCCGAACTCCACGTAGTGCGCGCCGACGGCGACGAGCCGTCGGGGCAGGTGGGGACAGACGAACGCGTCGACCGCACCGGCCACGGCCGCCGCCACGTCGGGGGCGGCTACCGGGATGGCGACGACGATCCGTGACGGTGTTGCGCGGCGGACCGCCGCGATCGCGACGCGCATCGTCGCGCCGGTGGCCATCCCGTCGTCGACGAGCACCGCGGTCCGGTCGCCGAGCGTGCCGTCCAGCACCGACGGGCGTCCGCCGCGGTAGAGGCGCTCGCGCCGCTCCAGCTCAGCCCGCTCGCGCGCCTCGACGTCGGCGAGCCGTGCGTCATTCACCCCCAGATCGCGCACGAGCTCGTGGTTGAGCACGCGGACGCCTCCGGGCGCGATGGCCCCGACGGCCAGCTCCTCGTGCCCGGGCGCTCCGAGCTTGCGGACCACCAGTGCCTCGAGCGGCGCGTTCAGCGCCCGGGCGACCGGGACGGCGACCGGCACCCCGCCGCGCGCCAGGCCCAGCACGACCGACGGACCATCGACCTCGCGCGCGACCGCCCGCGCCAGGGTCCGTCCGGCGTCGTCGCGGTCGAGGTAGCGCGGTCCCATCGGCATCAGCGGACGTGGTCCTCGCCGAACTCCCAGCCGTCGCCCACGACGCGGACGTGGTTGGGGTCGACCCGGGCCTCGGCCGCCGCGGTGCGCAACAGCTCGTGGGCCCGCGATTCGGCGGCCTCGCGGGCGTAGCCGGCCAGGTGCACCCGCGCCCCGTCGTCCAGCGGCGTCACCGCATGGACGTCGTCGCCCCTCGCGAGCACCTCGAGCATCGCGCGCCGCGCCTCGTCGTCGGCATCGATGCGGACCCGAACGTCGGCCATGTGGAGCCCATACCCGCCACCGGGCTGCGACCAACGCGCGTCTGCTTCCTCGTGGCCTGCAGATCAGGCCCGCGCGACCGCCGAGCCGACGGGCACCGCGCCGTCGTCGGTCGGACGACCCGGCCGCGGCACGAAGGTCGCCATCACCATCGCGCCGATCCCGACCCCGGCGGCCAGGACGAACGCGGTCGTGTACGCGTCGCCGGACGGGATCGACGTGTCACCGATCGTCGACGCGGTGATGATCGCGGTCACCGCGCCCGATCCGAACGCGCCGCCGACGGTGCGCGTGACGGTGTTGATCCCGGTCGCGATGCCGACGTCGGACCGGGGCACGGCGGCGACGATGAGGTTGGCCATCGACGCGAACGTGAACGACAGGCCCACGCCGAGCAGCGCGCCGGACACGATGAAGTGCCACGGGTCGCCGTGCTCGAGCGCCAGGAAGCCGAACGACAGCGCCGACGACGCCGTGCCGGTGACGAGGGTCGCCCGGAACCCGAACCGGGCGCCCCAGCGCCCGGCCAGCGGCCCGGCGATGAGCATCATCACCGAGCTCGGGAGCATCAGCAGCCCCGACTCGGTCACCGACATCCCGAACCCGTAGCCGGTCGACTCGGCCGCCTGCGCGAACTGCGGGATGAGCAGGAAGCTCGAGAACATCGCGAAGCCGGCCAGGAAGCCCGTCGCGTTCGTCGCCGCCACCTCCCGCCGCCGCAGCACGGCGATGTCGATCAACGGGTCGGTGCGCGTCTGCTCCACACGGACCCACACGACGATCACGACGACCCCGGCGAGCAGGAGGCCGAGCGTCGCCGGATCGCCCCAGCCCCAGCTGCTCGCCTGCGAGAGCGCCAGCAGGATCGTCGCCAGCCCGACCGACAGCAGCAGCGCACCGGGCCAGTCCACGCGCGTGCTCCGCACCGGCGGCGACGGCGGCACGAGACGGTACGCGGCCAGCGCCGCCGGCAGCGCGATGAGCCCGATCCAGAAGATGACGGCCGGCGAGGTGTGGTCGACGATGACGCCGGCCAGCGGCAGGCCGATCCCGCCACCGATCCCGAAGACCGCGCTCTGCAGGCCGATCGCTCCCGCGACCCGGTCGGGCGGGAACGTGTCGCGGATGATTCCGAACGACAGGGGGAAGACCCCTCCGGCGACGCCCTGCACGACCCGCCCGGCGATCATGACCTCGACGCTCGGGGCCAGTGCGCAGATCACCGAGCCGAGCGAGAACAGCAACAGCACGATCGTCAGCGTGCGGCCCTTGCCGTACAGATCGCCGAGCTTGCCCACCAGTGGGGTGCACACCGATGCGCTGAGCAGGTAGGCGGTCAGCAGCCACGCCGTCGCCGACCGGGTCGTGTCGAGCTCGTCGGTGAGTCGCGGCAGCGCCGGGACGATCATCGTCTGCGACAGGGCGAACGACAGGCCCGCCAGCAGGATCACCGCGAGGATCGTGCGCGGGTGCGCCGTCGGGACGGCGGGCGCGCCGGGTCGGGGCGAGGACATCGACGGCGACGGTACCGGATCCGGAGTCGCTCCCTCCGGTTTCGGCGCGCCGCCGCTTGTCGTGGTCGGCGCGAGCGGGGTCCCGTCCACCCCGGGAAGCCGTCCCGGGGTGGACGGGACCGACGCTGGTCAGCGGTGCCGCACGCGCGCGGTCGTCGTCCGGGTGCTCGTGCCCGCGTCGGTGCGGGTCGTCGCGCGCACGCGGATCGTGCGCCGTCCGGCGCGCGCCAGGTCGCTGCGGAACGCCGCCCGCGCGCGCAGGCGGTAGGTGCGCGTGCGACCGGCCTTCACCCGGACGGTGCGCTGTGCGACCGTCCGCGTGGCCATCCGCTGCCCCGCACCGGTGCGGTAGCGGCCGGTGACGCGCAGGCCGACGCGGCAACCGTTCGTGCCCGCCGCCTTGGCGCACCGCACCCGCACCCGGAGCGACCCGCGGTCCAGGCGCTTCGGGGTCACGCGGACCGATGCCGCGACGGGGGACGGCCCCACGCCCTTGCGGGCCCGGTCACGCGTGTCGGCCGGAGCCGTGTCGCAGGTCGTGTCCGACGGGCCCGCCTTGACGCACACGTCGATGCGGTTGGAGCGGACCGCACCCGGCTGCTCGGCCTTGTAGCGGTGCCATCCGGCGGACGGCGTGAGCCGCACGCGTCCGCTGCCGTCGCCGACCGGCGCACCCGTGGTCGTGACCGCCTGGTCGCCGGAGCGGGCGGTCGTGACCGTCCCCACCGGGACGCCCGGCGCGGGCGCGAAGCCGTCCGCGCCGGCACCGGTCTGCCGGCGCACCGTCAGCGTGATCGACGCCTTCGGCTCCAGGACGTAGACGCTCTTGACGCGACCCTGGGGCCGGCCGGTCTCCGTCGCCGAGCTCTGCTCGCCCGGGCCGTCCGGACCGTCGAGGCGCAGGATCGTCCGGGAGTCGTTCACGCGCCACACGACACCGTCGCCGTCGCGGAGGTGACGCTGACAGCCGCCGATGCTCAGGCCGACGTTGTTGACGGCCACCTCCCAGAACCCCTGGGTGGAGAAGTCGGGCTCGTCACCGGCGATCCGGGTGACGAAGAAGTCCTCGAACGACGTGAAGTTGCCCCCGAACGTCCGTCCCGATATCTCGAGCCCGTCGGCGGCGACGGCCATCGGCGTGAGGCCCGGGCGCGGGTTGGCGCCGGCGTTCGTGCCGTCGCACGTCCGGGCGGTCGTCTCGTCGGCGGAGCGGACCGTCCGTGGCTCGCTGAGCACCGGTCCCTCGAAGAGGGTCTTCGACGTGCCCTCGATCCGGAGCTGAATGCGGTCGGGGCCCGCCGCGGCGGCGGGTGAGGCGACGGTGACCGTCGCCAGGGTCAGCGCGGTCGCGGCGAGCGCGAGCCGATGACGGAGTTGCATGGTGCCTCCTTGCCCTCGAGAACCCGGAGGGCGTTGGGGTGGGCGGTCCGGGCGAGGTTTCCTGGCTCGCGCCTTCGAACGTCCGCGCCTTCCCGGGCCGGTGCGGTGCACGGGCCCAGTGGCTGCCCACGAGGGCCACGGACGATCCTGGCGCCTACAGTGGCGGGTCCGCGCCGGCGTCTCACCGGACTTCCCTGCACCGCGGTCCGCGTTGGTCTCTGCGCGCACACCGTAGCGCAGCCGAGCGGTGACACCACGGCGTCGAGGGCCCTTCGGCGGCGCGGTCGGCGGTCCGG